>JAZSCW010000087.1:0-34166 GCA_045530835.1 Lachnospiraceae bacterium | reverse complement strand
AACTCTTCAGAATCACCGATTCTGTCAAACTGTCCGACGGTATACGTCTTACGCACATAGTGCTTTGCTTCTTTCGCCGCTTCTGATGTTTTCGCCGCAAGTTCTCCCGCATTTTCTTCTGTAATCGTTTCCGCATCTTCTGTTGTCAGAATTGCCGTCTCGCAGCCTTCAGGCATATCTGTCGCATCACCCATGGCCGGTGCTGTCTCAATCTCCTCTGCAGGATTATCTTCCACCGTAAGTTCTTCTTCCGGCGCAAGTGCCTTTTCTATTGCTGCAACAATTTTATCGAATTCACGCTCCGGCGTATCCATCCAGTCAAGTGTCCAGATACGGTGCAGCTTCCAGCCAAGTCCTTCCAGTACCTGCGGCTGTAAAAGGTTTCTGTCACGCGCGGTTCCTGCTGCCATATAATTCTCGCCATCGCAGAGAATTCCCAGACAATACGTATCCTGATTCTCAGGATGCACAACACCGATATCAACCTTATATTCTGACGTTCCGATATCAAGATTTGCCTGATATCCCGCTTCGTTCAATCGTGTAACAATCGCTTTGGCCACATCACTGTTTCTTTGTTTTTTCACATCATTTCTTGTATAAAGCGCGTTCTTGCCACGTGCCGCAAATTCAAGAAATCCCTTCAAACCAACCAATCCTTCGGAAGTAGTTCTGGACAAATCCAGTTGCTCAGGACGAAGTGTTGAGAAGATCATCATTGTTTTTCTTGAACGTGTAATCGCAACGTTCAGTCGTCGCCAACCACCTTCCTGATTAATCGGACCAAAGTTCAATCCCACTCTGCCATCCTTATCCGGACCATAGCCAATAGAGAAGAGAATCACATCTCGTTCATCACCCTGTACATTTTCAAGATTCTTGATGAAAATCGGCTCTTCGCCACCAAGTGCATAAATTTCCAATTCAGGCTTCGCATGCAACGCTTCCTGTAAAAGGTCATCAATTAATTCCTGCTGTACCGAACTGAAAGTAACAACGCCGATGCTGCTTTTACGTAACTCTTCATCTTCAAGACGTCTGATGATTTCTGCCACAACAGCCTCTGCTTCCGCACGGTTCTGTTTGGTTTTACCCCGATCGTACGTTCCCTCCACATGTACCCATTTCACCTCAGACACCAAATCATTCGGTGAAGGGAAAGTATACAAAAGATTATCATAATACATCATGTTACTGTATGCAATTAAACTCTCATGTCTGGAACGGTAATGCCATAAAAGATGTTTCTGAGGAAGCGATAACGCAAGACAGTCATCCAAAAGACTCTCCATATCCTCAACATCGAGTTCTTCCTCATTCTGCTGGTTTGTCATGAAAAAGCTTGTCGGAGGCAGCTGCTTCGGATCACCTACAACAATAACATTTTCACCTCTCGCAAGTGCGCCAACCGATTCACCTGTCGGAAGCTGGGAAGCCTCGTCAAAAATTACAAGATCGAATTTCGGGAAGGACGGATCAATGTACTGTGCCACGGAAATCGGACTCATCAGCATACAGGGACACATTCTTCCAAGCAAAGTCGGAATCTGATTAAAGAGCTTTCGAATCGGCATTGCCCTTCTCTGACTCTTAATAGCCTTTTGTAAAATGCCCAGTTCGGAAGACTGTGCAATTCCTTCTCCCGCTTTCGGGATTCTTGCGGAAAGTTTAGCCACTACTTCCTGTCTTGTTAACAACTCAAACCGGTCAGAAAGCTCACAGAACTGTGCCACGGCAGCATTAAAACCTGCACCGTTAAACTGTGCAAGTACAGTTTTAGCTGATATTTCCGCCATCGCAAGTGCTTTGGCAAAATTACACTCAAATACAGGTAAAAGCTGTTCCCCGGTAAACTCATTCTTTCTAAAACCTTCCGCAATGAGACCAAGTCCAAGTTCATTCAGTTTATTCTCCGCCTCACAGAATGCCGTGTAAGAACGTAATTCCTCCGTATTCTGTTTCCATGTTCTGATTTTTTCCTGCATGAAGCTTACAAAATCCGCTTCTGTTTCAAAACTGCTCCACTGCAATCCGTATTCGGACATCAAATTATTTTCTTCTTTTATTGCTTCTTTCCGAATTTCCATAAATGCCTCAAGCGACTGTCGATTTGCCTCCAAAACAGCACCCATCCGTTTCTCAGCAATTACCCGCTGCACAGCCTGCCTGAAAGTTCCGTTTGCATCCGCATTCTGAATTGCCTGACAAACCAGGTAATGCTTCTCATAAAATGCAGAAATTTTATTCCAATCCGTTTCATCCTTTTGCCATAGACCGGCAAAAGCACTCTCTAAAAATGCATCTGACTTGGCATTTTCCCTGATGTTTTTATACATCGCGATACGCTCGTATAACGTTTCAAGATTCTGTTCTGTTACGAAGCGGGGATCCAGCGCAAGGAACTTTAATTCCTTTACAAGGGCATTGATTTCCATTTTCTTTGTAATAAAGAATTTGCCCTGTGCCGTAATATAGCGCTGCTTCGCAGCCGTAACATCATAGTCGAGAATATCCGGTTTATAATGAGCAAGCAGTTCTTCGCGAATGGCTTTTAACTCTGTACCCGTCTTAATAAAAGCACGTATTTCGCTCTCTCGGCTCAACGCTGCGCCACCTGATAAAAGTTCTTCCGAAATTCGCTCCATCTGTAACAAATGTCCCGTCAACTGCTCTGCGAAACGGATATCAGCCAAAGAAAAAGTCCCCTGCATGCCAAACCCTTTTTCAAACAAAGAAATCTCTTTGGATAAATTTGAAAGAATCATCTGATAACGTTCCAGACACGCTTCCCAGTCTGCGCGCATCTGCATACTGTAATTCTTCGGTCTGAAGTCAGCCAGCGGATGCTTATTTATATCATCGCACTCGTTTGCAACCACCTGCAAACGACCGATGCTGTCTAAAACAGCCCTGTACTTCGCTGCATCAAACTCCTGCGCTTCTTTGGCACTAAAATCCAAAAGACCCGCAAATTCCTTATTTCTCTCGTACTTACCAATCAATTCATATACGGAGAATCCCACCGGCAATTTCTCATGCAGCGCTTCCACCACATCATTCAATTCGGTTCTTAGCTGATACAAACGTTCTGCCTGCTTCGCATACTCCTCCGATGAAGTTGCACCGGCTGCCTTCAATGTTCTTTCCAACTGACTTAAAACAGCCTGTTTCTGTGATTTGTTGGAATGTAATTCCAGACAAAACGGAGCAAGCCCAACTTTCTCCAGACGCTTCTGTACAACAGAAAGTGCCGCCATCTTTTCCGCAACAAAAAGTACGGATTTACCCTGATACAATGCATTGGCAATCATATTGGTAATTGTCTGGCTCTTTCCTGTCCCGGGCGGTCCGTGCAACACAAAACTTTCACCTTTAGCTGCTGTTTCAATAGCCACCATCTGAGAAGAGTCTGCACTCATCACAACTGCCATTTCATTTGGTTTTACTCTTTTATCCAAAGTTGTAACATCCGGCGTTTCCTTCGGTTCCCATTCCATTTTGCCGGAAATCAGACTTGCCACAACTTTATTCGAAAGAATGTCTTTGGAGCGGTTTCTGATATCGTTCCACATAATGAAGCGACTGAAAGAAAAGATACCAAGAAAAGCATACGGCAAGACATCCCAATGCTTTTTCTCCATAACACTCTGTCTGATTGTGTTCAAAATAAGCGGCATATCAAGGCCTGCTTCATCTGTCGGTAGCGGATCGAGCCCTCCGATATCCATGCCGAAATCCTGACGTAAAAATTCAAGAAGCGTTACATTAATCTGTGCTTCTTCGTCACGAATCTTAATATGATAATGCTTATCCTGTAAGCGTTTGGTCAAATCAACGGGCACCATGACAAGCGGTGCATAGCGTTCTTTGGTGCTGACATCAGATTCATACCACTTCAACATACCAAGCGCCATATACAATGTATTGGAACCGTTCTCTTCCATGCTGTGCTTTGCCTGGCGCTGTAAAAATTTCATACTTGTCGCAAGCTGCTCTTCCGGCAAAAAGGTTCTGATTCTTTTGCTGGAAAATTCTGATTTCATGGTGTTTTGTAATTCTTCACTCTCTGAAAGAACATAAATTTTATCCTGTCCGGGAGTCAGTGTTGATTCCTGCGGAATCGGGAACACCGCAAAATCATCTCCATGCGAAAGGGCATCTTCCAATTGTGCAGGATCATTTACCATAAGCTGTACACAATTCTTGGTAACACGGAAATTAAGCAGCATATTACGAAGACTCAAATCAAGAAGTTTTCTTTCCCAAAGCTTTTGCTTGGTCATTTTATTCTCTTCTACAACAGCACCGCGTCCTGCCGTGCTGAGCACTTCGGGTGCACTTACAGACGCATCATTTGACTTATATTCCACCAGACGATAGGTGCCTTCCTCCATTATACGGGCAGGCATCGGTCGTATATTACTGCCGCGACACCGCGCTACATCAATTGCCATCTTAAACTCTTCTTCCTTAAGAAGCGAATGCTTGGCAATTTTCACCGCTTCCTCAAAAGAAGTCTGCGAGCCGGCAACCAACGATGTGCATTCCACAAGAATGAGCTCGTCGATTCCTTCTGCAATTCTTTTATGTATGGCAGAAATATCCTCCTGGATACATTCCGCAAAAGTTTTCTCTTCTAACCAACAACCGATAAAAGCATGGTCGTTTTTCAATATAATCAACGGATTTAATCGCATTGCCTCCAAAACGGATGCATACAGAACCGTCAAATCCAGACAGGTCGCAAATTTCTGTCCAAGCACTTCATCCGGAGTTCTGATTTTTTGACCTACGGATTCATAGGAAGCGGGCGGTAACGAATATGCAATATTTTCCTGACGCATTGCCTCATATACTGCTGCTACCTGCATTTTGACATCGTTAGGGTCCTGTTTGGAATACCCTAAAATAGACGGATCGGACTTCCATGTTTCAAGCCATTTGGATGCAGAGGATAAAAGAGTCGTAACGGTTGGATGATTCGGCATTACGAAGGAGCATAGAAGTTCCGGCATATAAACCATACCGCTCCACTGTCCGTAAGGCAACAATTCAATATCCTGCACCAAGCTGCCAAGCAGTTCTTCTCCATGGTATACCTCAATCTTAATGCTTCCGGTTTCCTTCTCCGTTAATGCCACAAAATAATCTGCATTTACCACCGCTACCGGATTCTTGATTTCAACCTTTTCATACGTTGACAATTTCATCACGGAAAGTTCCAGACTTTCTGCATATTCAGGCATGAAAGTTACACTTATGCGAAGACCTTCCCATTCCTCCTCTGTAAGATTACTAAGGCGAATCGTTTTAAGCGCATAAATTCCATTCTGATGCATGGAATAACTGATTGTCTTATTGATAATACCCTCTATACGTATTTTTTCTGCCATTTTTCTATCCTCCGTAGAACTAACTGTCTGCAGGAATCCTTCATTGATGCCCCATTTTATTTATTGTATCAGAATCAATGTTTCTTTTCCAGTCCATATATACAGAAAAAAAACAAATAAACATCAAAAAAGCTTGCGTTTTTATTTATTTGATATTATTATATAGATATATGTTTTTTATGGAGGCCTATACTTAAAATGGGAATCAAATCATTCACTAAAAATAACATAGTAGTTATTGTTTCGATATTTTTTGTCCTTATCCTCTTTGTTCTTATTCAGAGTACTCTTGTCATTAACCACTCAAATATGCGAAAAGATATCATGTTTTCTCTCGATGGCATCACCAAACCATACGGAAAAGGAAACCCCCATATAAAACAAAAATTCGATTCCGAACAAACAATCTTTTATTACCTTTTAACAATGAATAATCCCGGCAAATCATGGCAAGGGTATCTATGTGCCCAGGGAGAAAATGAATACCACGAATTTGCCATCACGGCGCCCGCACAACAGAATACAAAGATTCTGTTATCAAGCACGGAACGTTTTACAAAAGTTGCAGTCATAGACCGTTTTGAGAGAACTGTTTGCAACATTGACTTTTATCCCAAGAAAAAAGCATTATGCATCGGAATTCTTGGAAATAGCTCCAAGATACTTACAGACTATGCTTTTCCTGCCGAGAATAACGAATATTATACGCACTTTTATCCCATCAAGACACTTAATCTTAGAGAAGAGGAACTTACACAGATACTTCCTGCTCTTACTTATCTGTTAATTGATAATATGAATACGGAGGACCTCTCCTGCAAATCTCTGGATGCTATCGAGAACTGGGTTCGTGAAGGCGGACTCCTGATTTTTGGCGGCGGCGGCCTTGCAACACAGAATTTTTCCGGATTTGACAACTTTTTCGAAGATGCAGACATCCTGGTATATCTGCATCCTGATAAACAACTTAATCCGGAATTTTCTCAATACTATGATTACAAAAATGTTCCGTTTGCCCTAATTACCCGCACCGATTCTTTCACGAATAATAATTCCGCATTATATGCAAGTTTCAAGCACCAAGCGGGAGCCTGTGCCATGACACATTTCTCTCCCACAGAGGTAGTTGCTCAGATTGGTATAGACAATCATTCCGAGGAATATGAAAACTTTCTCTCCAATATGAATGCTATCCTCTACTCCCTTTACTATAATTACAACTACAACGGAACCCCTGCCCTTTGATGGTCAACCGTATTTACAACCATTCTGACAAAACAAAAAAGAGGTATGATATGTTAAAACAGTTTATAAACAAACATCCATTACTTACAATTTTATCTATGATTGCTTTGGCAATACCACTAATCGGAATTTCAAATATCATTATATATTCATTCTCACATCCTCAATTGGAAATTTCATTAACGCCTATCATACAGCCCTATGGGGAAAGAGGGTATTATAAATATTATGCAGCCCCTGAAGAGTTTCCTTCTCACAGAACTTATGATTTGAATTATATGCCTTACTATTATCTTCTCACCATCAAAAATACAGGTAAAAAGTACGACGGCACGATTCAAATAAGTAAGCTCGAAAAAGATGAAACCGCTTTTTCACACGTCATTCCGTTTTCTGTCAACAAGGATTCTACCTATAAGCAGCTCATTCCCTCTTCATGCGCTCTAAAAATCGATCACATAGAATATTTACATAATCGATATTACAAAATCAACTACAACAACCAGGAAAGCAGCATCTGCATGGGCATTCTTGGAAAATCTGCGGATGCTCTTATAAAATCTACATTTGACAAACATACATGTAATGCGGATGAAATTAATTATCCGTTACACAGTATCTCCCTTGACCCTGCGACACTAAAAGAGAACCTTCCTGCCCTTACGTTCCTTATGATTGATAATTTCGATACCTCAACACTTTCGAAAGATTTGATGAATGATATCGAAAACTGGACCTATAATGGCGGCATTTTAATTTTAGGAGGAGGGACACCCGTATCGAAAAATATTTCAGGATTATCAAAAGATTTTTTTCCGATTTTCTGTGAGGTCTACTTAGAAAAAGAAGATATCCTGGAATTATGCGATTCTGATTATCCGTATAGCGACACACCTTATTCAACACCTGCAGGACACTGGTTTTTGGATCGCAATTTCTTTGTTCCGGGATTTTTGAGCCATTACAGATCCTCATCCCGTTCTGCCGGTTGCTGTGTTCTGCTGCATTTCTCTCCCAGCGAAACATTTGCGTTGAGAAACAACAACAGCAAAGATCCGAGCCTTACAAGAAAGCAGTTTAGCGCTGATATGTATAATATGTTGGATTCACTCTATTATTTTAATAATATTTTGGCCGATGGACCGGACAGATAATGCCAAGCATTCATCTATCCGGCAACCATCTTTTAAAAATGTGACGGCACAAAATAAACAACCAAACTTCCGAGCACACTGACAGCTTCTCTGTTATAGCTGCTTTCTTCTGCAAAACCGCGGACAACGGCGAGTGTATCATCCAGTTTCATCTGTGTGATATCGCCGATTCCGCGCTTATTGACCGCATGAAAAAAAGAATCAATCAACTTTCTGGCATCTTCTCTGGGTAAACGTAATATTTTTTCATTTAACAGTTCCCCTTTTCTTCTCTTTTCCAAATCATAATGTGTTGCCCGTTTCAATCGGTAATCCAAAATCTCCCATTGAAAGGGGTCGTGCTGCATCATTCCTCGGCCACTGCTCTCAACCATATATGTTCTTCCTTCATTTCTAAGAAGAATTCCCACCAGGCTCTCAGGAACAACATACTTTCGAATTCTCTCCGCAATCCTTCTGTAAGACTCTTCTCCGAGAAATTCCTCCCAAAATCCCGGCCCGTCAAAATTATACACTCTTCTGATTCGTTTCTGCAGTTCCTCCTTACACTTTGCAGCAGCGTATACTGCAAGATTCCCGCCTTTGGAATGGCCTGCAACAACAATCTTTGCAGAAGGATTCTCTTCCATCAACTCCTCGAGATATTTCACCGCGAGCTCCTGGGCCGGAACAGGAAAACGGTACACCATACTGAAATTCTCCTGCCATCCGTTCACTGTTTCATCTGTTCCGCGAAAAACAACGCATATCTTATTTCCCGGCAGCAAAAAAGAAACAGCCGCAAACTGGAGATGTACACTTTTTTTGTGACAGGATTTATATGCAAACATTTTAACATCCCGAAATCTTTTGCTGCTTGCACAAATCGAAACAAGGCATAAATTCTGTGGTCCAAAAAAAGAGCCTTTGACAATCTGTCTTTCCTTCCCCAACGTAAGAATTTCTTTCATACTACATCCGTTTTCCGGGGTTTTATTCTCCCTGACGATTCCGGACCAATTAACATAAGATACCTGAGACAAAATCAATGCATCCGTTGCCCCAAAATTGCGTTCTTCAAACGTTTCACTTCCATGTTCCTGTAAATATCCTATTATATTACACATCCGGTTCACCATCCTCTTGTTCTTGACATTATTTCTTCTATATTATGAACCAAAAAACGCCTTTTCATGTTCTTATTAATAAAAAACAGCAAAATATTTTAAAAAAAGACTTGACGAAACATATATATTCCATATATAATAGCATTCGTGAGTTGAAAAACAAACATTCCAATCGGGGTGTGGCTCAGTTTGGCTAGAGCGCTGCCTTAGGGAGGCAGAGGTCGCAAGTTCGAATCTTGTCACTCCGACGAAAAAGAGTATCATAAACGACTTTGGTTGTTTATGATACTCTTTTTATTTTATTTTTTTTATTCCATTCGCTAAATTTGCAACTACACGGATTTACTGTAACTTGCACCGATTCACATCATCAATTGTTAATAACTGTAAATCCTCCATAGTAGCATCCAAAATCTCCACAACGCGACTCGCCTGATGTGAGATAGCCTGTTCTATGAAATTTCGCACATCTCTTGCATTGGCCAAACCTTTACCACCGCGTTCAATTCTTTCGCGGAAGAATTTTTCACAGTACTCATATGCTCCTTCACTAAGCTTATATTGCTGCGAGGTCAGCATCCGATTCATAATATCCATTAATTCTTCTGCAGTATAATCTTCAAAAGAAATAATCTTGTTAAAGCGGGATTTCAGTCCCGGATTCGAATTTAAGAACTGCTCCATCTCATCCGTATACCCTGCAACGATCACCACAAAATCCTCTCTGTGGTCTTCCATCTCCTTCAAGAGAGTTTCAATCGCTTCCAGACCAAAATCTCCTTCTGATTTATTTACAACAAGAGAATATGCCTCATCAATGAAAAGAATACCACCCAAAGCACTTTCGCAAACCTCTTTAACACGTGCTGCAGTTTGTCCCACGTATCCTTTCACCAAGCCGGCACGATCTGTTTCCACAAAAGATCCCTTGGATAAAATCCCCATGTGCTGATAAATTTTGGCAACAATTCTTGCAACTGTTGTTTTACCGGTTCCCGGATTACCCAGAAATACCATATGTTTAGAAATTTCAACGGTTTTCATGCCAAGTTCTTTACGTTTGTTTTGTACTTTAACCAAATTAACCAGACTGCTGATTTCCTGCTTAACACCGTTGATTCCCACCAAAGAATGTAATTCCTCCAGTGCCGCTTCAAGCTGTAGCGGATCCATTACTGCTGCTTCCTTTTTGGGTTGTTTTCTAACAATAAGGCGTTTTTCAAAAGGAATGTATACATCTAACTCCTGTAAATAAATCTCCAGCATTTTCTGAAAACAGGCAAGACGCCCTACCCCTTCCGCCGATTCCATCTTATGTGCCGCTAACAACTCTCGCCCATACTCTCCAATCGCATCCACAAGAATCTGCGCCTTTTGCGCACAGAAAATATCATCCGGTATCATTTTGGTGCGATCCGCTCTCGCTGCACATTGAATTGCCATCGGAACCATAAGAAGTATATTTTCATCAATATGGTCACGTACTTTCATAATGTGCATATCGCGCACAGACGGACAAGTCTGCAAGTACTTCCGTATAACCTCACGCTCTTCCTCTGATATTTCACCATCAGCGTCTGCAATATAAATAGAATAGGTCAGCAAAAAATAACGAAACCCATCTTTTAATGAACTCGGTACAATTCCATTATCGCCGGGAACTCTTGCCTGCGCAAGCATATCGCATATCTGTTCTGCGATAATCATAAACTCTTCCGTTGTTCTTTCTATTGCCATCCGCAATCCTCCCTAAACAAGATTAAGCACTTCTTCTTTCGGTTTTTCTGCCCGTTCAATTTCTGTCACATACAGCACAGGTCCAACCCCTTTATAATCAGACCAGTACTCGTGTTTAACAACAGCTGTGACGTTGACCCAGTCACCTTTCTGATAATCACCGGCAGCCTTCCACTTTGCCACAAATCCCAGAAAAGCAATATCGTCTGCACAACAAGTCATAGCACTTCTTCCGGGTACAAAATGCCCGGCAGGAAACCCATCAGGCTTAACGATACAGGCAAGAAAGCTTACCATCTTTCCCTCATATCTCTCCGGTGTATCAAGCATATCAAAAAACCAAATCGGATAAGCCTCCGGTGTCAGTTTCAAATGTTCTTTGCTGACATCATACGGTAATTCTTCTTCCATTGTTGCCGTTACTTCTCCATCTTTATCCTCGAATACAATCTCTGCCGTACGGTTCAATGCCATCATATTTCTTTTGTAAGATGGCAAATCTTTAATTCCGTCACAGCGGTTAAAAATAATAAGCTCGGACTTGCGCACCATATCGCCGATGAAAGAACGCATATTATTGTAGTACATCGGGAACGTTGCCGCATTAATGATGGTAATCTGCTGCCCTACTTTCCAATGCCAGGGAAGCTTCAAATCCTTATACGGCCACATACCGTTATATTCTATAATAATCCTCTCGGGCTTATGCTTTTTTTCAAGAGAAAGAAGATGCGCGGAATTAAGTTCTTCACTGTTTTCAATCACTTCCACAACGGTATTGGTTTCAGCAAGAAGCTGCTCATCATATTCATTCTCCCCTTCCTCACAAAGAAGAAGTAAGGTCTTTCCCTTTGATCTGAAATATGGCTGTTGCATTGTAAAAGTAATAAACTCTGTTTTACCGCTTTCCAAAAAACCATTAATAATATATACTGCTTTCATTTCTGCCTCCGAAACAGGATTCCTAATTTTTCTTAAATACCAAAAAGTGTCTTTAAATTCTGCTCTGAAATCTTGGAACCAATTACACAAATCTTACCGGTTACATCAGGTTTTCCTTCACGCACATTAGTCTCTTCGGGAACATAATCAAAATAGATAAATGTTCCGTCTGCCCCTGGAACCATACCCTTGGCACGTAAAACAAGCCCATACTTACCTGCATTTTCAAGTTCATCCAGGATTCGTGTAATCTCATCCTTCGTATATTTTTTGGGAGTTTCAAATCCACAACTTGTAAACACCTCATCCGCATGGTGATGGTGATGGTGATGTTCATGGCATCCGCAAGTACATTCCTCACCATGCTCATGATGGTGGTGATGTTCATGCTCGTGCTCATGGCATCCGCAATCACAGTCCTCACCATGGTCATGATGGTGGTGATGTTCATGCTCGTGCTCATGGCATCCGCAATCACAGTCCTCACCATGGTCGTGATGGTGGTGATGTTCATGATGTTCATGTTCGTGCTCATGGCATCCGCAATCACAGTCCTCACCATGGTCGTGATGGTGGTGATGTTCATGATGTTCATGTTCGTGCTCATGGCATCCGCAATCACAGTCCTCACCATGGTCATGATGATGGTGATGTTCATGCTCATGATGATGTCTTTTCACTTCTTCTAACAGTTCTTCTTCTAATGTTTTACCTGCCTCCATGGTAGAAAGAATCTGCTCTCCCGAAATCAAATCCCACGGAGTCGTAATAATAGTCGCTTCCGAATTATGTTCGCGAAGCAATGCCACCGCTTCCTCTATTTTTTCCTGCTTTACATTCTGTGTTCTGCTCAAAACAATTGTTCCGGCATTCTCAATCTGGTTAATGAAAAACTCACCGAAATTCTTAATATACATTTTGCATTTGGATACGTCAACCACAGCAACAGCTGCATTCAGACACACATCTGACATCTCTTCTTTTCCGATCGACAAATCCGCAACTGCTTTAATCACATCAGACAGCTTCCCAACCCCTGATGGCTCAATCAAAATCCTTTCAGGATGATACGTATCCACAACCTCTTTCAAAGCAGTTCCGAAGTCACCCACCAGTGAACAACAAATACAACCGGAATTCATCTCTTTAATTTCAATTCCGGCATCTTTTAAGAAGCCTCCGTCAATACCTATTTCGCCAAACTCATTTTCAATTAATACAACCTTCTCATTATGTAAAACATCTTTCAACATCTTTTGAATAAACGTAGTTTTTCCGGCACCCAAAAAGCCGGACACAATGTCAATTTTAGTCATTTTCTTAACCTCTCAGTTTATTATGATAAGGGGAAATGCACATCCCTACATTTCCCTCTTTCGTTCCACTATTTCAAAAATCCGCTTACAATCTGCGCCTCTGCTTCAGCCTCCGTCAAGCCAAGCGTCATCAGTTTAATCAACTGTTCCCCTGCAATTTTACCAATTGCAGCCTCATGAATCAAACTCGCATCAATATGATTTGCCGTAATTTCCGGAACTGCACGTACACATGCATCATCCATAATAATGGCATCACATTCCGTATGCCCGTTACATCTGTTATTTCCGTTAATTTTGGAAAAAAACAGCTGTTTTGATTTCCCTTTTGCAACTGAGCGAGAAATGACATTCGCACCGCAATCCTCGCCATCCAAATCCACTGTGAAATCAGTTTCCGCAATCTGATTATCATGTGTCATAATCTTTTCTTTGATTACAAGCGTTGCACGGTCCCCCAGCTTGGCTGTGGTTACACGTTTGGTTGAATCTACGCCTTCAATCTGTACAGTGTCCATCTCCATATATGCATCTGCATTCAGCTCAACATGAGTAGTCGGATTCATCACTCTCTCACCGGTTCCCTCACCACTGCCGTAATGTTTTTCTATATATCTGACTTTGGAGTTTTTGCCGACATAAAAAGAGTGAATACCGCTGTGTTCGCTTCCTTCCTTGCCTCCATTATGAATTCCGCATCCTGCAATAATTGTAACATCGCAATCATCACCTATGAAAAAATCATTGTATACGGATTCCTTCAATCCTGACTGTGTCAAAAGCACGGGAATATGAAGACTCTCGTTTTTGGTTCCGGCCTTAATTTTGATATCAATACCCGGCTTATCCTCCTTGGTAATAATATCTATATTGGCTGTGGTATTACGACCGCCTAAGCCTCCATTGGTTCTGATATTATATGCTCCGGTAGGGATCTCATGTAATCCCGCTACCTGTTCGAGCAGATTTTTTTGTATTGCATCCATTTTTCTATCCTGCCTTCCGTTTCAATTCATTCTTTTCCTGCCAAAGGTTAGCTGTATTACTTCTTTTCTAATTTATCCAATAAAGTTTTACAACCCGCGCCTTCACATAATAAATCAGGCAAAATATCTTCTTTCTTTCCCTGCGCTTTTAACTCACCATTTGCGATCACAAGAATTTCATCTGCAATGTTTAAAATTCTCTCCTGATGCGAAATGATTAAGATAGAACCGCCCGTTTTATCATGCATATTTTCAAATACCTGAATCAAATTCTGGAAACTCCATAAGTCGATGCCCGCCTCCGGCTCATCGAAAACAGAAAGCTTTGTTCCTCTTGCCATTACCATAGCAATCTCAATACGCTTCAGTTCTCCCCCCGAAAGACTTGCATTTACCTCACGGTTGATGTATTCACGTGCACAAAGACCAACCTCCGAAAGATAGGAGCAGGCCTCTGTTGTCGTAATCTGTTTGCCTGCTGCAAGCGTAATCAAGTCTTTCACTGTAATACCTTTGAAACGAACCGGCTGCTGAAACGCATAGCTGATTCCCATTTTGGCTCTGTCTGTTACAGAGGCCTTTGTAATATCTTCGCCGTCAAAAAGTATCTGCCCTTCCGTAGGTTCAACAATACCTGCAATAATTTTGGCCAATGTAGACTTTCCGCCGCCATTTGGTCCTGTAATAGCCACAAAACGCTGATCGATGGTGGCGCTCACATTTTTAATAATGTCTTTCTTAACCCCATCTTCCTCTACCCGATAGGAAATATTTTTCAACTGAAGCATACTAACAATTTCTCCTCTAATCTGTTTGCATTTTATTCATGGAAAGTATACGTATTCTTTCCGTTGCGTTTCACCGTATACATATTACGGTCTGCTCTGTCAAAGAGCTTTTTGTAATTGGTTCCGTCCTGCGGAGATACGGCAACGCCGACACTGGCTTTGACGATATATTTGTCCTTCAATCCAATAGGATTATTTTCAAAACATTCAAACAAACCGGCCAATTTTTCTTTGATTACGGTCATTTCAAGCATGTCCTTACAGAAGACAAGATATTCATCACCGCCAATTCTTCCGATAATGTCGTTTTCACCAAACGTATCTGAAAGCATTTGGGCAACTTCCTTAATAACTTTATCCCCAAAGCGGTGGCCATAAGTATCATTCACCATTTTGAAATCGTCAAGGTCAATTACCACAAGTGCATTTATTTTTTCTTTGCCGCCACCATCTTCCAAATAGCTGTCAATCTGCGCCCTTAACGCACTATGATTATATAACCCGGTCAGAGAATCCCTCTCTGCCTTCTTTTTCAACGCAAGTGTCTTTTGTTTGGCTTCATCTATGTTGCGGATAATTCCGATGGAAACTTCCGGTCTACCGGTCTCATCATGAAGAATAGCTCCCATCATTTCAACCCAGACAAACTCTTTAGACTTCTTGCCGGCTCTCATTCTAAGTTCAATTCTGTCAAATTCCTTACCCTTCCAAAGCGGATAGAGCAAGAAAATATCTTCTTTAAAAATGATATTCTTTTCCATTGCCAGCGTCGAAAAATTCTCATATGAATACCAGGCTTCTTCATTCATCTTATTGGTACCGTTCGCCCGATACAATGTCATTCTGTCATCATCAATATAGTACTCGTAAATAACATCCTGCGTACATTCCATAACCGTCTTCAAACGACGCTGTTCCCGTCTGAGCATAGCCTGTGTCTCAACCATTTCCGTAACATCGGTCACACTGCACAAATAGTAATCCCCGTCATTTCTTTCGGTGGTTACAGTCTCAATCAGCGTATGAATCCGACATCCATCTTTGTTAATAAGTTTCATTCTATGCTGAACGTTACTCTCTGTCCCGGAAGCTTCACGCAACTTTTCACGCAACTGAAGCAAATCCTTTTCATCAAAAATAACAGTATAATCACTCTGCATCTGCTTAGCGAAGGCCGCCTCATCATATCCTACCAGATTCAAAAGGCGCGCATTACAAATAAAAGCCGGCACTCCTACGGTATTTACCAGCATACATGCTGCCGGAAAACGTACAAACAAATCCATATCCTTTTGCATAATGACCCCTCCTTAAAAAATCAACATTTAACCCATAAATCCCCATCTGAAATCAATGCCTTCGAATTCATAATATTTTATCATATTTACATCAAAAAATAAAGTTTATTTTAAGAAAGAAACATGATAATATAGAATGAAAAAAAACATTTATTCCAACATGAAAGGAAAATTATGGCAACTAACGATTCAATCCCTTTATTCGAACAATTATCTGATCCCGAAGCTTTTGCAGCCACGGAAAATGCTTTGCGCGAATATCAGGCTCTTATTACCAAATATAACTGTGCAATCAGAGAAGTCCGCACCAAATTCGAGGTGCTTAATGATGAGCTTTCTATCAAAAGTAACCGAAATCCCATTCATGTAATACATTCACGTATCAAAGAACCGAAGAGTATTATTGAAAAGCTGCAAAGAAAAGACCTTCCCATTACACTCGAGAATGTACGGGAACAAATTAACGACGTTGCAGGCATCCGTGTCATCTGTAACTTTGTGGATGATATTTACCGGATTGCAGATATGCTTTTACTCCAGGACGACATTACACTTGTCCGATGTAAGGATTATATCAGACATCCAAAGCAAAACGGTTACCGCAGCTACCATATGATTGTTGAAATTCCGGTCTTTTTTTCAGAAGGCAAAGAGATTATGAAAGTTGAAATACAATTACGCACCATTGCAATGGATTTCTGGGCAAGTTTGGAACACGAAATGAAATACAAAAAAGATCTCTCGCCCGAAAGCAGCACAACCATCGGCGTACAGCTTTTATCCTGTGCAAATACCATTGCTGAAATGGATGCACAAATGCAGGATATCAAGAACCGCATTTTTTCTGAAGTAATATAAATTGGACAGCACCCCAAACCTGGCCGGTGCTGTCCCTTTTCTTTCACTCGGAATACGGCACCAGGACAGGTTGTATCTGCTGCCCCCGGCAAGCAGAAAGAATCGTTTCCGGAATCATATGCATATGTGCCACAAGGGAGCGCGGTTTTTTGACATGGTCATCCTGCCCAAAGGGCACAAAATAAATGTTTTTACTATTAATCAACGTCCCGATATTCTTCAGATTCATCCCCAATGCATCATTCGTTGATACAGCAAGAATCAGGGGGCGTTCGTTTCGCAAATGTGCCTTTGCAGCCATCAGAACCGGAGTATCCGTAATCCCGCTTGCCAGTTTGGCTATTGTATTTCCCGTACACGGTGCAATTACCATAACATCCAGATTTTTGGACGGTCCAATCGGTTCCGCCTCCTGTATGGTAAAAATCCCCTGCTGTCCCGTAAGTTCCTGAACTTTGGCAATAAACTCCGTAGCCTTGAAAAATCGCGTATCCATATTAATCACATTATTTGAAAAAATCGGATATAACTCAGCTTTGG
Organism: Lachnospiraceae bacterium; assembly: GCA_045530835.1. Lineage (GTDB taxonomy): Bacteria > Bacillota > Clostridia > Lachnospirales > Lachnospiraceae > UBA3766. The sequence continues at coordinate 16,803 of JAZSCW010000087.1, read as the reverse complement.
CATCCATCATCTCCTGTATAACCGAAATCATAGTTTTAAACGTACAAAATGACCCCGTAAAAGCAAGCCCTATTTTAAGCCCTTCTATTCCCTGCATCCGATACTCCTTTCTATTTCATCTGCTAAAATAATGCCCGAAGTCTTTGGTGCATACTTACCCGGCAATCCGCTGCAAAGCTTGGCGGTAATCCCTTCCTTTTTGCAATACTCATAATCTACTCCGCCGGGCGCGCTTGCAAGGTCAATGATAACCGTTCCGGCGTCTATTTTTTTCAATTGTTTTTCCAAAAGAACCCCGGCAGGTACGGTGTTGAAAATATACTGATATCCGCTCATGAATTCTGTTTCCATTGAGAAGCTTTCAAAGCCCAGCGACTTCGCCTGCGTCCGCACCTCACTTCGTCTTGCAAGTACTGCAACTTCCTTGCAAAGGCCTTTCAATTTATGCGCCAGCACACTGCCACAGCGTCCAAAACCAATCACAAGACATTTTGCATCCTGTAAATTTTCTGCACCACTACAGATTGCTTCACAAATAGCCCCTTCCGCAGTTGCAACAGCATTACGTAATGCCACCTCCTCGGAAGTCATCATATCATATACTTTGACGCCCTTTTGCCTTAAAGCTTCCATTCGTTCCTTCCCAATTACACTTCCAAAGACACATTGTCCGACAGAGACCTTCTCCAAAAAAGCTTCAAAATCAAGTTCCCAATCTCCCTCTTTGGCATTTCTTATTTTTCCATCCTGTGTAAAAGAAGGTGTCGGCAAAACCAACACATCTGCCTGTTCCACTACTTCCTCCATACAACGCATAAAGTTTTTGCCACTGTTTCCAATCACATCCGCTTTTTGCGCTGAAAGAAGAATAACCTCCTGCTTCTTCTTTTCCAGTTCTCCGGCAAGATAATTCTGACGCTTGTCACCCGGAAAAACAACGATACGCATCTGTCTCCTCCAATCCTGAATATAATAAAAAAAGTCACATAACACATAATATGCTATATGACTTGTCTTTGACATCTCATTATTCATAATATACTTCTATCAGGGTAAGTCCGCATGCAGGAACAAGGTATCCCGCCCTGCTTCTCTCTTTTGAATCGAATACATCATTTAAGTCTTCAACCTTGCGTTCTCCCCGACCTATTTCAATTAACGTACCGGTCAGGATTCGGACCATATGATAAAGAAAACCATCTCCCGTATAATCCAATATAATTTCATCTTTTGTTTGCGATAATGAAATACGAATGTTTCTTACCGTTGATTTCTTAATTCTGTGATTTGACGTAAACGCCCGGAAATCATGTTTTCCGCTTAACCTTTCACATGCCTTTTGCATCTGCTTCACATCCAACTGCTCCGGCAGGGCATATACATATCTTCTGCTGAATACATCTGTTGTTTGAGCCGTTCTGATACGGTAACGGTAATGCTTCCCCTTAGCTTTCAGTCTTGCATGAAAACGGGAATCTACTTCCTCTATCGATATAACAGCAATATCCTCGGGCAGGTACTGATTCATATATTCCATAATTTCAGCCGGATTTTTGGGCGTATCAATGCTAAAATTTGCCACCTGTGCCAAAGCATGTACACCGGCGTCCGTTCTTCCTGCCCCATTAATTTCTACCGGCACTCCACACATTTTAGATAAAATCGCTTCGAGTTTTCCCTGAATAGTGTTCTCGGTTGAAGTCTGGCGCTGCCATCCCTGAAATCTGACGCCTTCGTATTGAATTATCATTTTATAGTTTTTCATACCAGATATCCTTCCAACACCTCATACACCTGTTCAAGTCCGTTTTTATTTGAAGATGAAAACGGAATCAGAACAGTTCCCGGACGTGTATTTAAACCGGTCCGAATTGCTTTCAGATGTTTCTCAATCTGCCCACGACTGATTTTATCAGATTTGGTCGCAATAATAATCGGCTCAAACCCATTATGCACAATCCAGTTATACATATCCTTATCGTTAGCAGAAGGATCATGGCGAATATCAATTAAAAGAAACACCGCTTTTAACTGTTTGGAGCGTTGCAGATAGCGCTCAATCATTTTCCCCCACTTTGCCTTGGTTTCCTGTGATACCTTTGCATAACCGTATCCGGGCAAATCCACAAGATAAAGCTCATTATTCACATTATAAAAATTGATGGTCTGCGTCTTTCCCGGCTGCGCACTTGTTCTGGCAAGAGATTTACGGTTCATAATCGCATTAATGAGAGAAGATTTTCCAACATTACTTTTCCCTGCAAAAGCAAACTCCGGATAAGGATTCTCCGGCAAAGTACTGGTAATGCCGACTACCGTTTCCAAGCTAACTGTTTTAATTTTCATCTTATCGCCCTTTCTTTATTGGGTTGGCAAAAGCTTTTTCAATAACTTCATCCATGGTTTCCACATATATAATTTCAAGGTCCTGTGTTACCTCCGCATCGAGTTCAACAATGTTTCGCTCATTTTCAACCGAAAGCAGGACGGTTTTGAGCCCTGCAATCTTAGCTGCAAGAATCTTTTCTTTCAGCCCTCCTACAGGCAACACACGGCCACGCAAAGTAATCTCTCCGGTCATTGCAACATCAGCGCGCACCGGTATCTGCGTGATTGCAGAAAGCATAGCCGTTGCCATTGTAATACCGGCAGAAGGTCCGTCTTTGGGCACTGCCCCCTCGGGAATATGGATATGAATATCATTTTCTTTGTAAAAATCAGATTCAATACCATATTTTGAACTTTGGGAACGAAGATAACTGAAACCGATTTGTGCGGATTCCTTCATCACATCACCGAGCTGTCCTGTCAAATGCACTTTTCCTTTTCCGGGTAAAACAGCTACTTCCACACTAAGCACATCTCCACCGACGCTGGTCCACGCAAGTCCGTGTACAATCCCAACTTCTGCTTTTTTATTTGCAAAATGTGCTCTGTACTTAGCTTTTCCGAGATAATCTTCCAGATTCTTGTCTTTAACCTTAACCGATTCCTCTTTCTCTTGTACAATTTTCCTGGCCGTTTTGCGACACAAAGCTGCAATCTTTCTCTCAAGCTCCCTGACACCTGCTTCCCTGGTATAATACTGAATCAGATTACGGATTGCAGCATCGGAAATTGTCAACTGTTTTGTCGTCAGTCCGTTCTTTTCAAGCTGCTTCTTCCAAAGATGTTCTTTGGCAATATGGAACTTTTCATTTGCAGTATAACTGTTTACCTCTATTACTTCCATACGGTCCAACAATGGTCTTGGAATTTCTGTAAGACTGTTTGCGGTTGCGATAAAGCATACGCTTGATAAATCCAGCGGAATCTCTATATAATGATCTCTAAAAGCCTTGTTTTGCTGGGAATCAAGTACTTCAAGAAGAGCAGACGCAGGGTCTCCTTTGTAATCCTTGGCAATTTTGTCTACTTCGTCCAAAAGAATCAACGGATTATTAACCCCTGCCTGCTTTAACGCATTGGCAATACGTCCCGGCATTGCCCCAATATATGTCCTGCGATGCCCCCTTATCTCAGCCTCATCACGGATTCCCCCAAGACAAATCCGGACATATTCCTTATTTAAAGCCTCCGCTACCGACTTGGCAATGGATGTTTTACCTGTTCCCGGCGGTCCTACCAGACAAATAATTGTACTCTCACTCTCTTTTGCAAGTGCTCTTACCGCAAGAAACTCCAAGATTCTTTCTTTTACCTTTTCAAGACCATAATGGTTGCGTTCCAGAATCTCCTGAGCATAATCCAAATCCGTCGCATCTGTTCCTGCCTTTTCCCAAGGCATTTCAAGAAGCGTTTCAACATAGACTCTCTGCATTGCACTCTCTGAACTGCTTCCTGTCACATTCTTCAATCTGGATATTTCTTTTTTGATTTTTTCTTTTACCTTATCAGAAGCCGGTAAATGCTCCAATTGCTTCAAAAACGCTTCCGCATCAGGAATACTTTCATCATCGCCGAGTTCTTTTTTGATTACATGCATCTGTTCACGCAACATGTATTCCTTCTGATGCTTATCCACTTGCGCCTTTGTATTCTCCTGTAATTCTCTTTTAATCTGTAAAACACTCAGCTCATTTCTTAAATCGGAAACAATTCTTTCATACAAAACTTCCTCATCATTTATCTCTAAATAGGCCTGACGAACCTGAAAATAAAATGGGAGATAAGCTGCAAAGGAACGCAATAAAACTCTAAAGTCTGTTGTATTACTTGCTGTAATAGCTAACTCTTTGGGAACCGTGGGCTGTAAATAAAGGTATCGAGCCAACAGCTCTTTCAAAATGCGCGACCTTGCTTCCGTTTCTTCCTCTATCCAGGTGTGTTCCTGTAACACAACCACCGAAACTTCTGCCGCATAAGAACCATCCGTCTGTCTTTGCAGGGAATCCATATGTGCCCCGGAAATCCCTTCTACAACAACCCGCACAATTTGATTTGGTAAATTAACCACCTGAATTACCTTGGCTATACAACCGATTTCATACAAAGTTTCCACGCTATTTTCTTCTGTCTCAACTAATTTCTGCGTAATCATAAACAGATTTGTATGATTTCTCATCGCAAAATCCAATGCTTTCAGCGAAGACTTTCTATTCAAATCAACATTCGTAATCATACCGGGTAAAATGCAAACTCCACGCATCGGAATAACCGGCAATACCATACGCTGTTCTTCTTTTTCCATTCCTGGTCTCCTTTGATAAGAAACGCCACCTTGTGAAAGGCGGCGTTTGGTTTTACTTCCTGTTTTTCTTTTTGGGCAGTTCATCCCCAACATGTATTTCTTTCGGCTTTTCTTTGCCTTCTACCGATTCCTTCGTAATAATACATGCTTCAATTGTTTCATCAGAAGGAATTCTGAACATTACATCCATCATAGCCTTCTCCATAATCGTACGCAATCCGCGGGCACCTGTTTTACGCTCCCATGCTTCTCGCGCAATTTCTTTCACCGCATCTTCCTCAAACGTAAGTGCAACATTATCCAGTTCAAACAACTTTTCATACTGTTTCACCAAAGCATTTCTTGGCTCGGTCATAATTCTAACCAATGCCTCTTCGTCCAAACCTTCCAAAGTCACATTAATCGGCACACGACCGACAAACTCGGGAATTAAACCAAATTTAACCAAATCCTGTGTCGATACTTCTTTCAGAATATCACTCAGTGCTTTATCATTCTTCTGCATAATTTCTGCATGAAAGCCGATTGACTTACGGTTTAGTCTCGTCTCGATAATCTTCTCAAGACCATCAAAAGCACCACCGCAAATGAATAAAATATTGCTGGTGTCAATCTGAATCAATTCCTGATGCGGATGCTTTCTTCCTCCCTGAGGCGGAACACTTGCTACAGTACCTTCTACAATCTTAAGAAGAGCTTGCTGAACACCTTCACCTGATACATCACGAGTTATAGATACATTCTCGCTCTTTTTGGTGATTTTATCAATCTCATCAATATATACAATACCGTACTGAGCGCGCTCCACATCATAATCAGCCGCCTGAATCAATTTCAAAAGAATATTTTCAACATCCTCACCAACATACCCTGCCTCAGTCAGCGTTGTAGCATCCGCAATTGCAAACGGTACATTAATGATTTTGGCAAGGGTCTGTGCAAGATAAGTCTTACCCGAACCGGTAGGACCAATCATAAGAATATTACTCTTTTGCAGTTCAACACCCAAATCCTTCGGTGCCATGATTCTCTTATAATGATTGTACACGGCAACAGAAAGTACTTTCTTGGCCTCTTCCTGTCCAATTACATAATCATCAAGGAACTGCTTAATTTCAATTGGTTTGAGCAAATTAATATCTAACTCTTCCGATTCATTGAAATCTTCAAATTCCTCATCAATAATATCGTTACAAACCTCTACACATCTTGAACAAATATAGATTCCGGAAGGTCCGGCAATCATCTTTTCAACCTGCTCCTGAGTTTTACCGCAAAACGAGCATTTTACTCTGTCGTCTGAATTCTTAGCCATTCTATTCTCCGATTCTTACAAGTTTCTATTCGTTTCTGCCATCCAAATCAGCGCGAGAGGTAATCACACTGTCAATCAGACCGTATTCCATAGCCTGTGTGGCACTCTTCCAATTATCACGTTCCGTATCCGCTGCAATCACTTCATACGGCTGCCCTGTGTTCTCGGAAAGAATTTTGTTCAATTTTTCCTTCGTCTGAAGAATGTGTTTCGCAGCAATTTCAATCTCGGTTGCCTGTCCCTGCGCACCACCTAACGGCTGATGAATCATAATCTCAGCATTGGGCAATGCCATTCTTTTTCCCTTTGCACCGCCGGCTAACAGGAATGCACCCATACTTGCAGCCATGCCGATACAAATGGTAGCAACATCACATTTAATATACTGCATAGTGTCATAAATTGCCATACCGGCAGTTACGGAACCGCCGGGGCTGTTTATATAGAGCTGAATATCTTTATCGGGATCTTCAGACTCAAGGAAAAGAAGCTGTGCTACAACAAGACTTGCAGTCACTTCATTCACTTCTTCCCCTAAAAAAATAATACGCTCTTCTAAAAGTCTGGAATAAATATCATAGGATCTTTCTCCACGGCTTGTTTGCTTCACTACATAAGGTACTAAGCTCATTTGAATTCCTCCTGTCATCATTCATTTATTCTCAGTATGCCCTGATTTTATTTCTCTTTTGCTTTGGAAACAACAAAATCTACGGCTTTCTGGATTGCAATGTCTTTCTTCATTTCAGCTTCACGCTCTGCATCCATAAGATCCTTAATCTGCTCAACTTCCATCTGGTATGCACTAGCCATCTTGCCTAATTCTTCTTCGTATTCTGCATCAGAAACTTCAATCTTCTCAGCAGCAACAACAGCCTCAAGAACCAATCTGGACTGGATTCTCTTCTCTGCCTGAGGTTTCACCTGTTCCATCATGGAATTTGCAGTCTGACCTGTGAACTGGAGATACTGCTCCATGGAAAGACCCTGCATCTGAATTCTCTGTGAGAACTCTTCCATCATCTGTCTCTGTGTTGTCATAATCATAGCATCAGGAATGTCCATTTCTGCTGCTTCAATAATTGCATCCACAACAGCGCTTTCCTTTGCCATCTTAGCGTCAGCTTCTTTCTTCTCTGTAAGATTCTTCTTAACGCTTTCTTTGTACTCTTCCAATGTATCGTAAGCACTTACTTCGCTTGCAAACTCATCATCAAGTTCCGGCAACTGATTTTCTTTGATTTCGTTAATCTTAACCTTAAATACAGCCGGTTTACCTTTCAACTCTTCTGCATGATAATCTTCAGGGAAGGTAACATTAACTTCAACTTCTTCATCAAGAGACTTACCAATCAACTGCTCTTCAAAACCATCGATGAATGAATGTGAACCGATTGTCAAAGGATAGTTGTCACCCTTACCGCCTTCGAAAGCAACGACGTCAACAAATCCCTCGAAATCAATTACCGCAGTATCCCCATCCTGAACAGGTCTGTCTTCAACAGTAATGGTTCTTGCACTGTTCTTTCTTTCTCTTTCAATTGCTTCATTAATTTCTTCTTCTGTTACTTCAATAGAAGTCTTTGCAACGGTAACACCTTTATACTTGCCCAATTTAACTTCCGGCTTCAAAGCAACTTCTGCAGTAAAGATAAAAGGTTTTCCTGCTTCAATCTGTACTACATCGATAACCGGTGAAGAAACGATTTCTTCTTCGCACTCATCATATACTTTCTCATATGCTTCAGGAATAATGATATTTGCAGCATCTTCAAAAAATACTTCCTTACCATACATCTGCTCAATCATTTTTCTGGGAGCTTTTCCTTTGCGGAATCCCTGAATCTGAATGCTGCTCTTATTCTTCTGATATGCTTTCTCAACAGCCTTTTCAAAGTCCTCAACAGCAACCTCAATTGTAAGCTTTGCCATATTCTTTTCTAATTTTTCGATTGTAAAACTCATTTTAATCCTCCTTTATGTCACGCGCCCATGCGTTTCATTTCTTTTCTTTGATGTAATTCATATGCCATAGCATACTCACAGTCATTCTACGATTATAGCACAAGATTTACCAAAAGAAAAGTACAAAAATTTCCAACATATTTTACACGTTTCATCACATACTAACAACAGATAAGCAATGCTTATCAAATAAAAACAAGAAGATAGAATTTTGGAGGAAACAAAAATGACAAAGAATTCAAACTCTAACAGAGACACAAAGGCAACTTTGAACCAGTTTAAAAATGAAGTAGCAAGTGAATTAGGTATTACTTTAAAGGATGGTTACAACGGTGACCTTACTTCTAAAGAAGCCGGTTCTATCGGTGGTGAAATGGTTCGTAGAATGATCAAGCGTCAGGAAGAATCCATGAAATAAGAGATTCTTTTCCTGAATCCATTTCCAAAGAGAAAGCGACTGTAAAATATCAGTCATAAAAAAAGCTACGATGATACCAAAAGGTTGAAATCGTAGCTTTTTTGTATTTTTATAAAATCCTTAGTAAAGTAAGCTATCTGCCATCGCATCCGCTTCTTCAGGTGTTTTCAAAGCAGCAAGAATCTCCAGTGCAAAGTCAAGCGCACATCCCATTGCTCTTGCGGTAATGATATTACCATCTCTGCAAACCGCCTCATCAGTTAACGAAGCACCCTCCAGTTCATCTTCAAATCCCGGATAACAGCAGGCACATTTCCCCTGCAGCATATCCCGATGCCCTAAAATACTCGGCGCAGCACAAATTGCAGCCACCAGCTTATTCTGCCCATAGAAAGAATCAAGAACTTTCATCAGAGTTTCATTTTTTTCCAAATTAAGAGTTCCAGGCATTCCTCCGGGCAAAACGCATACATCATATTCCGCCGCTTCATTTCCGGATAATTGTTTGTCCATTTTGACTTCAATTTTGTGCGAACCACATACACTTTGTTCACCGGTAACGGAAATCATATCAACATTCATTCCTGCACGACGTAATACATCTACTACTGTCAACGCCTCAATTTCTTCATAACCTGTTGCAAAAAATACTGCTATACTTGCCATATGTTTCGTCTCCTTTTGCTTTTAAAATAATCCCGGACACGACTGCCTCGCGTATCCGGGAAATCATTCTGTTATCTATCGCCCTTCATTCACATAAGTCTGCACACGGCTCTGAATAATCTCAACCGCCTGTTCTGCCGTCTTTTGTCCTGCAAAATAAGGCTCCGCTTCTTCCCTGACAATATCCATAATTTTTTCATTAGAATAATAAACACTATCCACAGATGAAATATACTGCATCACATATTCCGCACGGTCTCTTGTGATAGGCGTAAGCGTCATCTCATTCTCACCAAACCAATAGGTCTCATCATATTCTATTTTGTTTCCGTCCATATCCGTATAATACGGGCGTTTCATCTGTTCTTCCATATTCTGTTGGCAAACAGAAAGTCTGGTAGGGAAATTGTAGTTCAGATTTTCCTGATACTCCGTTGTCATAAAAGAACGTACAAACTCCCAAGCTGCATCCTTGTGCTTTGATTTAGAAGAAATTGCCAAAATCTGATCCATATTAATCACGGCACCGGAAGTTTCCCGTCCCGGGAATCCCACCAGAGTGATTTCTTCACCAAACACACCTTTTTCCTCACGGTTAAACTCTCTGAAATCTGCAAGATAAACATACTCCATTAATGCCGTATCATTTCTGTAAAGTGTTTCATAGACAGAATAATCTTTCATATCATCATAATTAATTTCCTTCGGATACTGGCTGATATACTTTAACGCCTCTGTAAATTCCTCTCCAAAATCACATTTTCCGTTACGAACATCAAGGAAATCCTCATATCCCATACACATTACCTGATACAGTATTGCCTCCTGCGTATATTCATAAAACGCCTTTGTACCCAGCTGCTCTTCTAACGCCATCAATTCCTCAAAAGTGATACGTCCGTTTTCGGGTACATATTTTGACTTCATGGCAGCTGTTACAACATAAAAATGCGGTGCAACGGCATACATCTTTCCATCTACGGAAAGCGCTTCTTTGACATTCGGCATAATATCCTCTTCTTTGATTTCCGCATCTTTTTCAAAATAAGAATTCAGAGGTTCAAAAGTTCCCTTCTCCATGTATCGATACAATTGATCTGTCGTTCCTGCTATAAAAACCACATCCGGACAATTTCCGGAAATCAAATCATTATTAAAAGCTTTCTGTGCTGTTTCCCAGTCCGAATTCTCTGTTTCGTAACTCTTAATCTGAATTCTCGTAGTCTCGCTGTTTTTGTTGAATTCAACAACCGCACCCGCAATTTCCGAATCATACATCATCATACCAACAGTAATGATATCTTTTTCCTGAATCTCTGAGGGGTCTGTTTTTTGATAAATGGCGATACCCTCAAGTTCCCATGTTTCCTCATTTCTGTATGAAATTGCAGCCACACTTTCGGTAACCAAAACAGCACCGTCCGTCCCTTGTGAATCAATATCAGATTCAACAAATCCCATAATTTTAACAGGTGCTTCACTCTCCAGTGTATATCCGAAAATTCCCTCCGAAGTACTAAAAATGATATCATACGTACCCATACCGTCCTTGTACTGACCATACATAAGATTTTCCGGTAATTCATATTCTTCTCCGAACGCACAACCTTGTACATCAAAAACTTTGGCAATCTGAATATAGCTTCCATCCGACTTCTCACTATCTAAAATAGCCAGAATTCTTCCGTCTTTGATTTTTATGAGACTAGTCATATAGGAATCCGTTTTGATTTGGTTTTGGAATTTCAAATCCTGATCAAAAACACGGATTTCCTGCTCCATACCCACGATAAGCTTTCCATCCTGTGTTGGAATCAGTCGTGAAACATATGTATACTCGTCCGCCTGAATAGCTACACTTGCCAACTCAGTTCCGGCTTTATCATATTTACGCACATACCAGCCCATATCAGCGTCAGTTACCACCATATAAAAGGTCTCAGTATTCGCATCTGCGGTAATCTGGTGCATTCCCTCTGCATTATTCAGGGTAATCTCTGTTGCGAACTCGACACTGCCGTCCTGATTATAAACCGTAGCATTTACTATAGTATAAAAATTTTCGTACTCCCATTCTTCCGGATAAACATCTTCCGGGTTTTCTTCTGTTTCCGTATCGGATTCGGACTCACCCTCAACCTCTCCGCTGTCAGTTTCTTCATTTTCCTCAGATACTTCTTCTTGTACGTTTTCCTGACTGCTTTCCTGTGTCACCTCCGTAGCATCCGGTTGAGGAGTTCCCATCGCTCCGGGAAGAAATATCTCCATATCATCTTCTCCGGTGCCGTCAAGTACACTTCCGTCATCAACGCCTTCCGGATAAATCACTTCCGAAAAAATCGTACAAATTTTGTCTCCGTACGGAATTACTTCATTAAAATACGCATTATTGCCTTTCTCAACTTCAATTCGGGCTGTTTCCCCAAAAACAAACTCCCTGTAATCCGGCGTCTGCGCTCCGTTTCCCTTCCCGCATGCTGCCAGTGACAAAAGCATAACAGTTGTAAGTCCAATTGCAACTGCACGCTTCACACCATTTTTTTTCATTTTTTCTCCTCCTTATTGGTTTTCCCTTTAATTTTTTCCATTAACCCAAGCAAGATATCCTTTGAGCATTCCGTAATGCGTTCAAAATCCTCTCTCGTAGGTTTATGTCTTACCATAAAAACAATGATAGCCCCCAGCCAATATAACACAAGAATCGCAGAAATACAAACCTGAAACAGAGCAACCTCTGCCAGTTTTTCTTCTTTTACTCTGGCAATGTTTTCCCAAAAAGGCAACACAATATCATTGGTTTTCATAGTACGTACCGCCCGTTCCTTCAGAAGCTGATAAAAGGCTTCATAACTGAAACGGTCAGAATTTTCAACCAAAATTGCATCCTGTTTTTCGAGGGAAAAACACTCTTGAATGATACCCTTGGCAAATCCCCTCACAGGATTGGGCATAACAATTTCATACGTAGAAATGATATTCTCACCCGTCAGTTTGGCAAAAGCATCATACGGAAGATACACCATAGGTCCTTCACTCCCTGCCAACATTTCCAATTCCTTCTGTTCGCGTTCAAAAACACCGGCTATTTTATAATAGTGTTCGTTGATTCTGACATCTTTCCCCGCAATATCAGAAGAACCAAACAGCTGCCATGCAACATCTTCATCAATCAATATAATATCATTACGCACATCACCTTCCGCAAAATACTGTCCGGACAGCAATTTCACCGGATGAAAGAGAAAAAAATCCCCTCCCACGCCGATTGCTTCAACTTCAATACTTTTTTGTTCCCCCTTCAAAGAAAGCTCACCAAACGATGCATAAGCATCCACAAATAATCTCGCAAGAGAATTATTTGCTTCAATACTCTGTTCTTTCAGCCGGCTTTCCAATTGATATCTGACACCTTTGACCTGTTCCGGCTGCATACCGGAACTTTTGGAAAAGAAGAAACTGATTTGTGCATATTCCTCTTCCTGTGACCAGCGTTTTGCCTGCATCTGATCATCGAGACTTCTTTTTTGTATTTCCAGATAACCCGTTATTCCGGATAAAAGAAGCAGTAAAATTAAAGTTGTAAACACCGCTATGGAATTATAACGTCCGATTCTGCGTATCAGTGAGTGCATTAAGTCACCAATTTTATGCATCCTAATTCATCCCTTCAGCCAAACGAATCTGATCTCCCGCCTTTAACGGCTGTGTTGAGGTCGTAATAACATATTCATACCCTTCCAACAATGCCTTAACCGCAGTATGCGTATCATCAGCTGCCAAAACTTCAATATCAACACGTTTTGCAACATATCTGTTACCAAAAGGCGCAGACTTTGACTCTACAATCAAAACAAACTTCCCATTATTATCTTCTCGGATTGCACTGTTTGGTACGATTAAATCATAAGTCATGCTGCGTTGTCCCACAGCAAGAGTCAGATTATCACCCGGCATAACATCTTCACCGGCCACCTCAAATACAAGTAATCGCTGTTCCCTCGGATTATCAGGATCAGATTTAATCGCAGTAAGATTCGCCGTAATATCACCATAAATCCATCCGTTCTGAACCTCTACGGGGTCACCTACACGAATCACACCCGCCTGCTTTACTCCTGTTGAAAAAGAAACCATCATTCCTTTTCCGTCAACCTGAATCACTGCAGCATCACTACCGGCCTGTGTCTGCTCACCGGCTGCATATGCAAGTGAATTCACTTTACCGGAAACGGGAGCAGTAATTGTAGCACCGACAGACTTTTCCTGCAGTTTTTCAAGTTCAGCCCTGTCATCTTCCAACTTGCGGTAAGCCTCCGCCAGCTCTAACTCAAGTAAGATTGCTGTAAGACTCTTTTCCTTTTCTTTGGTTAGTCCGTTCAACTTCTCTTCTTCTTCAATCTTCTGTCTTTGCAGCTGAGCAATCTGATTGGCAATCTCGGGACTGTTGAGTTTCTGCTCCAATGCAATCTGTGCATTGGCAACCTTCGCTTCCAGTTTCCAAACTTTTTCCTGTGCTTTATCCAAAGCTTCCTTTGCTGCAATCTTCTCAGGATTATCATCCTCGAGGTGTGCCACAGCGTCATAAGCGGCCTGCTTTCGCGCCAAATCCACCTTTGCATTGTTTAACTCAACCTGAGCTGCAGCAAGCGCATTGCTTTCAGCTGTCGCATCTACCTTATCCTGCTCAAGAAGGGCAATCTGTTTGTTCAAATCATCCACTTTCTTTTGCAATGTATCCATCTGTGTCTGTAAAGCAGCAAGACTGCCCTGACTTTGTTCAAGTGTCCTGACATTTCCTGCCTGGATTTCTTTCAGACGTGCACTCGTAATTCCGCCGTTTAATACCATTTTTTCATATTCTATCTCCGCAGTTGCCAACGAATCCCGCAAGGTCGCCAGCTCCTCGCTCTCCACATCCTCAAGATAATAGAGAACATCGCCCTTTTCCACATAAGAATCCGCTTTCACTGCCACACTTTTGATAGTACGCGTTTCATTCACAACCACATGGTAAGGATCTATCGCCTCAACAATGCCTGAACCGCGAATTTTATTGGATATGGTCCCGCTTTGTACATACTCTGTCGCAACCTGCGGCAAAGAATAATTCATAATAGTATTGGAAAAAAAAGTAAGCACAAGTAAAACACTCAGAAAAATGATTGCAACATTCTTAATCCACTCTCTCTTTTTTCCTGTATGCATCTCGTTATTCATTCTGATTTTCTCCTTTTAACCTTTTATACCGCCCTGATACGTAATTCCCTCTACCAGATAATCTTCTCCATACATAAAAACCAACAGGCCGGGTACCATATAAATCGCCGCAACGGCAAATGCCAGCCCTATCTCCCCCGCATTGATTTTGGACAAAAAAATGGAGAGCGGATGCAATTCCTCATTCGTAAGAAGGATTAACGGTTGTTCCACCATGTTCCAGTAATCTATAAAAACCAGAATTGCTACGGAATACAACGCTCCTTTACAAAGAGGGATACTGATATAACGGAAAATCTGCCATTCTCCGGCACCATCTATTTTGGCTGCTTCAATAATCCCTACAGGAATTCTCTTCATATACTTCGTTAACAAGTATACTGAAAACGGTGAAAAAATACCCGGCAGCCAAATCGCCCAGCGCGTATCAAAAATCCCCATCCACTCGGAAACGAGAAAATTCGGTACCAATGTAACCTGATACGGCATAAGAACGATAATGATATATACAAAAAAACAAATTTCCTTTAATCTTCCTTTGAATCGTGTAAACGCATAGGATGCAAGCAATGCAATCACTAATTGAAAAATCACAATCGGAACCGTGTAAATAACTGAATTCCAGAATTTGAACAGATATGTCGGACTTTTGAGCAATACGGTAATATACTGCTGAAGCGAAACCATATCCGGAATCAGTTTCAAATTCACCTGTTCAGAAATAAATACTTTTCCTCCGCTGTCTGTTGTTTCAAACACCTTACCATAATTCGCATTGATTTCTGACTGCGTCATAAACGAATTCGTAATTGTAACCAAAGTAGGCATCACAAACAATACCGCAAATAATAAAGCTATGATAACAAACAGAACCGTACGTGCTTTGGATGAACTATTTTTCTGTTTAGCTTTCCTTTTATTCTTTTTGCCAAACTTTCCGAATCTATCCATGATAACTTCCTACTCTTCCATATCCTTGCCAAAATGATTCTCCACCAAATACAAAAATCCGATAATGATTATCATCACAATGGCCATAATAATTGCAGCTGCAGACAATTTCTGATAATCCAGCTGGCGGAACATATTATTCATAAAATGCTGTAATGTATACAAGCTGTCGTACGGATAATCTCCCGTCAACAGATATACTTCCCTAAACACTTTAAAAGAACTAATCAACGACATGATTGCGACAAAAAGAATTGTCGGAGATAAATATCGGATTTTGATATGAAAAAACAGTTTCCAATTCGAACATGTATCCAGTAATGCGACCTCCATAGCCTCCCTTGGAATGGTTCCGAGCGCAGCCATGAACAGAATCATGTTGTATCCGAGATTTTTCCACAAAAAAAGAATCAAAACAACAACCGGTGCAAAATCCGATTTAAACCAGTCAATCTGATTTATGCCAAACCAGGACAACACAACATTTACAAAACCGTTATAATTAAACAAAACCTGAAACACAAGAATAACCGAAGCGACCGGAACCATCATCGGACTTAAATAAGCGGTTCTGAACTTATCGGCAAACGGTATTTTTTCATCCAAAAGTAATGCCATAAGCATTGAAAGAATGACAGCAAGCGGAACTGCAATAATCGAAAATTTGAATGTATTCCAGGCTGCAAGCAAAAATGCCTTATTGGATAAAATATCCATTATGTTCTTCAAAAAAACAAAATTTTTTGAAATCGGATTATCTACCAATGCATAAAAAAATACAACCGCAAAAGGAATCAGATAAAAAATGGACACACCAAAAAAACTCGGCACAAGAAAGCTTCCGATTTTGATTCTGTTTTTCCATATGCGTCTGCGGTTCTTTTTCATTAAACTTCTCCCTTTTTCTTATATTCAGAATCTTTTTCCTCTAAAAAAGCTTCAATTTCCCGCTTTTCATCTTCCAGCGCCGCCGTTTTGATGCGATACATCTCCAATTGATTTTCAATCTGTTTACTGCGTTTATTCACATTAACAATACATTTTTCCGCTGCTTTTTGCTGGAATTTAGGATGTTTCGAATATCTCAGCAAAAGACGATATGAACAGACAACAATACCGATAAAACATATAACAAACAGAAGCGGCAACCCACTGGCAATAGCAATTGCCAAACCATCTCCGCGATCCCAGTCCGCTGCCAGATAGTCTAAAACAATCAAGGCGGTAACCGGAATGATGCATGCTACCCAAATAAACAACGGCAGAAGGTCACCTCTTTTATTTTCCTTAAGATGCGTGTATTCATAACGAAGCGCATCAACTTCTCTCCCCATATCGGAAATTTCACCGGATATCCGTCTGTGTCTTTCTATTTTAATAGTTTCTTCTTCTGAATATTTCCGAAAAATATCAATATACATAATTATCCCCTACCAAAAACAATTAAATAACTTCAAAGCTCAAAAAAAAACCGATAAGCACAAAGCTTATCGGTTCACACGTGCGCTAGAGGATTCGAACCCCCGACCTTTTGGTCCGTAGCCAAACGCTCTATCCAGCTGAGCTAAGCGCACATCTGTT
>JAZSCW010000016.1:0-8598 GCA_045530835.1 Lachnospiraceae bacterium | reverse complement strand
TAATCTTTAAATGTAGGCATACCTTATTATATCACATAATGAGGTAGAAATGGAGAGCGGCGTGGTAACCGTTCTCTATTTTTTTGCAGAAAGAAAGAGGGTAGCCCCTCAAGTCATTTATGACTTTTGGGACACCCTCTTTGTGGGAGTTATTTGAAGTTAGAAAGTTTTATTAACCCATCGTAATTACAACATTGTATGTTGTTTTTCCCTTTTCGTAAGGGATGATACAACCTTCTACAGAAACACCGTCAACAGTCATGCTGATAACGCCTTTTTCTACATTGTTAGGATTCTTTACTTCAATGTTGTAGATTCCTTCGCGGAACTGTCTTGTAACCTTGAAGTCGCCAAAGTCTTTGGGTACACAGGGATTAACGGAAAGTCCTGTGTGTGTAGGGTATACGCCAAGGATATACTGTGAGATGTTAACAAAGGTCCATGCAGCGGTACCTGTTAACCAGCTGTTTTTGGCTTCGCCGTGATACTTTGCATCTGCTCCGGCAATCATCTGAGAATATACATAAGGTTCTGTTCTATGGATTTCACTGATTTCTTCTGTGTAAGCAGGGCAGGTTTTCTTATAAATCTCAAAAGCTCTTTCCCCGCGTCCGATTACTGTTTCTGCGATTGAAACCCAAGGATTGTTGTGGCAGAAGATACCTGCATTTTCTTTGTATCCGGGAGGATAAGAGGAAACTTCACCAAGCTCTAAGTGATATTTAGTATATGCAGGCTGGAGAATCATAATGCCGTATTTGGTATCAAGTTTCTCTTTGACACTATCAAGAGCTTTGACTGCAAGTCCTTCTTCTACACCGATTCCGGCAAGAACACAGAAGCCTTGAGATTCAATATATATCTGACCTTCTTCGCATTCTTTGCTGCCAATCTTGTTGCTGTATGCATCATAAGCACGCACAAACCAGTCGCCATCCCAACCATCTTTCAATACGGCTTCGTTCATTTTAGCAACTTCTTCCATCGCATAATCAGCTTCTGCATCATCTCCCATTAAACGGCAGAGTTCAGCATATTCCTGACCGTATTTTACAAACATACCACCAATGAAAACAGACTCTGCAACAGGTCCTTCACTCGGTCCGAATGTCTGGAAGGATTCACCGGGATGTTCTGAGAAGCAATTTAAGTTCAGACAGTCATTCCAGTCAGCACGGCCGATTAAGGGAAGATTGTGCGGTCCTTTATGTGTAACGATATAATCAAAGGAACGTTTTAAGTGTCCCATAAGGGTGGTTGCTTTGCTCCAATCGTTATCATAAGGAACGCTTTCGGTAAGAATGGATGTATCACCTGTTTCACGAACATATGCACTTGTTCCTGCAATCAACCATAACGGGTCATCGTTGAAACCGCTACCAATATCAGAGTTACCTTTTTTTGTAAGCGGCTGATACTGATGATATGCGCTTCCGTCTTCAAACTGTGTAGAAGCGATATCGATGATTCTTTCTCTTGCGCGGTCAGGAATGAGGTGAACAAAACCTAAAAGGTCCTGACAGGAATCACGGAATCCCATACCGCGGCCGATACCTGATTCGTAATAGGAAGCAGAACGGCTCATGTTGAAGGTTACCATACACTGATACTGGTTCCATATGTTAACCATTCTGTTGACCTTGTCATTGGAAGATTCTACTGTATACTTAGCTAACAATGCTTTCCAATATGTGTTAAGTTCTTCAAATGCTTTGTCAAAACTTTCTTCTGTCTGATATTTTGCAAGCATTTCCTTAGCAGGTTTTTTATTTACAACACCTGCGGATTCCCATTTTTCTTCGTTGGGATTTTCACAATATCCTAAAACAAAGATAAAGGATTTGCTTTCACCTGCTGCGAGCGAAACATTAATCTGATGCGCGGCAATCGGAGCCCATCCGCTTGCAACGGAATTTGTGCAACCTCCGTTTAATACAGCTTCCGGTTTGTCTGCTCCGTTATAAGTACCGATGAAAGCCTCACGGATGGTGTCAAAACCGTCAACAGGTGTGTTAACGGAGTAAATAGCATAATGATTACGTCTTTCTCTGTATTCTGTTTTGTGATAGATTGTGGAATCGATTACTTCGACTTCGCCGGTACTTAAATTTCTCTGGAAGTTACGGGAGTCATCATCTGCATTCCACAGGCACCACTCAACATATGAATAGAGTTGGATATTTTTTGTTGCTTCTGTCGTATTTGTTAAAGTAATCTTGCTGACTTCGCAATTATCGTTCATGGGAACAAAGGTCAAAACGGATGCGTTTACACCATTCTTGCTTCCGTTAAAGCGGCTGTAACCGATTCCGTGGCGGCATTCATATGCATCAAGATCGGTTTTGGTAGGCTGCCATCCGGGATTCCAAAGTGTATCACCATCTTTGATATAGAAATATTTACCATTACAATCGTACGGTACATCATTGTAACGATAGCGGGTCAGGCGCAATAATTTTGCATCTTTGTAGAAGGTATAACCTCCACAGGTGTTGGAAATCAGAGAGAAGAACTCGTTGCATCCAAGGTAGTTAATCCAGGGAAGCGGAGTCTTCGGCGTCGTAATGACATATTCCCGGTTTGCGTCATCAAAATAACCAAATTTCATATGCGTTCTCCTTAAATAAATAATGTTGTAAATTGGATAAAATCTAAAGCGAAATCGTCCTGTTAAATAGATTATACAATAAGATGTTTTGCAAAGACAAGGCGGATTTCTACTTGGCTACACATATTTTGAATAATTGACTTTTTCCTATTATGTGCACGAACACGGTTTACAAAAGTAATTATAAAAATCAGGTGGAAGAGTAATATTTTCTGTATTCGGTTGGTGCAATTCCGCGATGCTGACGAAAAACGCGATTGAAAGTGGAACTGCTTTTAAAACCGGATTGATAACAGATTTCCGTGATGCTTAGCTCGGATTCCGCAAGCAGGGTCTGAGCGTGTTTTACACGTTGGAGATTTAAGTATTCCGTAAAAGGATAGGAGGTTGCATTTTTAAAAATACGAGAAAAATAAAACGGACTGAAGCCGGCATGTTTTGCAACATCTTCCAAGGTAAGATTGCCGGTACAGTGCTCCTGAATAAAAAGACAGGATGCATATATTTTTTCGATGGTTTGCGAAAGTTCCGGCGAATTGTTCATGTTTTTCATGACGAGTTCATTTAAATGCGTGGAAATACAGATAAACATCTCATAGAGTGTGATAAGGTTTTCAATCCCGCCAAACGGTGGCGTGTCACGACGTGTTTCAACAATGTGGCGAATAAAGGCTTCCAGCGTATGGGCAAGGTCCGGACGCTCAGTTGCCTTAATATGCCTGATACGGCGGAAAAGGGCCTGATAAGGCCGGAAATCCGGCAATTCCGTAATGATGTCAGCGTGAAACTGTAAGGCACAGAGTGTCTGCGAGTAATTATTGTCTATATTATGCAACTCGCCGGGCCAGATAAAAATGATATCTCCTTTATTCAGTGTATGGGTGTCCAGATTGATTTGCAGTGACGGTAATTCTTCCGATTCTTGCTCTGCAGTACAAAGAACTACTTCAACATAATTATGCCAGTGACTCATAAACTGAGCGGGATAATATTTTTCTTCTATGGTATTGATGGTATCTGCAAAATGCCTGTTTTCGTAGTTTGTTGTGTTCATGACTCAAACCTCCTTACTTATATATTATAGGTAGAACTACAGATTCTTCAAGGAAAAAACGTTTACAGAACAAAAAATGGGCAAAGTTGAGCAGAAAATGAGTAGTATATTGAACAAAAATTGACTATAATTCAGTCACGAAGAGAAGAAAAATGAGAGTGTGAGAAGAAAGAAGGGATTTTATGAGTATTAAGACAAAGAAAAAAAGTACAACGGATATGACGGTGGGGAGCCCCCTGAAACATCTTATTAAGTTCGCTATTCCCTTATTGATAGGTAATCTTTTTCAACAATTATATAATATGGTCGATAGTATCGTGGTAGGCCGTTATGTTGGCGCTGATGCGTTGGGGGCTGTCGGAGCCTGCGGTTCCATGAACTTTTTGTTTTTTTCGGTGTGTATGGGACTTGCGACAGGTGTGGGAATCATTGTTTCCCAGTATTACGGTGCAGGTGAAGAAAAACGTATCAAAGAAACAATAGCCAATTCGGTATATGTGCTTCTTTCGGCTGCAATTGTCGTATGGGTACTTGCAATGCTGTTTGCACCGACTCTTTTGAGACTGTTGCAGACTCCGCCCGAAATGATCGAAGATTCTATTGCTTACATGAGAGTTTCCTGTTGCGGTCTGATTGGTATCGCAATTTACAATGGTGTTGCCTCCGTTTTGCGTGCATTGGGAGACTCCAAAACCCCGCTTTATTTTTTGATTGTCTCTAGTGTTATTAATGTGGTATTGGATCTTCTTTTTGTAAGAGCATTTAATATGGGGGTTGTAGGAGTTGCGCTTGCGACTATTATTGCTCAGTATGCGTCTGCGATTGCCTGTGTGATTTATGCATATCTGTGTGTGCCCTATTTTCGTCTTGGTAAAAAGGATTTGGTTCCTAAGAAAGAAATTATTTTACAATCATACAAGCTTGGTATTCCTGTAGCATTGCAGAATTCCATGATTGCTGTTTCCTGTATGGCGCTTCAGGGAGTGGTAAATACGTTTGGAGCTACGGTTGTTTCAGCGTATACGATCATCGGACGTATTGAACAGTTGGTACAGCAACCTTATGGGTCACTTGGTATTGCATTAACCAATTTTACGGGTCAGAATGTCGGAGCAGGAAAATTGGATCGCGTAAAAGCCGGTTATCGCAAATCGGTTCTGATTGCACTTATTTTCAGTCTTAGTCTGATTCCAATCGCCTATATTTTCGGTGAGCAGATTATTCGAATTTTTGTAACAGAAGATGCTGTGGTTTCGCTTGCTGTAAAAGCGCTTCAGATTAACAGTCTTGGGTATTTTGCACTCGGAATGATTTATGTGCCGCGTGCAGCTTTGAATGGTTGTGGTGATACCGGATTTGCCATGATTAATGGTTTGACTGAGGTGGCATGTCGCGTGGGTTATTCACAAATTTTGACACGCATTCCGTTTTTAGGGTCATATGGTGTCTGGTTTACAACGCTTGCAACCTGGGTTACGACAGCGATTGTATGTGTACATCGATATAAGAGCGGTAAATGGAGAAGTAAAGCTGTTGTTTCCGGAAGCGCACATTCAGATGAAAAAGAGAGTGAACGCGGTGGGAAAACATTGTTGAAATGTAATGCATCATAAAGACAAAAAAACAGAGCTGAATAATCATTCTTAATACATATAAAATGCTTGACATATATACAGAAAGATATTATCATATAAATGAGGGTGAAAACTTTCAGGTGAAGTTTGTATATACGAAAGGAGAAAAAAGAAATGAAGAGAACGGCAACGGTTTTATTATGGCTGGTGATTGTTTTTGAGGTACTATATACTGTAGCCTCTGCTGTTATTTTACTTGTTTCATGTTGTTCATGGGAAGGCGAGCGTATGCTTGGAATGGGCGGCATGGGCTGGGCGCCCATTATTTATCAGGCAATCTGCGTTTTGATTCCCGGATTTGTCAAGGTGATTACGGCAATTATTCTTCTGATTCTTTCTGCTTTAAAGGGCAAAAAGATTTTCTTTGAAGTACTTGTCATTGTGTTATTCTCCGGAATTGCAGTGATTTTAGCGGTTCCGATGGATATTATTTATTTTTCTGTGACGGAAAGGTTACGTTATAGTATTATGGTGGTGGAGGTTATGCAGCGTATCACCGCGGGAATGGGATATATATCCGTACTGAATGTGATTCCCACAACTCTTTTGCCTGTTGCTGCGGCATTTTGTATTGCGCATAAGAAATTTGTAAAGCAGTAAAAAGGCGGATATTAATTGCTAAATATTTTGTAGTGGTATTAAGCCCGTTTGCTTTTTAAATAATGAAAGCGGCGGGCTTTGTTGTATGTTGCGAACAAGATGCAGGAAGGAGAAGGGGGATATGAAGAAATTTATTGTCGCAGGAATCGTATTTATGCTAACCGGAATTTGCTGTTTTTTTGCCGTGGTTGGAGTCTGTATTGCAAAGTTACCGTCACCGGAAGAGCGTTTGCTTGAACAGTATGAGGAAGCGGTGAAAAGCGGTGATTTAGAGCGTGTTTTGGAAATCAACGGAATGGAAGGTCAGGGGGTTTTCAAACAGTACAGCGAAGAAGATATTCCGTATTTGGGAATGAAACCCAATATGATATTGGGAAATCGAAAGAGCGGAAATGACGGGGAGAACGGTTCTTTGGAATATGTGGTGGTTTATTCGGAGGATGGAGAACTGAAATACCGGGTTGAATGCGATGATGTTATAAAATCAGATGACAGAATGTATTTATTGCATTGGTAGGGGGGATTTATGAAACGGGTATTATTGCTTGTTCCGATGTTATTATTTTGTGTGTGTTTGACAGCGTGTGGCGGGAAACTGGATACAACTGTTGAATTGGAAGCTGACATGAGCGGACGCCGCATCATGGAATATGAGATCAGCAAAGACGAATATAATGAGCATATAAGGCATCAGGTTTCCTCGATAGATGCAAAGATTCGCATGGATTGTCCTGAGGAATTGAGCTATGAAATGAAGGAAACGCCGGATTCTTATATTGCTGCTTTTACGATGGAGTTTGATTCCATAGAAGATGCTGAGGAAAAGCTTGCAGCAATTGCTGCAAATGGTGAGGAATATGAAATAGATTGTTTTCAGGCAGAAGGTGTTTTTTGCGAAGGTTTTGTTTATGAGGAGAAATTTGCGGCGGAAGACCCGATGTGGTGGTTTGTGAAGCTGATGGTGAATTCGGGATATATTGAGTCGACATATTCTTCTTATATCATAAGCAAGTCCAATACCTGTCTGACATATTGCGGGGAAACATATACTTCTTATAATAAATTGAAGGTTAGTCAACTTTCCTATATTGAGATTTCAGGAATTGAGATTGTGACGTATGCAAACGGAGACGGAACCTTTAACAGGGATATAAAGTTGCAGATTACGGATGCAAATCTGCAAAAGAAAGAAACACAAATACGTACTTTTATGGAAAACAGCATACCGGGTGGTGCAGTAGGAAACTGGATAAATGATTGCGGAATGAATACACATACGGTATCTATGGAAAATTTATCGCCGGAACAAATGCAGGAGGCAATGAGGATATATACGCATACAAAGACGGCTTTATTTGCTCTTGGAGAACCGCGGGAACGTGAAGCGGAAGAGTATGTACTGCTTTCCAACGCTGTTTGCTTTGAAGAGTATTTTGATATGAGGGAATTTGCATCGACTGCAGATAGCGATGTCGATATTATTTATCGTATTAAAAATGCAAATATGGAAGGGGAATTATACTGTTGCTTTGACGGACTTGTGCCGTGGGATCCGATGTTACTGGGGGGAAAGTGGATAAAATGGAACCCGACGCGAAATTACACCGGAGACTTTGATGTGAAACCGCAAGGTTATGATCTTTCCGGTGTAAGAGATATTTCGCTTAGATATGATGGGAGATTTTTTTATGATGTTACGGAGATTTATTGGAATACATTGGTTAAATCAAAGGATAATATCAGGACGGAAATTACATTTTTAATGCCTGATAATGTTAGTCGTGAGAATCTCATTTCGCTTGTGGAAAAGTGCAGGACTATTATTAACGAATCACCCGAAAAACTTAAGGTCAAGACGGATGTGAAAGAGGTGGATTCACAAGACGGAATTTGCTTTATTTATGAGGGAACAGCCGCCGAGCATGACCTGGCACGTAACTATTTAAGTAAGTGGAGTACCGAAGTAACAGAATTTAGGGAAGCACCGTCCCCCATCGCATATTTTGAAGAGAGTAAATGGAATTCGTTGACGAAAACCTGTGTGTTTGAGGAATATGTTAATCCACGCGGATATCTGTGTCATCCGAGCACGATGTACATAGAGATTCCCATTCACTATGAGTTGGATATGCCCGGAAAGCTTTCGCAGGAATTTCATTTGACGGAAGCAAAGAACGGTGTACTGCAGGCTGATTTCACGTATGGCACAGATAATTTGATTCAAGAGCCTGTAGGAGCAATCAGCACCGGAGTGAATGTGACCGGTGTGTGTGTATTGTTGCTGATTATTTTCGGTGTTCTTGCAATCCTGTTGGCGCTTGTATTTTTTATTCTGGCCATCGTGAAGGGGATTTGGAGAAAAAATAAGAAAGAAATGCAAAAACCGGTTGAAATGCCTGCTGAAAAGAAGGAAGAGACGTATTTTTCGGCAAATGATGTGGCTGATGAGCTGGTAGCAGAATTGTTTGGTCCGAATCAAAACTAAAAAAAGAGTCCGCATTTGCTAATGTCATTTAGTTAAGCGTTTTAGGTATCAACAGTTCTTAGCCCCGGGGGGGGCTGCCATGCAGGTTGTTCCCATAAACTTTTTTGAGAATGCGTAGAATGTCTTGTCTGTATGGTTTACCTCGTAGACACTGCTTGTCCCAAATTGTCTGAGAAAGCGGGCGTGCTGCACAGTGGGGGCTTTTTATTCCGGTTAT
>JAZSCW010000084.1:0-19377 GCA_045530835.1 Lachnospiraceae bacterium | reverse complement strand
CCCCAATATAAATACTTTTTATCCCATTTAAAATGCATATTCTATGTATCCTCCCCTATTTGTATACATTCATATCTCATATTTTTATTTTAACATAAACAAACACGAACTTCACTCTTTTTATTTATTATTCACAGATTTTTACATGTTTTTTACAGTTCTAATTAAGTTAAAATGTTCTTTTTATGAACCCCTTTACGAAATGATGATAAAAATGATAAAATAAAAAAAGAAATAAACGAAAGGGACGCCTAACGTCTATCGGTAAAAAAATGAAATTACAAAAACTTATGAGTCTAACCAGAAAAGCGATTGATACTTATCAAATGATTGAAGAAAACGATAAAATAGCAATCGGAATTTCAGGTGGAAAAGACAGCCTTACCCTTTTATACGCATTACATGGATTGAAGAGATTCTATCCTAAAAAATTTGATATTATCGCTATCACTGTAGATTTAGGATTTCAAAATATAGATTTTAATAAAATACAAGATTTGTGCAATTCTTTGGAAATTCCTTATTTTATCGCAAAAACAGACATTGCTCAGATCATATTTGAAGATCGAAAAGAAAGTAATCCTTGCTCATTATGTGCAAAGATGCGAAAAGGATCTTTAAACGATTTGGCCAAAGCAAATAATTGCAATAAAATTGCTTATGCGCATCATAAAGATGACGTAGTTGAAACGATGATGATGTCATTGATATATGAAGGAAGATTTCATTCATTTGCTCCGGTAACCTATTTAGACAGAATGGACTTAACCGTTATAAGGCCAATGATGTATGTACGAGAAGCCGATGTTATCGGATTCGCCAATTTATATAATCTTCCTGTATTGAAAAGTCCATGTCCTGCAGACGGATACACAAAAAGAGAATATGTTTCTGAAATATTACATGAAATTGATAAAGATGCCCCCGGTGTCAAAGAAAGAATGTTTACTGCAATAGAAGATGGCATTTATTCTCACAAATAAATCTTTATAAAATTAGCAAAAACAATAATTTAGAGGTCAACAAATGGAAAATAATAATTATCACGAAGAAGTGATGAAAAAAAATATATTACGTCTACGCGAATATTCTAAAGAATTACCGGCGTTTTGTGATGATTTTTTTCTTGGTACGCGTCAGGTTATATCCTCTCGAACTCATTTGGCTTATGCATATGATTTAAAAGTATTCTTTGACTATATTCATAATACTAAATATAGGAATATTCCGATTCCCGAGTTCCCTTTATCAATCTTAGATGAAATAACACGTTTTGACATTGTCAAATTCCTGGAATACATTTCCCTTTATAAAAAAGACGGAAAAGAACGGATGAACGACGAAAAAAGTCGTGCAAGAAAGCTTTCTACTTTAAAGAGTTTTTATAGATATTTTTATTGTAACGAAATGATTACAACCAATCCTGCTGCTCTTGTTCCTATGCCTAAAATTCACGAAAAGGAAATCATACGATTGGATATCAATGAAGTCGTAGAACTTTTGGACCTGGTGGAACGCGGAGAAAAATTAACCAGCGGAGAAAAAAGATATTTTAATAAAAATAGTATACGTGATTTTGCCATCTTAACCGTTATGTTAGGAACCGGTATACGAGTGTCGGAATGTGTTGGATTAAATTTATACGATCTTGATACTGAAGAAAATCGTTTCAAAGTAAGACGAAAAGGCGGTAATGAAAGTATCATATACTATGGAGAAGAAGTTGCAGCCGCGCTGGAACGGTATCTTGTAATGCGCGAACACGAAATTCCCCTTAGCGGACATGAGGATGCTCTCTTTTTATCAATTCAAAAGAAAAGAATGAGCGTACGCGCAATGGAAAACATGGTCACAAAATATACCGAAAAGCTAAATTGTTTAAAAAGAATTACTCCACACAAATTACGAAGTACTTTCGGAACAAATTTATACAGAGAAACAAACGATATATATATGGTCGCAGACTTTCTTGGTCATAAAGATGTAAACACAACAAGAAAACATTACGCATCCATCTCAGATGACAAAAGAAGGAATGCAATACGAAACTTTAAACTCAGAGAAGAAGAACCTTAAAGAATCTCATATGAATAATATGGTAAAACAATTGTATTACCGGTAATTAATTCATCTGCATTATAAATATGGTTAATGGATTGCACTTCTTGAATGTATTCAACATGACTATCGTATCCGAGAGAAGCAAATTCATTAGCATATTGCCACAAAGAACATCCATCTTCAACGGTTATTACAGTATAATATTTATGAATCAGCTCCTTGTCATTCGCTTTCGCTCCGTCCTGAAAAATACAGAACATAAAAAGAATCACAATAATGCATATAAATGTCAATAACAAAACTGAAACATACTTATTCTTAATCATTTTCTTCAAAAAATTATCAGACACAGCAACGAGCTCCTGGAAAGCCATTATCAAATAAGAAATCATATTAATACAACTCATTTTTTCTCCTCTCTTCGTAAAAACGATAAGCCGAACATTTATTCCGAACAGTTGTTCTATGAATACTATACAAACAACCGTTCGAATTGTCAATAGGTTATTCGTAAAAAATCGAACAAATTTTTGGAATATATGTTTGCTTTTTTGAACTTTATGTGTTAATATTTTTACAAGGATACAAAACACATGTTTTTTAGATGTAGTTTAAGGAGGAAATTATGGCAAACGGTAAAATTTCTGCAAAACAACAGGAAATTTTAGAATATATTAAAGAAGAAATACTCAAAAGGGGATATCCGCCTGCGGTTCGTGAAATTTGCGAGGCCGTAAATCTGAAATCTACTTCTTCTGTTCATTCTCATCTCGAAACATTAGAGAAGAATGGTTACATCAGACGTGATCCTACCAAACCCAGAGCAATTGAAATTATGGATGACAGTTTTCAGACTGTACGAACTGAAATGGCAAGCATTCCCATTATCGGAACTGTTGCAGCCGGACAGCCAATTCTTGCGCAGGAAAACATTGAAGGATATTTTCCTATCCCTGTAGATATGGTTCCTAACGCCGAAACTTTTGTCCTCCGCGTCAAAGGCGACAGCATGATTAATGTTGGTATTTATAATGGTGATAATATATTTGTTGAGAAATGCAATACGGCGCGCAATGGGGATACTGTTGTTGCTCTTGTTGATGATTCAGCCACTGTCAAAACATATTATAAAGAAAACGGTCACTATCGTCTTCAACCCGAAAATGATACAATGGATCCTATCATTGTTGACCACGTAGATATCTTAGGAAAAGTATTTGGTGTTTTTCGTCTTTATCATTAGAATTTCCGCTTTTACATATTGAAAATAATTATATTATTTATTTTAAGCAATAAAGTACCCGCTGTAATTTACGAACATCTATTTACTATCATAAATATTCGTAAATTACAGCGGGTATCGTTATACTACTCGATTTTTACTTTTGCTTTTTTGAATCCTTATTCATGCATAAAATCATCAGCTTCCATACATAAACCATCTCTCCAAATTCTCTCCAGATCATAAAAGAGACGATTTTCGTGATCAAAAATATGCACAATAATATCTGCATAATCCATAAGGACCCAATTTGCACTTTCATATCCTTCTATCTGCTTCGGATATACTTTAGATTCAGCAAGTTCCTTTTCAACATAATCAGCCAAAGCCTGTAAATGATTTCGGTTTCCGCCTTCTGCGATAATAAAATAATCACCTAAAACACTAACCTTACTAATATCAATCACCCGAATATTTTCAGCTTTTTTATCATCCAAAATTTTTACTGCTTTTTGTGCCATTTCTTTCGAAGTTAACATATTTTTACTCCTTACAAATATTTTTTATAATATGCAAATGCAACTGCTGTCATAGCATCAATTACATCATCTTTCGCTTCTTCTAAATATTTCAAAGTATCCTGCAAAATAATTGCAGTCGTTTTGTTTAAATCAATTTCTGCCAAAGCACGCAATTGAGGAAGTTTATCTGAATGAATACGGTTTGGCTCAATATAATCAGAAACAAAAATAATCTGAGTCAACAGTGACATTGCATCTTTGCCGGTCGTATGATAAAAAATTGCATCGTATATTTCCGCATCATAAACACCATAACGTGTTTGGGCTAAAAGAGCACCTGCTTTTCCATGTATTAATGCGGGCGAATGCATTTCGATATCACTTATTAAAACGTCATTTTGACGGCAAATTTCAATCATTTCATCCAAAGGCATATGTTTAGCACAATCATGTAAAAGAGCCGCTATTGCAGCTTTTTCGCAGTCTGCACCATATAACCTTGCTAATTTTTTGGCCATTTCAACAACTCCGAGCGTATGTTTGAAACGCTTCGGCTTCAACTGCAATGAAATCTCCCGACACATTTTATCATATTCTGTATATAAATCCTGTTGCATAATATATTTATGCACTGAATAAGGAACCAATATTTTCAACTTATCACTCTTATTATTCGTCCGATAAAGTTCCCGAATTTCTGTGGATGAAGCATCAAAAGCTTCCATTTGCAACACTTTAATACGTGCCTGATATTCATTTTCTAAATATCGGATACGCTCCTTACTACTTGAAGATATATCATCACAGTTTCTGTCCGCACAAACTAAAATACAATGTTTTAAAACAAAGGAAACATTTTTCCATTTTTCAATTGAAAACAAAGTATCCAGACCGATTATAAAATAAATATCAGCATCTGTATAACGTTCATGTAAATACTGTAAAGTCTCACATGTATACGTATTTCCTTCCCGCTTCATTTCAACATCATCCAGTTCAAACTTTTCAAATTCGGCCAATGCAAGACGGCACATTTCATATCGATGAGCTGCTTTTGTGACACCGGTCTTCATGTATGAAACTCCTGTGGGAATAAAAATCATTTTATCAAGAGCAAGCTCTTTCATCGCATTTTCAGCTAGTTTTAAATGACCATTATGAATCGGATCAAAGGTTCCCCCAAGAACACCTATTTTTAATTTCATAGACTTCTCCATTTATTTCGGTAAAACAATTTGGGGATCATCTTTATTAGGCTTATACAAAACAATTTTACGACCAATCACTTGTACAAGCTGTGAATTAGTACGTTCAGCAATTGTTACAGCAACATTTTTTGGTTCTTCCGTACAATTTTTCAAAACATTAATTTTAATCAATTCATGTGTATTAAAATTTTCTAAAATTGCATTTGTAAACTCCGGTGTCAAACTGGATTTGCCAAGCTGAAAGGTGGGTTCTAATACAGCTGCCAGAGATTTTAAATATGCTCTTTGTTTGCTTGTCATTTCTTCTCTCCTACCACGATATTATTTATAATAATCAAAACTTAAACCATACATTCTTACAGTGTCACCTTCTTGAATACCAAGTTTTTCCAACTCTTCTAAAATGCCGTTTTCCTTCATGAAATTTTGAAAAAAGCGGAAACCTTTTTCGGATTCAAGATTTGTATATCCAAGCATTTTCTCGATTCTGGGTCCCTCAACCACGTATTCATCTTCTTTTTCATCATAAATAACAGTAAAGGGCTCACTTGATATCGGCATCACTTCATCCGGAATATATTCTGCCTCAAAAACAACCGGCTCTAAATCAATTTCATCAAGCATAGAACGAACATAATACAACAAGTCTTTGATTCCTTCACCGGTAACACCGCTGATCGGAAATACTTTAATTCCCTGTGGTTCAAACTCTTCACGGATTAATTCTATTGGATTTTTATCGACGGAAGAATAAATTAATTCGCCGTTTTCATCAATATCCACTGCCTCAGGTTCGCTTTCAACAATTGCATCAATTTTATTAGCCGCAATCACCTGAGGACGTTTGGATAAATCCGCATTATATTTTTCTAATTCTTTGTTGATTGCATATATATCTTCAATCGGATTTCTTCCTTCCGTTGAAGCTGCATCAACAATATGAATGATTACTCTTGTTCGTTCAATATGACGCAAAAACTGGTGTCCAAGCCCGATACCTTCAGATGCACCCTCAACAAGCCCCGGAATATCCGCAATAACAAAACCGGGCGCACCGTCCAAATCAACAACACCCAGATGCGGATTTAGCGTAGTGAAATGATAATTCGCAATTTCGGGTCTGGCATTCGAAACGCGTGATAAAAGTGTAGATTTACCTACATTAGGAAATCCTACGAGCCCTACATCAGCAATCACTTTAAGCTCAAGCAAAAGATTCAATTCTTTGGCAGGTTGTCCGGGCTGCGCATACTTGGGAGCCTGCATAGTAGAAGTAGCATAATGCTGATTTCCATTTCCACCTTTTCCGCCTTTTAATATCATAAAACGGTTGGTTTCACCGGACATATCTACAATAATTTTCTCAGTCTCTGCTTCCTTAATTACCGTTCCTTTGGGAACTTTAATAATGATATCTGCGCCATTTTTTCCACGGCAATTACGTTTTCCGCCTTCTTCACCATGCTGTGCACAATATTTACGAATATGTCTAAAATCCGTAAGCGTATTCATTCCTTCATCAACCTGAAAAATGACGCTGCCACCATCACCGCCATCACCACCATCGGGTCCACCGTTCGGAACATATTTTTCACGTCGGAATGAAACGTGACCGTCTCCTCCCTTACCGCTTCTGATATATATTTTCGCTCTATCTGCAAACATCCGTCATTCTCCATTCTAATATAAGATAAGCCTCAAACCAAAGATTTGAGGCTTAATTTTACTAAATATTATTTTTCAACAGGATAAACACTTGCCTGCTTCTTGTCACGGCCTTTACGTTCAAATCTAAGAACACCATCTACCATAGCAAACAATGTATCATCACCACCGATACCAACATTCACACCGGGATGAATCTTGGTTCCGCGCTGTCTATATAAAATATTACCAGCTTTAACGAACTGACCATCAGCTCTTTTTGCGCCTAATCTTTTAGATTCGGAATCTCTACCATTCTTAGTAGAACCCACACCTTTTTTATGTGCAAATAATTGAAGGTTCAAATTCAACATGGGGTTACACCTCCTTATACTCAATCTTTAGATATTTCTTACCATACTGTTGTCTGATCTGATCAAGCCCTAACATCAACGAATCCATCAAAAGTACCGTATCATGTGAAATATTCTTAGACAAAAGAATTTCTGTTGTCCCATCTTCATGAATATCAGATGAAAACAAATCCTTTGTAAAAGTTTCAATCGCATTAGCAGTATTAATTACCAAAATAGATACGGCAGCACATATGATATCCCTTCCGGGTTCATCATATTCAGCATGACCATAAGCCTGCAAACTACTGTATTCTCCGTTATGCTTGTTTACCAAAATCGTAATCATTCTAAATTATGCATTGATCTTTTCAATCTTTACGCGTGTAAAAGACTGTCTGTGACCATTCTTCTTATGATAACCGGTTTTTCTCTTGTACTTGTATACAATAACCTTCTTGTCTCTTCCCTGTTCCATAACAGTAGCAGAAACTGTTGCTTTTGCTACATCAGCACCAACTTTCAAAGTTTCATCGCTGATTGCTACAACCTGATCAAAGGTAACAGCATCTCCTGCTTCTCCGGCAAGCTTTTCTACTTTGATTACATCACCTTCAGAAACTTTGTACTGTTTTCCACCTGTTGCAATAATTGCGTACATAAGGCACCTCCTTATTTCCATTACTCGCTGGTTTTGGTGGTATCAAATCATACACTTATACCTAACCATGCGCCATACTCATAAATAATAGCATGACTACTTCTGATATGTCAAGCACTATTTAAATAAAATCAATTAAAATCTGACTAAAAAAATTACATTATAATAGGGTGGCATCTGAAATGACACCACCCATAATATCTCTTAAATCTTATAACTCACTCATGAGCTTCATCTTATAGCTTGTAAATTCATCCTGAGTAAGCATTCCTGCCTTCTCCAAATCCATGAGTCTCTTAACCTTAGCCTGGAAATCATCCATATTTGCATAAGGAGCAAAAATATCATCGATGAATTCTTGTTTCTTAACCAAATAATCTCCTTCAGAAATTAAACCGATACCGGGAAGCGCAATGTAGAGCTGAACTTTTGTCATATAATCCTCTACGGATGCAACCTTCTTTAACAACTCTACTTTCTTAGCATGGAAATCAAGTTCAGTTAACCAATTGCAATTCTTCAAAGCCATGAGACGTTCAACAACTGCCTGGAACTCTTCTACACTACTCCAAGGTGCAGAAACAACTTCCTCAATTACAGTAATCTGTTTCTTCTTAAATTCTGTTTCGCTAATCAATTTAGCATCAACAAGAACAAACCATTTATTTAACTTTGAAGACAATTCCTGAACAGAATCTTTGAATGAAACATCAATCGTATCAACTAAAGTCTGTACACGAATTGCATATTCATCAGCTGTAAGCATCTCACATTCACGAAGAACCGGCCAACGCTCCAACTTTTTGAGAAGAATCTCAAGATTGTCCTCAGCCTTATACTCAACTTCATTAAGAACAGACATCTTCTTCTCTTCAAATTCAAGTTCAGTAATCATGCCACCGAGCTTCAAGTAAGGTAATCTTTCAACATTTCTCTTATATTCAGCAAGGTCTTCTACATCTGTACTGCAGCACTCCTTGATGATATCAATCTTACGAGTTTCAAACTCTTTATCAGAAAGCATTCCGCACTCTTTCAATACAACAAGTTTTTGAACCTTTTCATTGAAATCTGTCATACCGCACAATTCACTGACAAGCTCTAACTTCTTTGCATCAAACTCTTTGTCAGAAAGCATTCCGCAATCTTTCAACACATAAAGTTTCTTCATACGATTCTCGAAATCTTCAGAAGAATCCTTGGGTGAAGGCTGAGGTGCCGGAGCCGGCGCAACAGACTGCTGAGGCTGAAGAACAGCTGAACCAACAGTAGCTGAAGAATTTGATAAACTTGCTCCTGCAGGATTCAACAATGCTGAACCCGTAGCATCAGAACCCGATCCAATCGGACGTAAAGGAGATTCCTTCTTAATAACCATGTTAATGCTACTTGTTGCAAGACCATCAGATTTCACAACCTGCATATCAGGCTTTGCAGCATTAGATGTCGGCGGTACCGGTACAGAAACCGGTGAAACAGGCGATGCCGGCGGTACCGGTGCCTGAGGTCTTGCAACGGGCTGGCTCTGTGTGGTTGCCTTATGTACGCCCGGAGCTGTTCCTGCCGAATTCTCCTTAATGTGACCTAAAATTTCAATTACAGTATCAATATCTTTAATCGCAGGGAAGATAGTCTGTGCTTTCTTGGTACCATACAAACTGGTAATACGCG
Source organism: Lachnospiraceae bacterium (assembly GCA_045530835.1). Lineage (GTDB taxonomy): Bacteria > Bacillota > Clostridia > Lachnospirales > Lachnospiraceae > UBA3766. The sequence goes on along the minus strand of JAZSCW010000084.1, from coordinate 10,036 downwards.
TATTCATAATCAAAGCCTGATTGCCTTGATATTCTCCTTTGAACACTTCCCTTACATCGTTAATGGGATACTCAAAATTATCAATATAACCATTACGACCTTCTTCATTACAAATAAATCCCTTACCGGAAATCTTATTGTCTTCGATTTTTAAGAAAAGCTTCTCTCCGCCTTTCAACAGCTTATTTTTAATGCTGCCGCTGTAATTACAAGTAAAAACTTGAGCACCTGCCATTAAAATAACCTCCCTTTCGTTCCCTTTTTATACACAATTTCATCCTGCTTGACGAAAAGCGCTAAAAAATCCGTAATCCCTACATTGGAAAACGGAGGAATTGCTTGCTATTCACAAAGCATTACGTAATAGTATAATACCAATAAACGCATTATTTTTCAAGTGTTTTTTAGTAATATTACATTAAAATTTGCTCATACAATGTTTTGCCTGTTTTTTTGCGCGTAATTTCAACCAAACCAAGTTTTGTGATATCAACTATTCTAGCAGAATTTGTATCATTTTGAAACAATTTGCTTAAATTTTTCATCAAATTATCAATATTTTCTTTCTTTTTCATGTTTATAAAATCAACAATGATAATTCCGGATAAATTGCGTAATACAATTTGATGTGCAATTTCAACTGCAGCTTCCAGGTTAATCTCATAAAATGCATCCTCTTGTGTCAAATTTCTGTCATATTTACCGCTATTCACATCTATCACCGTCATTGCCTGCGTAGGTTCAATATACAAAAATCCGCCGGATTTGAGCCAGACCTTCGATGATATTGCTTCAGACAATTTCCCTTCTACGCCAAACAACACAGAAAGAGAAACCATATTATCCGAATACTTCATACACATTTGCTCCTTTTCGGGAACAAACGACTTCACAAATTGCTGTAATTCCACATACAATTCATCATCTTCCGATAAAATTCTTAGTAATTCAATCTCACGCAAAGACAGCAACAATTCCTGATACTGTCGTAAAGGCTTTTGCAAAACACAATATTCCGTTCTCGTTGATGCGCGTTCAAAAAGTCTGCACATCTCTTCAATTTTCTTTTTACATTCAATCAGACAAACAGTTTTATCCTGAAGTTGTCCTACTCCCGTGCGCAGAATTACATTTAATGTTTTCGGAAGGATTTTTGAAATCTCCGCTTCCAAATCAGTCAACTGTTCACGACAACGCTTATCAAGTTTGTGTGAAAACAGTATTTTTCCTTCACCGGGTGTCACAACACAATATTCACCGTCTATTTTCACCAAAGTAGTTCCGGATGCTTCTTTTCCTTTTGCAGGATCTTTTGTGATTTGCAGCAAAAGATTATCTCCCTGCTTCACCTCTGCATGACCGGACAAATTACAGACCGGCACAATATCTCCCATAGGTACAAAACATTTTCTTTTATCAGGAAGTCTGACAAAAACAGCATCTATATTTTTAACAACATCAATCACCTTGGCAATACAAATCATTCCTTTCAGGTTTTCCTGTTCGCCATCAGCGCTCACACGCATCAGCTTGCCGTTTTCAAAAAACATGCCATGAACCTGTCCTTTTCTGCGTATCAACAAAAAAGCGGCATCATGCGTATGATTCATCAAAAATTCTCCATCCCTGTTTTGAGGTTTCGGTTTGATCATATTTCGAAATCCTTTCTGATAAGAACATTAAAACAGCGTGCCGACTTCACCCAAAGAAATCAATGCCCCATTATCATCACGCGTAAAAGTATCAAGCCGTAAAATCGTAAAAGACGGAACATCTTCTGCATTAGCATAACGATAAAGAGATTCAACAACAGCCGCAGGTTTCAGATTCGCTGCACTGCTTGCATCTACAAGCATATAAAGACAACCGTTTTGATCTAACGAAAGTTCAAAAATAGCGGGTCTGATATTACGTTCAATCGGACCTTTCCCTTTTTTACCTTCCTTCACATAATGGATTTCGTTTTCTGAAAGAAGTTTCTGAATCATTGCGGTCAACTCTGCCTCATCCGCAATCGGATCAGAGAGTGTAACGCGATAAGATGCGGCCTGAATAGATGCCATTGCATTCTTGGCATTCTCCGGCAAAAGTCGCATCCCCTCTATCACCACACCTTCAGCCATTTGTGCATTTAATGCAGAAATCATCTCTCTGGCAGTAGTAACCGACTCTACTTCAATATCAAAATACTCGCCTTCGCTTTCCACTCCAACACCAAGCGGAGCCGCAAAAGACATAATCTGATGCGGGCTAAAACCTGTCGAATAACAAACCGGAATACCGCTTCGTCTGATTGCTTTCTGAAAATATCTCATGATGTCTAAATGACCGATGAATTTCAACGGTCCGACTTTACTGAATTTTACTCGTAATTTCACTTTATCCTCCTATGTCCGGATGACGTTTAAATCATTTTTCCTAAGAATTAACAGTAACAAGCATGGAATTAAAAGCAAAAAGTTCCGCTGCCGTATTTATTTGCACCGCAACCGGCACATTTTTCCCTGCAATTGGGTGTTATCTCACCACTTTTCGCCTTTTCCCATTCACGTTCGAGGTGCTTTCTTGTAACACCGATATCAATGAAATCCCAAGGAAGTATTTCTTCCACTTTACGTTCTCTCGTATTATAAAATTCAATGGTCAAGCCCTGTTTTTCAAACGCTTCCAGCCATTTATCAAAGTGGAAAAACTCATTCCAGGCATCATACATACACCCAAGTTTATACGCTTCCAGAATTACGTTTGCAACTCGTCTGTCACCGCGCGCAAATACACCTTCAAGGACAGATACATCTGTATCATGCCAGTTATATTTTATACTGCGCTGATTTAACTGCTCGGTAATGGCTGTCCTTGTCAAATACGCCTTGTCACGGAACTGCTCCAAAGTATTCATAGGCGCCCACTGGAACGGTGTAAAAGGTTTCGGAATAAAGAAAGAAGTACTGGCGGTAATCGAAACACGACCATTTCGCTTCTCCTTCGGAACGGCATCATAATATACCTTCGCAACCTCGTTACAAAGTTCAGCAATGCCTCGGATATCCTCTTCTGTTTCAAAAGGAAGCCCAAGCATAAAATACAATTTGACCTTATTCCAACCGCCTTCAAAAGCAAGCCTGGACCCCTCAAGAATATTATCCAGTGTAAGTCCCTTATTGATTACATCACGCATGCGTTGCGTTCCAGCCTCGGGCGCAAAAGTAAGGCTGCTTTTCTTCACATCCTGAACCTTGTTCATAACATCAAGTGAAAACGCATCAATACGAAGCGACGGAAGTGAAATGTTAATCCGTTGTCTGTTACATTCATCAATCAAAAACAAGAGCAATTCTTCTAATTTGCTGTAATCACTCGAACTTAAGGAGCTCAAATTCAACTCTTCATAACCGGTATTTTTGATCATTTCTACAGCGTACTTTTTCAACACTTCCAAATCACGCTCACGAATTGGACGATAAAGCTGTCCTGCCTGGCAAAAACGGCATCCGCGGATACAGCCACGCATAATTTCAAGCGTCACACGATCCTGTGTCGCTTTGATAAAAGGAACCACCGGCTTAGTAGGATAATAGGTGTCGGAAAGCTTCGTTTCCACTTCTTTACAAACCTTTTGGGGTACATCCGAAAAACGCGGAGCAAATGATGCAATGGTTCCGTCTTCATGATAAGAAACCTCATAAAGAGAAGGCACATAAATGCCCGGAATTCCTGAAGCATGTCGCAAAAATGTTTCACGATCCACTCCTGCATCACGATCCTTTTTGTACAAATCAAGAAGTGCACGATACTGTGTCTCACCTTCACCGATATAGAACAAATCAAAGAAAGGTGCAATCGGCTCAGGATTATAGGAACACGGACCACCTCCGATTACAATCGGATGCTCCCACGTTCTGTCAGAACTTTCCAAAGGAATTCCCGAAAGTTCCAGCACCTGTAAAATATTGGTATAACACATTTCATATTGTAAAGTAATGCCCAAAAAATCAAAATTTTTAATCGGTTGCTGACTTTCCAGACCAAATAATAATATATTTTCCTTGCGCATAATTGCATCCAGATCAGGCCACGGTGAATAGACACGCTCACACCAGGTATCTTCAAAGGAATTGAACATATCATATAAAATCTGGATACCCATATGGCTCATGCCAATTTCATAAACATCAGGAAAACACATGGCAAAACGAATAGCAACCTCATTCTCATCCTTTACCACACTGTTAATTTCATGGCCAATATAACGGGCCGGTTTCTCTATCTGCATCAGAATATCATCTGACAAGGCAAGCTTTCTCATTCTTTCAAACTCACTTTCGTATTTTTACTGTAATTTACAGTCCCATAAAAGTATACTTGAACGGAGCAAAGAAATCAATGAGATTTATTGTACTCTCTCCGGTAAACAGAGAACAAATCCATTTTCTGACTTCTTCGTTATATTCAAACAAAATAAATAAAATACCGCACAAAGCAACACATAGTGTCATTCGTACAAAAAAGAAGGCAACAGACATTTTCTTCTGTACCTTCTTTTTTTCTGTTTCACTATGCTTTGGTATATTTTTCATCTGTTGAACAAGCGCAAGTTTTTCTTCAATCGTCAGATTCATGCAACACACCTCTTACTTGGTTTGTACAATATATGCATGAAGAAAAAAGAATATTATGCGCTTTTCAATATATTACAATCATTTAATCCTGAAGCCGTCATCTTTGATTTTTCCTTCTTCAATTAATTTCACATAGTTTTCCTGCACCGTATCAACAACATCCTCAAAAGAATGTGACCAATCTTATCGCTGTGCTAATTCAGTTGTGATCTCTTCCCAGGTAATATCCTTCTCAACCATAAGAACCATCATATGATAAAGAAAATCAGAAATTTCATACTTGATTTCTCCGGCTTCGGGATTCTTAGAAGCAATTACAATTTCCGTTGCTTCTTCACCAAGTTTTTTTAGAATCTTATCGATACCTTTGTCAAAAAGATAATTTGTATAAGAACCTTCTTTCGGATTCACTTTACGGTCCGCAATTACGCCGTAAACATCTTCAAACACTTTAAGCGGATTTTTCTCCTGATAAGGTTTAGATGCAACTTCTTTGAAGAAGCAACTCTGACTGCCGGTATGACAAGCCGGTCCAATCTGAGAAATTTTCGCAAGCAATGTATCATTATCGCAATCAGCATAAAGCGACTTAACATATTGGAAATGTCCACTGGTCTCACCTTTTTCCCACTGAGATTTGCGGCTTCTGGAATAATAATTCATTTTACCGGTTTTTAACGTAGCTTCATACGCTTCTTTGTTCATATATGCCATCATAAGAACTTCGCCGGTTTTATAATCCTGTGCAATCACAGGAATCAATCCGTCAGAATTCAACTTCAACTCCTCCCACGTAATGGAAGGGGAAAGAGAATTCACCGCAATCCCTTTTTCAGCACATAATGTCTTAATTGCATTAATTTCATTGATGTTAGAATTCATAACATGACCATAAATTCCGCCTACACAATCTGTACCAAAAATTTCAAGAAGCTTTTCAAGCATGACATCCTGAACGGGAAAAACAGCAGGTAAATTGCTCATACCTTCATATTCCGCCGGCTTCATAGGCTTAAGAGCAACAAACTCCGTAGCATATTTCTCCGCCTGCTGTCTGTAGATATTAAACAAGGAACAATCCTCTACGGTAACAGCTATTTTCTCCGCACCAAAACGTTTGGATACTTCTTCAAGCATCTCCCAATTCGAGTTCTTAGAGAGATTCAAAATTACTTTTTTACAATTAGCATAAACAAGTTTCTTCACATCTTCGACACGTTCAATCGGGAAAGTTGCCATAACCGGGATTTCGCAATTGTTAGCGATTTCTTTCAAAAGTGCAAGCACTTCCTCTTTCTCTGCATCACCTTCAGCTTCCGTAAATGCAATCACCTCATCTGCATTGGCATCTCCGAAGAGTCGAAGCTTTTCATTTAAGCAGTCTGTAATATCATTTTTTAGATCAGCATCTAAATATACTCTGTTCTTCTGAATATAAATACTTACAATAAATTTTTTCTTCATTATCAATCTCCAATCTATCCTATATCTGTCCTTTCGTCGAAAGCACACCTTTACGGTTGCCATCTACAGACGCAGCAATCTTTAACGCATTCGCAAAAGCTTTAAACATCGCTTCAATCACATGATGTGCATTCTGTCCGTCAAGCACCTTGATATGGATATTCATTCCTGCACTATAAGAAAGGGCGCAAAAAAACTCTCGAACCATTTCAGTCTCAAAATATCCCACACGCTCAACATTAAATTCATAACTAAAATTTAAATACGGACGATTACAAAGATCAATTGCTACGAGTACAAGCGCATCATCCATCGGCATAACAAAACTTGAATAACGATTAATTCCTTCTTTATTACCAAGTGCCTTTTTGATTGCTTCACCAAGTACAATACCGGTATCTTCCACGGTATGGTGTGTATCTACATTCAGATCCCCGGCAGTTTTTAAATTCAAATCCAGATTACCATGCTTAGCAAGACTTTCCAGCATATGATCAAAAAAACCAATACCTGTCTTTACCTCATATGTACCGTTACCGTCTAAGCATAACTTAACGGCAATATCAGTTTCTTTGGTTTTTCTTTTAACTTCTGCGATACGTTTCATATTGCCCTCCCTTATGACTCTGTGTCATTTTCAAAACGAACTTTTATCGAATTAGCATGTGCATACAAGCCTTCCTTCTCCGCAAAAAGTTCAATCTTTTTGTGTACTTCACGCAAGGCTTCATATGAATAGCTGATAACGCTTGATTTCTTAATGAAATCATCAACAGATAAAGGAGAAAAGAACTTCGCTGTTCCATTGGTCGGCAAGACATGATTGGGTCCGGCAAAATAATCGCCAAGAGGCTCCGAAGAATATTCTCCAAGGAAAATAGCTCCTGCATTTTTAATCTTTGTCATAGTTTCAAACGGATTCCTGGTTACAATTTCTAAGTGCTCAGATGCAATTTCATTTGCCGTCTCAATTGCATCATCCATATTAGCAGCAACCAGAATATATCCGTAATTATCAAGTGATTTCTGTAAAATTTCACGACGGGGTGCAACCGCAACGAAATCCTCTACCTCTTTGGCCACTTTCTCTGCAAGCTCTTTGCTGGTAGTAATCACAATACCGGAAGCCATTTCATCATGCTCTGCCTGAGAAAGCAAATCTGCCGCCACATAGCGGGGATTTGCAGTTTCATCTGCAAGTACAAGAATTTCAGACGGACCGGCAATCGAATCGATACTAACATTACCATAAACACGCTTTTTGGCAAGCGCAACGAAAATATTACCGGGCCCAACAATTTTATCTGCCTTAGGAACACTCTCCGTTCCATATGCCAATGCCGCAATCGCCTGCGCACCGCCACATTTATAGATTTCATTCACACCTGCAATTTTAGCAGCAGCCAAAGTACCTGCATTCACCTTACCCTCTGCATTGGGAGGGGTTACCATCACAATTCTTTGACATCCTGCAACAAGCGCAGGAACAATATTCATGAGTGTGGAAGACGGATAAGCCGCTTTTCCGCCCGGTACATATACACCAACCGTCTCTATCGGTGTAATACGCTGTCCGAGAATACTTCCATCCGCTTTGGTGTGAAACCAACTGTTACGAACCTGCATTTCATGATACGCTTTGATGTTTTCAAACGCTTCCTGCATAACAGCAACAAATTCTTCCGATACAGAAGCATACGCTTCATCAATTTCTTCCTGTTTCACACGAATATTCTCCGGCGTCAAAGTAAACTTATCAAACTTTTCTGTATAAGAAAACAATGCCTTATCACCGTTTTCCTTCACATCCGTAACAATTTCATCTACAGTCTGTTCAAAGCTGCCATAGTGGTTAGGACTTCTTTTAATTAACTCATCTAAAACATTACTGATATTTTCTTTGGTCAACTCAAGAATTCTCATGATTCGCTCCTTTCCAGCTGTGCACGCATTGCATCTATAATCTGCATAATACGTTCGTTCTGCATTTTCATACTCACCTGATTCACAATCACTCTTGCGGATAACGGACAGATTTCCTCAAGAACATCTAATCCGTTTTCACGCAATGTACTTCCGGTCTCAACAATATCAACAATTACATCCGATAATCCCACAATCGGACCAAGTTCAACAGAACCGTTTAACTTAATCATATCAACCGTCTGATTCTTTACATTGAAAAAATAATTCTTTGCAATCGTCGGATATTTGGTTGCAACACGAATTCTCTCACGATGCTGCAAAAGCTCTTTGGCAGATGCCGGTCCGCATACACACATTCTGCATTTTCCGAATCCCAAATCAAGCACTTCATAAACACGACGATTTTCCTCCATAATGGTATCACTTCCGACAACGCCGATGTCAGCGGCACCGTGCTCTACATAAGTGGGTACGTCAGGGCCTTTGGCAAGGAAAAACTTAACCTTCAATTCTTCATTCACAAAAACAAGTTTACGCGAATCCTTATCCTTCATTTCTTCACAGGTAATGCCGATACTTTCAAGCAATTCCAATGTTTTATATGCAAGTCTGCCTTTGCCAAGGGCAAACACAAGATATTTTCCGTTTTCTTCCATCTTCTTTTCCTCCCGGTATTAAACTGAATACTCTTTTGATTGCTGATTTTCAATAAAATGAAGCTTTGAAACACCAATCTCTTTTGCATAAGCAAGATAAAAATCCAATGTTTTATTTGCATCAAAGGCAAACATCGAAACGCGAATATCATTTTTGCGGAAAAATACAGCAATTTTTAGCGCTGTTTCATAAGAAACCTCATCATACAACACAACACATGATTCCGTGTTCGGCGTAACAACTTTAATATTCTGACGCTTGATAGAAGTATGAATTTCATCAAGCAAAAACGCACAACCAACAGAAGGGGCTTTTTTACCGAACTGCTCTAAAAGACCATCGTAACGGCCACCTTTCACAATGGCATCTCCGACACCATAGGTATACGCTTTAAAAATAATGCCAGTATAGTAATTAATTTTGCTAAGCATTCCAAAATCTACGGTAACATACTTGTCATAACCATGCTTCGCAAGTACACTCTTCAGATTAAGCATACGCTCGATAGCTGCAACAGCCTTAGCATTGGTCGCATGTTCTTTCATTTTCAACAAATCTTCATCAGAGCAATAAATTTTGCTGATTGCCTCGAAATCTTTTACAATTTCAGCTGCAATATTTTGTTTTCTAAGAAATTCCTGTGTTCCGAAATAATTCTTAGAGGAAATATACTCACGAATCATCTGCTGTGTCTCTTCGTCGAGATTTGCTTCTTCACAAATGCCCTTGAAATAAGAAGTATCACCAACACTAACCTGAAACTCTTTCAAACCGCAAGCCTTCAAACCGTCCACAACAAGCATTAAAACCTCCGCATCAGCCTGAACGCTTCCGTCATTAATTAATTCAATACCCATTTGTGTCGTTTCTTTCAATTTACCCTGTAACTCGGAAGTATTTACAAAAGAATTTCCCTCATAACAGAAACGAAGCGGATACTCCTCTTCCATGAAATACTTTGCAGCACAGCGGGCAATCGCAGGCGTAAAATCCGGTCTTAAAACAAGTGTATTTCCTTCTTTATCAAAAAACTTATACAAATCCTTAGAAGGAATCGTACCGATATCCTTAGAAAACACATCAAAAAATTCAAACGTCGGCGTCTGGATATTACGATATCCATAAGACTGCATCACTTTCATCAAGGCAGCGCCAACACATTCCTTTTCCAATAATTCCTGTCCGTATATATCTCTCACACCATCAGGTGTATGCAATAATGAAGTATTCATTTTATCTCACCTTTCGCTTTAATGAATTAAAGTGTTAACTCGCTAATTTGTTAGCATTGTAAAAAGTATAATCATAATTCAGACTTTTGTCAACCAAATAATTATTTCTGTTTCTTTTTGTAAAATTTAATATAGATA
>JAZSCW010000086.1:0-6051 GCA_045530835.1 Lachnospiraceae bacterium | reverse complement strand
AAAAGAGGAACAACGCGGCAAAGGTTTGGCAAAACAGGCGATGCTTGCATGGGAAAATGAGATGAAAAAGCAGGGTTATAAAATGACCTTGATTTCAACACAGGCAGACGAGGATGCGCAACATTTTTATCGCAAATTGGGGTATATCGATTGTGGTGGATTGATATTTCATGACACGCCGTTTGACCAGCCGATGGAGATGTTCTTTCGAAAAGTACTGTAAATCTTGAATTAGATTGGAGAAATATAATGATAAGATATTCCACGCTCGAAAATGTATCTATTGAAATATTGTTTAAAGCGTTTATGCAATCATTTCAAGGATTTCGTATCACTACCGAAACAACTTATGAATCATTTTCTGAAATGCTTACAGAACGTAATTATGATCCGACGATTTCGATTGGAGCATTTGATACTGAAACCGGAGAACTTGTGAGCTATGTTTTAAATAGTATACTTGAGCGAGATACTAAAACTGCTTACGATATACTCACGGGAACAATACCTGATTATCGTAGACAGGGAATATCAAGAACTATTTTTGAAAAGATGAAGATTCTGCTTCAACAGAATGAGGTGAAGTTATACACAACAGAAGTGCTTAAGACAAATACGGGGGCATTAGAGTTGTATTTGTCCGTTGGATTTACGATAAAAAGTGAAGTAGTAAATGTTATCAAAACGCCAAAGGGAAGCAGAGAAGTATCTGAGTACGAAATTGTTATGAGCGTTTAAAAAATTAACAAAATGCATGCCGTAACACACTCGAATCTTTCAGAATTCCGGTGAGTTTGTAGGCACGCGAATAGTTTAAGTTGATATAGGAGATGACAAATTATGAAAGCAATGTTGACAAGTTCTCTTGGTGGTTCAACTAAGGTGAACGGAACAAGAATTCCGGCTGTTTTAATTCAATACAATGGGTTGTTAGACCGTCTTAAATCAATTTGGAAACAGGATGCAAGGGTTCTGATTATTTGTGCAGATCCAACAGATTACGAAAAGAATGATAGTGTTTACGCCTGTTTGAAAGAATCCCTTCCTATGAGTGGATTAAGTGTGTCATATATCGACAAGTGTGATGACAGAAACCTTGGTGCAGTTGATGATTTGGGAAATACAGATGTACTCATTTTGGCGGGCGGACATGTGCCTACTCAAAATAAGTTTATGAAACAACTTCAATTGAAAGAGCGTTTGGTGGATTATAACGGAATTGTTGTTGCGTGGAGTGCCGGCTCTATGAACTGCGCAGAGATGGTTTACGCCGGTCCGGAATTAGAGGGAGAGGCAGTTGATTCCTCATATGAGCGTTGGATTACCGGACTTGGAATAACCAATATAAATATTTTTCCTCATTTTCAAAGCCTTAAAGATGAATATTTGGATGGTTTACGTTTGATTGAGGACATTACTTTTGCGGATAGTGTTGGGCATGAGATCATCGCATTGAATGACGGAAGTTATATCCTGATTGATGATGAGAAAACAACATTGTACGGAGAAGCATATATGATAAAGGATGGACAGCAAACACAAATCTGTAAGAATGGGGAATTCATTACCTTATAGAGAGTATTTGCAATCTTAAGAGACGAGTGGAGATCGGTATGAGAATTATAAAAGTAAGCAGGGATGATTTTACGGAGATTAATCTGGAGAATTTCAACCGCCAGCAAAAGGTTACAAGAATATATGTTAGAAAAGACGGAAGATATGTACTTGAAGAACAACCCGGTGTGATGGATTGGAGCATTGATAAAAAAAGGGAAGTTGCGAATGACCTTATTGATAATGCATACATTTCTTATCTTGCGCTTGAGGGTGACAGAATAGTTGGTTTCATGAGCCTTGTGAAAGCGTTGACAGACGAGCGGATGATTCTGGATTTGATTCAGGTTGATAAGGATTTTCGTGGTCAGGGAATTGGACGTATATTATGGGAGAAAGCAGTAGAAGAAGCACGTTTGAACGGAGCACGAGAACTCTACATTTCAGCTTGCCCATCAGAAGAGACAATCAATTTTTACAGAGCAATGGGTGCCGATGTTACCGACGATCCAATATTGTCCATTGCAAATGATGAGCCGGATGATCTTCAGTTGGTTTGTCCGGTTATGTAAAAGTGCAAGGATAGATTTATCGTTTCGAAAATATAAGACAGTTAATGAAATCGTGGCAAGTAGGGTGAATATTATGAATTGGACATTAAAGAAAGCAGAAAAGAAAGATAGTATTAGAATCAACGAGTTGTTTATTGAAATGTTGCAGACCATTTATAATACAGATCAAGTAGATGGATATTCCGAGGGAGACTTGGACCGCTTCTTTGATGGCCGTGACGAGTGGGTATGTGTAGCAATTGATGATGATAACATCATCGCTTTTTTATCCATTGAGGTTCATCATGAAGATACAGAGTACATCTATTTGGATGATTTATCAGTTACAAAGCAATATAGAAATAAGGGAATAGGAACGGAACTGATTCAGAAGGCGGAAGACTATGCAAAGGAGATTAATATTCATGAGATTTGTCTCCATGTAGAAAAGTCAAACAGTGGGGCCTTTCGTTTATATGAGCGACTTGGATATGAAATATATGAAGACCAGGGCAGCAGGTACTTAATGATGAAAACCATTTAGGTATGTTCGGATTTGTATTTTTATATATGTGATTCAGATGAAGGGAGCAGTTACTGATGGCTTCAAGTGTTGTTCATTTGGCGGTTACAAGTGAATTGATAAAGAGATATTCTTTTAGAAATATCAGCAGATTAAAATTTGGGGTGGTTGTAGTTGATGCCGGCTATGATGGAAATAGTCACCTGAAAATTAACGTACTTGATGGACTTAAAAAGACGTACGACTTCGATTCTTTTCGACAAATGTTTGGCAAAAAAATGCAAGAGGATGACTTTTATTTAGGGTATTATCTTCATTTAGTACAAGATGCGTTATATAGACGCTTTGTATATGAAAAATATCATTGGAATCCGATGATTCCGGGTAATGTGGAAAAACTTCATAGAGACTATGCAATTGTAAATGACTATATTATTAAGAAATATAATTTGGTAAATGATTTGTTGGTTCCCGACAACTTTAATGAGGAGATAATCAATAATCTTTGCTTATTTGATACGGAAGGTCTTCGTAAGAAGATGGATTCTTATTTTATTCCTGTTGAGGATCAGGATATATTCTTCTTTACAAGGGAGATGTCGGATGAGTTTATAGGTGAAGCAATTGATTTGTGCCTGCATGAGATTGAATGTCTTGCGAGGAATGGATCAGGAATAGATATGTATGAATATGCTTGGAGGAGATAAATCACTTTCTGTTTCCGATGATAGTGACAATGTAAATTCAGATTTTGGGGCGTGTGAACATGCGAGATTATTAGAGGTTAAAAGGGGAAGTATCTATGTTGATAAGAAAGGCGACAATGGACGATATTGAGGCACTAAGAGTTCTGTACTTAGAATTGGAACAGGACGGTGTTAAATATCAACCGGAACATTTTGTAATTGGTTATCGGGATAATGAATTTTTTGAGAAAATTTTTAACAGCGAGAATCAAGACATTTTAGTTGCAGAGACAGAGTCTGAAGTGGTTGGTTTTGTTCATGTAATGATAATTGAACAGAAAAAGGTGGCATGCCTGAAACCACAAACAGTAGTATATATTCAGGATCTGGATGTAATAACGGAAATGCGAAACCGGGGGATTGGCTCTTTGTTGATGGAAGCCGCTAAAGAATACGGAATAAGTCGCGGAGCTGATTTTATCAGAACACAGGTGTTTCCGCAGAATACGGATGGATTGAGATTTTATGAAAAAAATGGTTTTTGCGAAATGATGAAAACCATGGAATGTCAATTTGGCAAATAGCTTACATTTTTGAGAAGGATAGGAGAGACGGACAAATGAATCATTCAGGTACGATTACATTGGAATCTGCAAGATTAATATTAAGACGATTCAGAACGGAAGACGCGGAGCAGATGTATCACAACTGGGCCTCAGAGGATGAGGTGACCAGATTTTTGACATGGCCTCCGCATCCGAATGCAGATATCACAAGGGAAATCATTGGTCAATGGGTCAAAGAATATGAAAAGAATGATTACTATAATTGGGTCATTGAATTAAAAGAAACAGGGGAAATTATCGGCAGCATATCGGTTGTTTCCATACGAGAAGATATATCGGAAGCGATGCTTGGCTATTGCATGGGTACCAAATGGTGGGGAAAAGAAATCATGCCGGAAGCCGGTGGTGCGGTTATAAAATATCTGTTTGAGCAGGTCGGCGCCAACAGAATCGGCGCTACCCATGATAAAAACAACCCGAAATCGGGAAGGGTAATGCAGAAGCTTGGAATGACGTATGAAGGGACACTGCGGAGTGCCGGATTTAACAATCAGGGAATTGTTGATGAGGTGCATTATTCTATACTGAAGGAAGAGTATGTATAGGGAATCCGATAGAGCGTGCCGGTTTCGAGAGGATAATACAGAAATACGAAATAAAAGAGAGCAGAAATAATGGAAAAATTTGCGAATCAGATAAAAATTTTACATTTAATCGAAGGTGCCAAGCAGGCAGAAGGCCTTACCGTGATTATTGATGTATTCAGGGCTTTTTCCCTGGAATGCTATTTATATGATATGGGAGTGAAAGAAATCCGTCCTGTCGGAGCAATTGAAGAAGCTTTTATGCTTAAAAAGGAGTTTGCTGACAGTGTACTGATCGGTGAACGTCATGGCAAAAAATGCGAAGGTTTTGATTACGGAAATTCCCCTTCTGCAGTACAACGGGATGCGGTGAAAGGCAAGACTGTCATCCACACCACAAGCGCAGGAACGCAAGGCATCGTGAATGCGAAAGCAGCAAGTGAGATTATTACGGGAAGCCTTGTGAATGCCAAGGCGGTTGCAGAGTATATCATGCATCGTAACCCGCAAACGGTATCCTTGGTATGTATGGGAAACGGAGGCATTCGTCCGGCCGAAGAAGATGAATTGTGTGCGGAATATATTAAAAGCATTTTGGAAGGAAAAGAATTGCCTGATATAGAACAAAGGATTGCGAACTTAAGATACAAAGGCGGAGAGCATTTTTTTGATGAGAACAGACAGGATGTATTCCCGCAGGAAGATTTTTGGATGTGCATCAAATACAATAAATTTCCGTTTGTGATTCGTGTCGATAGAGAAGAGAATGGGTTTGTTGCGCGCAAAGTGTAAAAAGATATGCTTTGTTAATTGGATGAAGGAGCTTGATTTCATGAAGAAATTAATCATTTTACTTTTGATATTGCATTGTGTGATTGGTTTGATTGGATGCTCTCACAAAGAGCCTTCAGTAGTTAATACATATTATGCAGCATCTGATACGGAAGTTGAACAAGAAAATACGAACTTGACTGAAGAACAAAGAAAGTGGAGTAAAATGTGGGAGCTTTGGGTGGAAGGACAAGTAGATTCACCCTATGCAGAATTGATGACCTATCAAAGTGAAATTAATAATGGTGGGCATGGCCAATACTTTACCAACGTTGAAAATACCGGTGATTTGCAAAAAGAAATAATGGCTCTGGAAACTGTTTTGCCATCAAAACTCAAAGAGAATCTTAAAAGAGCATATGAAGCATATGTGATATTGGAAAATGAAGGTGAGAACGAGCCGGCAGAAAAAGACTTGAGCCAGTGCGATAAAGTCTTCTACGAAAAT
Source organism: Lachnospiraceae bacterium (assembly GCA_045530835.1). Classification (GTDB taxonomy): domain Bacteria; phylum Bacillota; class Clostridia; order Lachnospirales; family Lachnospiraceae; genus UBA3766. The sequence continues at coordinate 308 of JAZSCW010000086.1, read as the reverse complement.
GAAGATGAGATTACGCGTATATTGGAAGAATATGCAGATAAGGTCAAGCTATAAGATACGATCGAAAAGATTGCAGGTAAATAATGTTCAACAGAAGATTTGAAGTTGATGGAGGAAATTCCAAATGGGATTATTTGATAGATTTAAGATGACTACAAAAGAAAGTTTATTAAAATATTTACAAAGCAGAATTTCCGACAATTCAACTTTGGAAGATATTTTAAGTGTTTTTGAAGAGATGTGTAGTGTACCGATGAAAGAAGATATGATTCTGTTCGAAACAGGGACCTATTCTTTTACAGGTGAAC
>JAZSCW010000041.1:0-86986 GCA_045530835.1 Lachnospiraceae bacterium | reverse complement strand
TACCACTCTATTATTTTGTTAATTTCCATTATTTAACTTGTTTTCGTAAAATATCTGAATGTGTCAAGTAATGAACAAAAAAATACCCCTAATGCTATTTTAATAAACCTCCATGGAAATAACATTCATACACTATTTCATCTGTCCAATATATCTCTTCATGTCCCTGAAACCAATTGAAATCTCCGGAAACTTTGCACTTATACGTATATTCTCCGGCCTGATAATATTCCGGACCTCGATATGGCATATGAACATCTGCATTTCTAAGGGCTTCCTTAAGAAAATTCCCGCTGAAGTTTTCTCCAAGAACTCTTCCCATGTAGTTCATGGCATAAACTGCTTTTCCTTTTTTCCAGATTGCTTCTTCTCCGGCAAACTGCTCGCCTCCCACGTAGGTATCATGATACACATAGTTACCTTTCTCGTATCTAAAGTCATGAGAATCAAGCCTTGTAGAATCTGTTTCATTCATAAATGCCGCATAGGTATTCACATTTGCTTCCAATCGAAACAGGATGATTTCCTGTACATCATCCTGTTTCATTTCAACCGGACAAACGGAACATTCTTGTTCTCTCACAAGATAGTCTATGGTAACATTCATAATATTACTAATCTGAATTAAATTCACAATATCCGGATAACTTTGACCGGCCTCCCATTTTGCAACTGCTATTCTTGAAACATTTAATTGCTGTGCAAATGTTTCTTGCGTAAATCCTTTGTTCTTTCTTAATAATCGCAATTTTTCAGAAAAATTCATGTAATACCACCTCCAAAACAAGGATATCATCTGTATCAAGTTTTTAACATAAAATAATGGTTACAATTTTGTTATTTCACGTTTAATGACTCTCCACAACAATTATTTTCTATTCGCCATGTCGACCGATTCGCAATGTAAGCATTTTTCAAATAAACTTATCACCATATACTCTCAAACTTTTGGCTTTCAGATTTTCCTCCGCTTGTACTTCAATCGGTACTATGTCTGTTCCTTTTTGAATTAAAAAATCTATTTCTCCTTCTGATTTTGTTTCAGTAAAATAGTAGGGAGTATACTCCGTATTCGCAACCAATTGTTGCAATACATACTGCTCTGTCAAGGCACCTTTAAACTCTACGAATATCAATTATTTTATTACGCTTTTTCTGACGAATAATTTGTATTTCTTTACATTTTTTCTGACATATCTTTTCTTTCAATACATTTTTAATGAACTATTTTTAAGCCCTTACGAAATTATGACATTACGTTTCTCCTTCGCTTTTAAATTTGATCCTTTTAATACTGTTTTATCTTTCCCCTGTGCAAACTCATCAGGAATTTATTCTGTTTCCAATATCGCTTCAAACAATTTAGCTGCCTCTTCCGCCTCCTCATATATAGGACTATGTGCAGAATTATCAAACATATAGAATTCTTTTATAGGGGCATCAATCTGTTCATAATACTCATATTGCAAATCAAAACAGCATGTATAGTCATATTTGCCTGCAAAAAAGAAAATAGGAATCTGTAAAGAAGGCACTTCACTAAAAGCATTGAAATGCGTAGAATCATTTACAACCGAAAACTGTGCAGACAACCCTTTTCCTCTCCATAGATTTATTCTTTCCTGCCATGTATAAGCCTTACAACGTAGACTCGGAAAGAATATTCCGGTAATTACAGAGTCCATATCTCTTGTTGTTCCGCCCCCCAACTCATGCATTGCCGTGTCTCGCAAGGAAGATGAAAAATACTTTGTATACATTTCATCAGATTCCCGAATAGGACAATTCTCAAATTTATATAGAAAAACCTATTATCATTTTAGGCACTCTCTTTCTTTTCATTATATATCACCTATTCAACCAATATTTTGTCTAAAACATCTTCCCATTCAAAATCTTTATTGATACCTTGCATCGAAGCAATGGCCGCAATGCCATGAACCTTTGCCCACATGGCAATAATACCATACTTAATACGTTCCTCATCGAAACCTTCATTCTTATAAATCGTATACGTCTTCTCCTTATAGTATTGAAAAGGCTCAAATGCATTTGGTTCAATACCCATAGATAAATCTATCTTCAAATAAGGCTGCGCAAATAAAAAAGAATAGTATTCCGGATATTTAACAAAAAATTGGACATAAGCTTTTCCCATGTTAAATATAGCTATCGGCGAATTACTATGCTCTGTTCTCTCATAGGCATCTTGCAAACACTTCATCAATTGCTCGGTTACGTATTCTTGCATTGCTATTAATAATTCTTCCTTGTTTTTAAAATGACTATAGGGAGCCGCTTCGCTGACATTACACATTTGTGCCAATCTTCTTAAAGACAACTTGTTAACCCCATCTTCTTGTATCATATGCAAGAACCACTTTATTAATTGAATTTTCAAATCTCCATGATGATATTTTTTATCCATACGCCCTCCAATCTTAACACCGTTAAGTTTAGCATATTATTAATATTTGTCAAGCCTGATTTATCTCACAATTGTCTTCACATATCTCATCGTAAAATTCAGCTTTTCCAGGAATATTGGAATGTGTCAAGTAAGGAACAAAAAATAAATAGCCATTACAAAGAATTTAACCTTCATAATAGCCATTTATATAGTTTATATTAAATTTTCACTTTGTAAGGCTGGAAAATATACATACTTTCAAACTCACCCATAGTTTGATTTCTATCTCTCAACCTCAACAATCAACTCAGAAAATATACCTGATGTACTGATTATAGTTTCGGCAGTTTCTTTTTCTTCAAACTCAACCACTTCACCGTTTTTGCGTGTGATAAGCTTGCACTTTCTGCCGTTATTAATCAATTTATAATCGTCAGCATTTTCAAGGTGAACAATCGCTTTCGCTTTAAATTGTTTTATATCAAGCTTTGTGCAGTTACCTGAAATAAAAATTTCGTAGTCAGTCTTTGAAGTAAATTCCAGACTTCCTTCTATATCGCGGATAAAAATTTTTTCTGCGTCACCGTCATACTCTAAACAGCTGAGTCGTAAATCCTCAATAAAAAGTTCCTTAACACTTGCTGAAACCTCTGTATGATCAGTGAACTTCTCGGGAAGCATAAGTGTAATATCAACACTTTCCTGAGTTTCAAAACGGCTGACTCCCTTTTTGTTTACAAGTTCAACATCTAACTTATTACGCTTTTCGTCAAGTTTCACCTTGAAAAGAGAGCCAATTTCTGCAAGTGTTTCGGAAAAAAGTACAATGTGAATTTTCTCATCCACGCCTGTCTTGATAATAATTTTCCTCGCACCGCCCAAGTTTATGTCAAAATGCTTCCCGGTATCGATGTCATAAACTGTTTCACTTTCGAAAACCACAGGCTTTTCTTCCTGCTTTTTGACCTCTTCAAGCACAAGTTCGTCAAGAGTAAGCTTGAAAAGTTCTGCCAGGATAATCATATTTTCAACATCAGGAAGACCTCGATTGGTCTCCCACTTTGTTATCGCCTGACGGCTGACTCCGATTTTCTCAGCAAGCTGTTCCTGAGAAAGCCCCTCTTTTAATCTGTACTGTTTTAATTTATCGCCAAAATCCATTTTTATCCCCCTATTCCTTTATGAGTGCATATGCAGAAATCTTTCGTATCGGCATACACAAAATAATACTTATACAAACATTTACTAAAATCTGAGCTACTGCAAATAGCAGTAAATAGCTCAACGAGATTTCAATGTTATTTTTCATAATACCCAAAGTTTCAAAAACAAACTGATAGATAGCTGACATATAAACAAGTGCCAACACACTTGAAAGCACAATTGCTATTACAGACACAGGTAGAAACGAGCTTGTTGTCTGTAAAATAAGCTGTGCACTTGTGTAGCCCATTGCTTTGTAAATACCCAGTTCCTGTCTTCGTTTTACAAGCAGGGACTTGATTACAATGTACAGAATAAAAAGCACAATGAGAATTGTTACCGCAAAAATTGCCACTACAAGAACCACGGTGATACCCATATACATATCCTGTGCTTCCTTTTGAAGTTTGTAAGAATTCACTGCGTCTGCTATCAATTCGGAGCAATCGGATTTATATTCCTTCGTAATCTTTTCGGAATTTTCAGCATTTTCAAGATACACATAAAGGGATGGCGTCTGTTTTTTTGCATAGAGACGGTTGTAACCATCTATGCTGAGTTCACAAATCTCACCTTGTAAATTTATGCTTTGCACAAAACCTGTGACCTGAAAGCTTTTTGTAATGCCGTCAACAGTCACTCGGACGGTGTCGCCGATTGCAAAATTTCCTTCAAAAACACTGCCCAAGGCAATTTCATCTGCCTCTTTCGGATTTTCACCCATATAGCATACGTCATTTCTGACCTTAGAGAAATCCTCGCAGGCAAAAACAGTTACCACTTTGTTCTCAATTTTAACAGTTGCAGACATATATTTCAACGAATATTCCACACGATTATCGTTATCAAGTTTTAACTCAAGCTCACTTACACTGTCGCCTTTCGGATACATTATCACATCTGCTACTTCGTCTGACAAAGCAGACATAAAATTCTCCGGCTCAACAACTACATTGTAAAACAGTGTACCCGAAAATGCTATGAGAACCGTCAACACGAAAGACACAAGAAAGAGCATTACATTCTGCTTTTTAGAAGCTGCCATCTGCTTTAAGACAAGCAGGAATTTAGTGTTGCTCCTGATTTCTTCCAGCGGAAAATAATTTCTCTTTATTTGCTTTGAACCCGAGTTACCTCTTAAGCCGTCAATGGGCTGGGTTTTCTTGATTTTTCGTGCGGATATATATGTGAAGAAAACAACAACACCGCAAAGAATACAAGCTACGCACACAAAACTCAGCAAATCTAAGCTGACAGCAAAAGAAAAACCGGACTGAACAGTAAGCACCGAGCAAAGCACAGGAAGCAAAACGTAAGACAGACCAACGCCGAGGATTGCAAACAATAGCGAAACAATCGCATAAGGCAGTGTGATACTTGCTATAATCTGAACACTTGTGTAACCCAGAGCTTTCAGCACGCTCATATTCGTAATTTCGGACTCAATTGCATTTTTGACTTTGAAATTACTAAGAAATACGCTGACTACAAGGATAATTAGTGCAAAAGTAGCTAAAATCAGCACAAGCAGATTAGTAACCATTGTTCGTGTACCTTTTACACTTTCGCCATCAAGAATTGATAACGCCATAATACCTTCGCTTTCAATCACTTTGCTAACATCATCTTTTGCCTTATCAAGATCTGCATCATTCTTTAGACACATTGAATATTCAACTACAGTCTTATCACCATAAGAATCTGCAAGCTCAGCAAACTCTTCTTCCGGCAAATATGCACACAGCAAACCCGAACCGTAGTTGCCATACTGCATTTCTTCAATTACACCTGCTACGGTGAAACTATGAGACTTGCAGTCAATGACATAAACAATTTCGTCATTCAAAGCAAAACCACCAAAGTTAGACACATAAAGCGGAATATATATGGGATTGTCAACCTCATTTTCGGTTTCACTTACAATTTCAAAATTGTTAAGAGTGCGCACCTCATTCATGTTGTAAAACACTGTATTCATAGTAAAATCCGCATTATTAAAATCTTTGACGGTGGTTTCTGTCATTATAGCAGTATGGCTTTCGGTTTTCTCTACCTTTTCAATTCCATCAATTGCTTTTTTAAGTTTACTGCTATTCTGAATCTCCGGAACAATTACGTTGAGTGTTGCAGTACTCAGATGATCAAATTTTTCATCATAAGCACTATCTACCTGACGTATTAAAACCACCGCACAATTCAATATCAAAGCAGTTATCAGAATGATAACGCCAATAGATATAAAAGAGGATTTTTCCTTTTTTAAGTTATATAATATCTGATTTGTTATCTTTTTCATATTACCATCCCATCTCCACCAAAAAGTTATTAAGCTTTGCTTCTCGCTCCTTACTGTTATTTGTATAAACCCCGAGGTCACATTCGCCGTATATCTTGCCATCCTTAACGTACAACACTCGGTTGCCTCTTAAAGCTGTTTTCTTGTCGTGCGTTACCATTATAATGCTCTGACCTGTTTCATGCAGCCTTGTAAAAACATCAAGAACTGCTGTTGAATTATTTGAATTCAATGCCCCTGTTGGCTCGTCAGCAAAGAGAATTTCCGGTTTATTTATAACTGCCCTTACAATGCCTGCACGCTGAGACTCACCTCCCGATACCTGAGAGGGGAACTTTTTGTATGTTATCTCAGGAATATTAACAAGACCAAAAAGTTCCTTGGCGTATTTCACCGCTTCCTTCTTTCCTGCTTCTGACAATGCACTAGCCGTAAGCACATTATCCATAAGACTCATCTTATCGAGAAGATAAATCTGCTGGAAAACAAATCCACAATTCTTTCGTCTGAAAACAGCCAACTTATCATCACTTAAAGATGTAATTGCTTTGCCGTTCCAAACAACCTCGCCCGAGGTAGGTCGATCCATTCCCGAAAGGGAGTACATCAGTGTGGACTTGCCTGCACCGGAACTCCCCATAATCACTGTAAAATCACCTTTGTATATATTAAGGTCCAGATTTTCAAAAATTGTCTGTTCTGTGTCACCTGTGATAAAACTTTTTTTAAGTTTCGTCGCTTTGATAATAATTTCATTTTTGTTGCTCATATTTATACCTCCGTCAGCGTTTTGATTTACACTTGCATCTTACGCAAAACGAAAAAGTAGCACTACCAACACCTGTTTACAAACGCAAAAAACGGACGCTACTTTCCGTAGCATCCGCTTAAAATCATTGTACTCCTCATTAACACTTCTATTCAATTAATTATTATTTAGCATAGATTCGATAAATATTCCATATCCCTTCGTCGGATCATTTACCAGTACATGTGTCACAGCACCAATAATCTTCCCATCCTGGATAATCGGACTCCCCGACACGCTTGTGTCAAGTAGAGAACAACAAAATTTTACAATTATCTACAAAATATTTACTCCAATGTTTTCACACCCCACATCATCACATTAAAAGCCAACACTTCCTGATTAATATAATGTTTAAACTCTGTAGAAATTAATTTACCAAATTTCTGCCAAACACCATCTTTATCAGATAACCTCTCTAGTATTGTGACATCCACTACATTTCGAACTGCCTCGTCACCCTTTTTCCACATAATTTCAATCAATGATATGTAGCAATCGGTTATCGTTTTATTTTCATTCGTTCTACTCAATAAATTAATCAACGGTTCTGACACCATTTCTGAAGCCAGAATATGTAATAGAATTTCACTATAATCATTAATGTGTTCTTGCAACATCTCTTTCCCTGCAAAGGTCAGCTCTGTCATAAGACGGGCACATTCTTCAACATTCATTTTTCTATTATTATCCTGCTTTAAGATGTTTTGCAAATGCTCTAATGTTGTTCGTTCCCAAAACCCTCGAACCATTGTTTCATATTCATCACGCACAAAACACCAATTCAAGTCTTGAAACCAGCATACATTCCCTTCTGTTTCATAGTAAGGTAAGGTATAATTCATACGTCTTCTATACAGCTCTTCTTCCCAATTATCGCTAATCCATTTTTTCCACATATGATTGTTAGTATTCTCGTGCGCTATATTATCACCGTATTTTTCCCAATCCCCATCTGAATAAGCTTCCAGGCAAAGTATTCCACTTCTTTTTTCTTCTTCAAAATCCTCATTGTCATGAAGCACATATCCTACTCTGTTCCAATACACAAAGTCTTTCGTTTTTTCAACTTCAACCACGATTACAGTACAAGAAAAATCCAAATCATCCGGGCATAAAAGAATCGGTAATATTGTAGAATTATCTCTGCGAATCAGTTCCCATACAAAGTGAACATCCCCTTTGAAATCCAATTCTTTACTCCACGCCGGACAAAGCCCCATAAAAGACCCCAAATCTTTTAGATACTCATCAGCCGATTCCGTAATATGCTCATCTAAATAATCTGGCAATATTTTTCCATCAATACACCAGTAATCTTCTTCGTATCCATATGGGGTTATAGTTTTTTGTATTTTAATATGATTCATTCTTCTCTCTCCAAAAATTTATCCAATACATACAACGGCACATTTATCATCCAGTCCTGCTCTCTATAATTGGACATAGAAGACCTTATCGCAATTTCTGGCTTGAACTTTTCACAAAAAGCTCGCAGGCTTCTTGCCCGTAAATTTTCTTCTGCTTTAACTTCTATAGGAACAGATCGCATTTCCTGCTGAATCACAAAATCAATTTCACCGGAAGAATTCTCTGTAGAATAATAATATAATTCTCTATCTGAAGCTTTTAGCTGCTGTGCAACAAACTGTTCTGTCAAAGCCCCCTTAAACTCTTCAAATATTCTACACCCATCTAACAACACTTTTGCATGTATATTTGCCTTCGCTCCAAGCAATCCTACATCCAAGGTAAACATTTTAAAGCTATTCATTTCCATATATGCTATCAAGGGAATATCAGGCTTTGTAATACGATAACTGCGAATTATCAATCCAGCGTCCTCAAGCCATTGAATCGCCAATTCAAAATCCTTTGCTCTGGCACCTTCTCTCATACAACCATATATAAATTTCCTATTCTCTTTCGCAAGCTGTGATGGTATGGAATTCCAAACCATCATAATTCGTGGGACCACTTCCTTTGGTGCATGCTTACTAAAGTCCTCTTCATAATACTTAAGCAGATTCTTCTGCACTTCACGCACCTCATAAAAATCATCGGTATCAATATAGGTCTGCACCACTTCCGGCATTCCACCAATATAATAGTATTTCTTTAATAATTCAGTATACTTAGTGGAAAATGTATTGATCATTTCATAATCACAGGACTCAAGTAACCCCGCTAACTGATTTTCACCCATAGCACAAACAAACTCATAAAAGTTAAGCGGATATAAATGCATAAAATCCACTTTCCCAACTGGAAATGAGGTTCCCTGATGAAGTGCCACTCCAAGTAATGAACCGGCTGCCATGATTGCATATTGTGGTGCATTCTCATAAAAATATTTCAAACAAGCTAGTGCCTTTGGGGCTTCCTGTATCTCATCAAAAATAATGAGTGTATCTTCAGGATCAAAACTCTTTCCATATTCAATTTTGATAGAAGAAATAATGCGTGGTATATCAAAATCAATCTCAAACACTTTTTTCATAGTATCGTTATTATCAAAATTAATATAGATTGTATTTTTGTAATATCTTGCACCAAACTCTTTCATAATCCAAGTCTTTCCTACTTGTCTGGCACCTTGTATAATCAAAGGCTTTCTTTTTTTCTTATTTTTCCATTGTTCAAGCTTTATGAATAGATTTCTTTCCATAAGTGATATCGCCTCCAATTTATTAAATATTATCATTCATATTAATTATTCTAAACGATTTCTTCTATATTCACAACATTTTTAAGGTGATATTATTGTTGTTTTTTACATTTTCAAGGCGATATTTTCTATTTTGTCCACATTTTTAATGTGATATATGAGCCGATATGTACAACAGGCACATTCTAAATTCTAAATTTAAGAACACTCTCATCTGCAATCCGTGCACCATTCGCAATCCGCTTCACTTCTTGCTCATGTACGGCTTTCGCCGTATGTCGCCATATCACAAAAGACACCTCTGTAAGCAAGCTTACTCGGTGTCTTTTCTTCATGTCGCCGCATGGACTCAATGTTCCAGCATGTTTTCTATAAAAATCCCATACCCCCTGGTCGGATCATTTACCAGTACATGTGTCACAGCACCAATAATCTTCCCATCCTGGATAATCGGACTCCCCGACACGCTTGTGTCAAGTAGGGAGCAACTAAATTTTTACAGTATCTAAAACAAGAGTTTTCCAAATACTGTTTATATAATGCCGCTAATCTAATGTAAAAACTTTACAATCATATAATACCGCTCTGCATCTAATTCCAATTCAACCTGACGGATACCTTTTTCCAAATCAAAACCATAATTCTGCTCTTCAATCCTGATATTACCATCATCTTTGATTGTGGCTATCATACAACTATAGTTCACATTTGTTCCTAAACTTGGTGTATTATCATAACAGTAATTATCTTTAAAGTTATCTTGCGGTTCATGGGTCTGATGATTTCCATATTTCCAATAATCAAACTCAACTGTTACGCTTTCACCGGCAGGAATTGTAATCGTATCTGTTAATAAATATACCGATTCTTCTTCAAAAACATAATAGATAATATCTGAAATACAGTTTGCGTAGAATACATCATCCTCTGCTGTTGTTTCTCCATCCGTATTCCACTGATTCATATCACAGAACATTTGAGCAACACGACGATATAACAACGCTTTTAATTCTTTCGTTTCAGCGTCATCCTCGCTTGTAATGGACTTCATCTGCTCATCTACCATAGTTTTCAGCATTTCAACCACGGTAGTTTCACGTTCCGTCATATCCACGGTTATTTCGCCAGATTCATTTACTTCAATGAATTCAGGATAAACATATCCCTTCGCTTCGTATTCTTCCGGCACTTTTCCCAAGAAATATATTGCCGGTTTTTGTTCTTCATCCATTGCCTGGTCAAGCATAAAATATAAGGTCACGGTACCGGTATCTGAATCTACGACATCCATCATATTGCTATAATAAACCTGATCCATCTTGTCAGCATCAAATGTAACAGCATATGTTGCCGCCTCTCCGGGTACACTTCCCTTATCAAAATCCGAGAACTCATATACGATTACCTTTTGATTTAATAAATCCATATCCAATGCTTCCTCTAAAGGTGCAACTTCATTTAACATATAACAGAACTCATCCGTTGAAACATACGAACTGAACAGACGCATCATTCCCTGGCTGTCCGTACCCATATAAGCACCGTTTATAATGTTCGCTTCTTCTTTCCCTTGATTGAGCATTACTTTCGGCATATGCGTTGCCAACTCATTACCACTACTGATGTACGGATAATAAAATGTAACTGTCTGTTCATCAGATGATGTATTGTTCAATACATAGGAATCTTTTACAGGTACATAACCCTTATCAGCCTGACTGACTGCCGAAAAATCATAAACAAGTTCTCTTTCTGCAATAATGTTATTATTTTCATCAGCAAAAGTAAGAGGCATAATCGGCCCTGCTTTGAAATCAGTCCAATCAAGTGTAGTGTCCATACCATAGGCCTGTTCTTGTGTTTCATCGCCTTCCACAGGTCCGGGAATATATTGATCAGGATGATCCGGACCATTTCCGTCTCCGTGATTACCCGCGTTGCCTTCTGACGTTACAGGAGGCTTACTCTCCGGTAATATAACACCTTGCGCCATAAAAATAACCAATAGCAGACATGCTGCGCTTGCCAGCATACCACCATACCATACCATCTTGAATTTCTTATTTCTTTTTACAACTTTTTCACTTCTATTAATCAGCGCATCATCAATTCCGCCGATTGCAACGAATAAATCTTCTCTTGTCATACAAGTCCCTCCTGCACCAAATAAGCCTGTAATTTCTTACGGGTTCGGGATAAAATCATTAACACATTACTCTCTTTTAAGTCATATCGCTTTGCAATCTGTGCCGTCGTTTCCGAAAAGAAATATCTTCTGATAAAAACATTACATTCTCTTTCCGAAAGTGTATGCAGATATGTATTAATTGCTTCTGTAAGCATTTTTGCTTCCAGTTGTGCTTCCACATTATCATTTCCCGCTACAACTTCTTCCAATTCCTCAAGCACTAAATTGATTTCTCCACCGCCTCTTTTGGCTGAATGGTTTAACCGATATTTGTCAAATGCCAGATTTCTTGTGATTTTTCCGAGAAAAATCCGCAAGCATTCAGGAATTGTCGGTGGAATACTTTGCCATGCTTTCATCCAGGTATCATTCACACATTCTTCGGAATCTTCCTGATTGCGTAAGATATTGTCTGCAATTTTTAAACAAAACTTCCCGTACTTTTCTTCCGTTTTTTGAATTGCATTTTCTTTTCTATTGCAAAACAACTCTATAATCTGCTTGTCTTCCACCATTTTATACTCCTTATTTTGAAGGCCTTCTCTTAATATGCCGTAATAACGTCCGTTATCCTAACACATTTTTAATGAATTGTATAGGAATAATCGCGAATATCCATAACAACTTTAGCATTCTCTTCACTATCAAAAAGAATTGTAAGCATATTGTCTTCAATATACATATCATAGGGCCAGAAATACTCTGCAAACTGAGGAACTCTCAGTAATGTCTGACCGTTTGGATCGATTATCATCAATGAAGGTGAGTCAAATCCCGCAACATATAAATTGTCATCTTCATCCATAGTGCATACCGTTCCGCTTCCGCAATATTCGCTGTTCTGCCAAAGAATTTTACCATCAGATATATTCAAAGCCTTAATTGTTCCGCCTTCATTCAAGTAAATAACATTTACGGGACTTTCTAAAATCTCCAGGGAACTACATTGTCCTACTTCATACTTGTCGGTTTCATAGGTCCAATATTCACCCTTTCCTCCCTGACAAACAATCGTAGCGTATTCCTTATATGTAGCTTCGTCATATTTAACCTCAAACAAGTATGCAAACTCCTCATCCGGTGTAAGTACATAATTCCAGTCTTCATTTGCTTCTATAAAAATATCTGCTACTTCACCCTGCTGTGAATCCGTCTGAATTTCACCGGCGTAATTTTCATGGCTGTTTTCGTCACTATTTTGTGTTGCGTTATTAACAACGATATTACTTTCTGTATTCTCTTCCATACTTGTTTCTATAACAATAGTGGATGTTTCCTGCCCTTGAGAATCCTTAAGCGATATCTCTGCATTACATCCCATCAGGGCTAACATGCTCGCCATTGTTGCCATCGTTAAAATAATTTTTGATTTTTTCATAAAATCCTCCGTATCCGCATATTTTTATGCTCATTTTTTTGTTCTTCACTATATAAGACGCAAAAACAAAAACAACTCTAACATACTTTTTTAAATTTTTTATAAATTTTAAAATGCCATTACAGAGAATCGAATCTCCGTAATGGCATTAAGCGTGTTTATTATTGACTAACTATTATTATCCTTCCGAAGAATAAACGATTGTAGTATCAAAAGAAACTACCATTTTTTCACCCATATCTACGGATACTTCTACCATAGTACCATTATCTGTTTTGCATATTGCTGAATAATATGCACGCGCATCGCCAATACTACCATTGTTAAGCTCTGCCAAGCCCCAATCCCGGGCAAATACCTTTTCCACATTTCCCAATTTCAAATCATTGGTTACAAATGATGCAATCATAGCGTCATATTCTTTCTGTTCTTCTTCTGAGAGTTCATATTCAACAGCGTCATAAGAGATTAATTTGCCCCATCCGTGTGAATAATCACCTAAATTATTATTCTGATAATAATATTGAAGCACTTCTCCTGTTACGCTATCCACACAGATAAAATAATCATGTTTGTCAGATGAAACTCCCACTTGATAACATTTAGCATCATTCTCATATTCTCTTACATTTGCCGCGCCTTCCACATCAGCAATAATCATATGAACATCACCATCTGTTGTTTTAAGTTCCAGAACCTCCCCATCTGTTGTTTCAAGTATTATAGGTTCACAATCTTCTCCTCCCTCATAGTCATCTACGGGATCCGCCAAAACCACCTCAATCTCACAATTTTCCATGTCCTGACCAGAATATTTTTGGATGGTATCTTTCAGAATCAGAACCACTTTCCCCAAACCTAAATCTTCTTGGGTTTCTTTTGCAAAATATTTATCATTCTGCCAATACTCGATGCTGTAATTATCCCATACTATTCCGTAGCTATCCTTACCTTGCGCTACAATTTCTGCACCTTCCGGTAAATAGATACTTTCCTCCTCCTGCCATACCTGATTCGCCTGATAAACAAGATTCTCTACCTCTTCCGGACTACCCTCTTCCGGACTACCCTCTTCAAGAATCACATCCGGATTACTTTCCACCTGTGTTACCACTTCTTCCTGCATCGTTTTTTCCATACCGGCATGCAAACAACCAACTCCGCATGCTGCAATTACCAATGCCGTTGTTACTGTTATAATGACTCCTTTTTTCTTTCTCATTTCATTTACTTCCTTTCACTTTTTTCTTTACTTACCATGGTAGGTATAGGATACAAGTCCGTTTTTACCATACAATAAAGAAAAAGTAATCAAACGGTAAACTTTTTCGGAAAAAGAACGGTAATGATTGTGCCCTTATCCGGTTCTGATTGAATATCCATCCGTGCATTGTGATATTCCACGATTTGACTGCATATGGCAAGACCAAGACCGGTGCGCCCGGCTTCACGACTTCTTGCCTTATCTACACGATAAAAAGGTTCCTTCACACGTTTGACCTGCTCTTTTGTCATACCACAACCATTATCTTCTACGTAAATTCGAATGTTTGCAGCTTCCTCTTCCACGCCCCAGGTAACAATGTCACCGCTTTTACAAGCATAAACAGCGTTTTGAATCAGATTACACAACAAACTAAACAGCAATACTTCATTGGCAAACATAGTATCCGCACTTCTGTTACATACAAGTGTAACACCACGTTCTGCACACAATGTTTCCATACGCTTTTGAATCTGTTCTTCCACTTCACATAGTTTCACTTCCTCAATATGTATTGCTTCATTTCTGATCTTTGCCATATCAAGCAATGTATAAGACAACTGTAACAAACGCTTACTTTCGTCCATAATATAACTCATGCATTGAATCTTCTCATCTTCCGGTATATTCGCCTTTTGGACATACTCCGCAAATCCATAAATGCTGGTTAACGGACTTTTTAATTCGTGGGCAAAATTATCAACAAATTCTTGTTTTGCATCTGCTTCCTGCCGAATCTGCTGAATATTATCTTGTATTTTATCTGCCATCCGATTAAAATGCCTTCCCAGTGTCGCAACCTCATCTTTTCCGGTTTCCGGCGCTTTACTCTCCCAATTTCCTTCTGCCATATCATCAACCACCTTGGTTAGTTGGGTAATGGGTTTCATCGTCCTTCTTAAGATTATAAAAAGAGAAATTGCCAAAACAAATGAAAATGACAAACTAATCACCAGATAATTGGTCTGAAGTTTGTCCCATACCTCATTCAGTTCTGTTAATTCTTTTTCGTAACGTAAATATAAAGTTTCTTCACCTTCATATATTTTACCCTGAACAGTGATTTTCTTTAAATCATTTCCTGTTATTATAATTTCATTTCTACCGGATACATCATTCCAATCCCGCAAATTATCAGCATTCTCAGGATATACACAGTTTTCTCCCTTCCATAGAGTTAAACATAATGTATCGTCATAATAATTCTCGTATTTTTCCATGACTCTTCGCAATTTCGCATCTGTAACATCTCCTTGATTATAAAGACTGTTCAGACTTCGAACCACCAGGTCGGTCAACATATTGTACTCTGCTTCCGCTTGCTTTTGTTCTACCCCGATATCCTTTTGATACGTCAGTTCAAAAACAACGTACATGCCCACATTTAGCAGTACAACAAACAATATCATTGTAAACAAATATACTTTTTGCCATAATTTCATCAGTGTTTCCTCTATACTTCCAAACGATATCCCAATTTTGTAATCGTGCGGATTTCATTCTCTAATCCTAATTTTTTTCGTAATTTCTGAATATGTACATCTACGGTCTTGGTATCTCCTATATAATCATAGCCCCATGCCAATTCCAGAAGTTTATCTCGCGAGAGTGCTATGTTTTTATTAATGATTAATACCTCTAATAAGGAAAACTCTTGCGGTGTCAATATAATTTCTTGCCCTTCTGATAAAACCAGTCGTTTCTTCAAATCTACTTGCACCGCTCCGACTTGCATTATTTCATCCCGTTGGCTACGGCGTAATACAATATTAATTCGCGCAATCAACTCAAGCATCTCAAAAGGTTTTACAATATAATCTTCCGCACCTAAAGTCAGGCCTTTCAAACGGTCATCCAATTCTCCTTTTGCTGTTACAAAGATAATCGGTGTGCCTGATACTCGTGTAATAAAATCAAATCCGGACACACCCGGTAACATTACATCTAATAAAATCAAGTCAAATGACTGCTCCTGTAACACTTCCAGTCCACTCAAACCATCATAACAACAAGTACATGTATGTCCTACCAAAGATAAATTCCGCTTCACAAGTTCACTAATATGTCGGTCATCCTCTACTATCAATATATTAGCCATTTGAATTCCCTTCCTTTCCACAACATCTTTACTATTTTAACATCAAAAAGTAATCAAATGGTAAAAATTTTTAAAGACAGCAAAATTTGCATGAATTGCTTCGCATAGCATCAAAAAGAAGGCCAACCGGCCTTCTTAATTTTCATGATCTAACATAGACTAATCGCACATATTCCTGATTACTTCTATCAACAACAAGGGCATAAACGGTTTTGTTATGAAATCATCACACCCTAATTCCTTGAATTCAGAGCTTGCCGTAAGTTCTTTATCTGCAGTCATTAAAGCAACCGCAATCTGATGCTTCATACGGATTTGTTTTAATGTCTCCAGCCCATCCATCTCAGGCATAATTACATCAAGTAATATCAAGTCAATCTCCGTTTCCTCTAAAATCTGTAACGCCTCTTTTCCTCCGGAAGCACCAATGATTTCAAAGCGCGGCTCATCACGCAGTATATTTCGTACAAACTTAACATTCATCGGTTCATCATCAACAACAAGTATCTTTCTGCCCGACAAATCACTTTGCTGTAGCTTATATTCTTTATCTTCATCAATCATCTGAAGCATAACATCTGCAATCGCCGGATCAAACTGCGTCCCCCTGCCTCTGATAATCTCATTACGCACAGTTTCCTGCGGAAGTGCTTTACGATAACTACGGTTACTCGCCATAGCATCATAAGAATCTGCCACACAAAGAATTCTTGCAATTTCAGGTATATTTTCGCCTGCCAAACCATGCGGATATCCTTTTCCGTCATATCTTTCATGATGATATTTGGTAGCAAGTGCAATCTTTTCACTGCCGGAAATCCATTTCAGGATATGATACCCGGTATCCGGGTGAATCTTAATGATATCAAATTCCTGTTCCGTTAATTTGCCCGGTTTATTTATGATATCTTCCGGTACACGGATTTTACCGACATCATGTAACAAACCTGCTCGATATATTTCTTCCTGTTCTTCTTTACTTTTACCCATTTTAGCCGCTATCATTGCCGCATACTCTGCAACACGTTTGGAATGTCCGCTTGTATATCTGTCTTTGGCATCAACCGCTTCACTGAGCGCAGTAACAGTTTGCAAAAACAACTCTTTTGTTTTATTTTGCTGTAAAACCAACTCTTCTGTCTTATTCTTAACTTTTTCATCCAGTTCTACCCGAAGAATTTCAAGCTCATTTTTACGCATAAACAAATTAACCATCGAAACAACATTTACAATGGCAAAGAAAAATAATTCAAGACAAACAAGGATAAGATATGTAATAAAACCAGGTTGCTCCCACAATCGGATATCTCTTTTCAGTACAATTTCTTTTTCAGAAAGTACATTCTGCGCAAGACTGTCAAGAATCTGAAATTTAATGCGGTATTCTTTCTTTTCCGGTTTTACTATTTGAATCGGCTCAATTTCATTCCAATGATAAATCTTTCCGTTATCGTTTTCGCCTTCAAGGAAAAATCTGACCTTCATGTCCACACAGGCATAATTTCTGACCGAAGCATAAATTTGTATTTTTTCTGCCCTTGCCGGTATGAGATAATCACCGGTATTCCCTTGTTGTATGCGTTCTCCGTCTGCTTCAACATAAGACAATCCGTATTTGATGTTTTGGTTTGCAGAAGCATCGGTTTCATTATCGTGAAACAATACACACCCGGAATTACTGCAAAGCAGTAACTCTCCTGCTTGTGTTCTATCGTTCCATGAATTTGCAGTCAACCCTACTCCAAGTCCTTCATTCACATCATAAAGTTCATACTGTGTAACCTTATTGGCGCACAAATCACCCAATTTAACCTTGTATACCCCTGCGCTGCAGGTTACATAAGCCATCTGACCTTCCACGATAATGTCATAATTATTGAAATACGGAAAAGAAGTAAGCTTTGTAATTTTATAGTTCTCGCTCATATGACATAAAGAATTACTTGTCACAACTAAAAAACCATGTTCACAAGGAATCAGTCTTAATACTACTCCGGAAGAAAGTCCGTTTTCTTTTGTAAGTGTATTTGTTATCACACCATTTTCAATAACGTATATTCCGCTACCGTCACTTCCGGCAAGAAGAATACCGTCCTCTGCCTCAGCAAGTGTCAGTATCTGGGTATTCTGCATACCATCATCCGCATTCAATACATTAACAACCTTACCGCCCTTTATATAGTTAATACCATCGGCAGTGCCGGCAACAATTGTTTCATCATTTAATTCCGTAATACATCGAAATCTGTCACTGGATGTATTCTGTGTCAGCACATCATAAAGATGAAAATCATTTTCTTTATTATAACAAAACAATCCTTTATAAGTGCAAATCCACAAATTTTCATGTGAATCAATAAACAGAGAACGTATTCTTATGCCCTCAAGACGTTTTGTAATCTCATTATTAACCTGCTGCAAAGAATTTTGATTTAAAATAACCAAACCGTTATCCGTACCAAAATAATAATCTCCCGCATAAACTACCGATGCATTAACAACACGTGCCTCCTGTCCGGCTCGTTCAAAAACATTAACAAAATTACTTTGCGACAATTTGATTACACCATAATGAGATGATGCGCCCCAGATATTCCCCTGATAATCTTCATAGATACAGCTGATAAATTCATCAAACCCGTCACATTTAATGATATGAAAAACACCATTTGCATCAAAATAACCGGATTTCGGTGACGCTGCAACCCAAACCCGTCCATTGCGGTCTTCAAATATACTTGCAACAGAATCAGCAGTCAGATTCATTACTTTATTAAGCTTTATACCATTTTCCGAAACATCCAGCATCAAAACTTCGCCTTCATCGGTTCCGGCCAAAAGCCCCTTGGAAGAAACCGCAATACACTGACAAAAACACTGTTTAGCAATCTCATCTTCCAAAGAATAAATTTTACGTTCTGTAATCAGATACAATTTGCCGTTATTATCAATCGCAATTAATAAATCCTTATACACCGCCATTTCTTTCACAAAAGAAATATCATAATCCAAGACTTCAATCCGGTCATCTGCACGGAATACACAAATTTTGTCACTCGTTCCTACATAGATATTTCCTTCGCCATCTTCTGCAAAGCAGCGTACGGAATCTGAAATCAACCCGTCTTCCTTGGTAAAATAAGCAAATGCGCCATTCTCATATCTTGCAATACCGGCATCATTTGTACCAATCCAGAGGCGGTTTTGACTGTCTCTCATCATATCAATAACACTGACAATACCGCCCTCTCTTATGAATTCAAATTCCTGACCGTTATACCGGTTTAACCCCGCATAACTTCCGACCCAGATATGACCATCCTCTGTCTCACAAATCGCATTCGCTTCCGAAGAAACCATGCCGTTTTTATTATCATATATCGTTTCAATATAGTTATCTCCAAATGAGGCAGAAGGTGCCGCTATAGTCTGTAAAGGAAAACCGATTACAGTTGTCCCGATACACACAAGTAAAAGCACAGGTACAACAGTCTTCACTTTATTGTCGTTTTTAAGAATTTTTTTAGCAAATATAATAATATAAAATGCACTAATGATACAAATCTGTTTATCAACTAATTCAACAATAACCGCACCCGCATAAGCTGAAACAATATTTGAAATATCATACCAGCGTAACATATCAACAAGCGCATCGCCCCATTCATTTCCGCAATATCCTTCATATAAAACAAGATTAATCGGCGTTGAAATCATAACACATAAAATGCCAAGCCAGAAACTAACCAGCATCGCATGTAATAATTTTTGAAACAGATTCTTTTTTACAACAAAATAAAAACCTATTGCAAGACCGAATCCGGCCACAACATTAAGTAAGGAAAGATTATATAATCCCGTAATAAAACCTGCCAATAATACAGTAATGATTCCGCACCACAAACCGCCAAAATAAGTTGCAACACAAGTCCCTATCATATCTCCCCAAAATGGCATGTGAAGAACATAAGCCAAATAACAGCCAAGAAGGTTTATGATAACGCCAAATCCGACATAACATATTTTTCGATATGCATTGTTCATACTCTGCCCTCTCTTCAAAAACACATCCCTAAAGCTTTGCTTTTTTGATTACTTCAATCATTTGTTTGTATGTTTTCATAAGCAAATCATGCTTGTCTACAATCAACGCCTCCTGTCCGCTTTGCGCAGCAAATTGTTGCATTTCGGCAAGTTCTCCTAAAGTTGTTAATCCAAGCATTCTTGCCAGACCTTTTAGCGAATGCACCTGAATAGTATACTCAGGCCAATTTTTACATTCAAACATTTCCGGAATTTTATCAATCAGTTTATTCTCAACAAATTCACTCAACATCTCAATGTAAAACGCTTCATTACCGGCACAATGATTCATTGCCGAATCAATATCAATATCCGGAATATTAAGTTTTAAATATTCCAAACCGCTTACATGCTGTTCCATTATATCTTTTTGTTCCTTTTCCTCTATTTTCAATTTCACTTTGGGCAAAAAAGTTGTTAAGATTTCTTCTAATTCATGAACAAGCACCGGTTTTGACAAATAACCGGAAAAACCATCCTCCAAATACTTTTTTTCCATCCCTACAATTGCATTTGCGGTAAGCATAATTACAGGAACGTCATAATTCAGATTCTGTTTATCCTTTTGCATTAATTTAAATGTTTCAATTCCGTCAAGCTCAGGCATCATATGGTCTAAAAATATCAAATCATATTTTTCCTGTTTTATTTTTTCAAGACATGCCGCACCGCTCATAACGGAATCCAATTGTATCTGATACTTTTTTAACAAATGTTTCAAAACAACCAGATTCATTTCAACATCATCAACTGCCAGAATCTTAACATCTTCTGCAATAAATTCGGCATGAGCGCTTTGATCATTTATACTGTTTCTGTGAGATTCCGGTTCAAATACTCCAATCGGCTCGAAAGACGTCATTTTCTGCGGAATCATTACAGTAAACGTAGAACCTTTTCCGTAGACACTATTAACCTTAATCGTGCCACCCATTAACTCAACCAGATTTTTGGTTACAAAAAGCCCAAGTCCGCTGCCTTCGATATTCTGATTCCTTTTCAGTTCCAAACGTTCGAATTTATCAAACAACTTGTCCATATCTTCCGGTTTAATTCCGATTCCGGTATCTGTGATTTCGATTGTAAGAAAAACTCCATCTCCGGATCTCGGTGCAAAAACAGCCATAGTAATTCCGCCTTTATGCGTATATTTTACCGTATTTGTCAGAAGATTCATTAATATCTGACCGATTCTCAAAGAATCTCCCCATAGATAACGCGGGACATCTTCATCACACTTTACTATAAATGAAAGATTTTTGCTCTTTACACGATTATTTATCATATCAAAGGCATCTGTCAGTAAAACAGCGACATCATATTGTTCTTCCACAACTTCCATTTTACCGGCTTCAATTTTGGAAATATCCAAAACATCATTAACAATAGAAAGCAATGCTTTGGATGACGCAGTAACCGTTGATGCATAATTAATAATATTCTCATCTTTACTTTCTCTGATAATCATTTCATTCATTCCCATAATTGCATTAATTGGGGTCCTGATTTCATGAGACATCTGTGAAATGAATAACGATTTCGCACGATTCGCAGTTTTTGCTTCAAGACATTTTGCGTAAACCACTTTGGACATATCATCAATGCTCTGCTCTTTTTCGATATATTCCTGTTCTTTTAACTGAACAATTTTCATGAAATACTTCAGGAAAAAACAGATGAAAATATATACGAAACAGAAAATCACAAATGTTTTACGCCCAAACTGTATATCAATTCCGGGGAATCCTAATATAGTTGTTACAGATAAAATCAATATAAAGCCAACTATTTGCCAATTGAATAAACGATGATTCTTGAAAATAAGCGTAAAAACAATAGGCAATAACAAAAACAGGAAATATACTTCTACTTCCTGAAACCAAATGCCCATTCCTAATGATAGGAGATACAGAATCGTTGTAAAAATAATATATATTATAGTTTTCTTTGTACTCATTTTATTATTCATGCAGCATTACCCCCTTTGGGATGACAAAAGGCAACGCATTCGGAACAATTTCAACAGTCCATTCTCTTACGCCTCTTACAATCTCACCATCCTGATTCACAGCAATTTCTGCACCGTCCGCTCTTCTGATACATACTTTTTGGGTCATGGAAACCTCTGAAATCGCATCTAATTTAGCGAAATTGGAATGAATCGCATTAAGCATCATTTTCAAACGTCCAAAACCTCTTTTCGGGAATAATACTCTCAAACATCCGATTCCGTCTTTCACATTTACCTGTTCGACAAAATGCAGATTTCCGCCAAACACAATTCCGTTCCCGAAAACAACTTCCGTACACTTTCCACGATATACGCCATTATCATGTTCAATAATATATTCTCCCATATCCGAGCCAAGCATTGAAAAAATAACCCCCACATTATACGGGAGATTTTCATTTACAATCTGTAAATAATTGACTCTGTTAATGATATCCACAGTTTTAGAATCCACACCGAAAGAAAGTGTATTTAGCATAACGCCATTATTGCTTTTTAAATAATCTATTTTTACGGCCTCGCCTTCAATCAACGAACGAATATCCGTAAAAGCAGGCATATCTTTACCAAATATTTTCATGAAATCATTCGTAATTCCACACGGATAAAAAGCGATTTCCATATCATCAAACCGCTCAAATCCATTCAGCATGTTTCGAAAGGTTCCCGAACCGCCGCAACAGTAAAATCTGAGTTTTTCATCATCAAAAATTTGTCTTATCTGTCTGACAAGTTCTGCCTCTTCACCTGCTTTTCTTGTATTAAAAACATAATAATCAAAATCAGGAATCTGCGATAATTGCCGTCTTAATTCCGTTGCAAAGTTTTTTTTCCCTGCATGCGAATTGATCACAAAAATATGCTTCATCTAAAACCACCCTTGAATTGTGTTTAAATTTGTCTCATTTTATTTTATCATATCGTCTTTTTCTTTTCAATGTTGCCTTTTACTGACTATTTGATTTGTACAAAAAAGAGATTAGACAATTATGCAAATTATCAGATTTATTCTTTTTAATCATAGAATCTGCTGTTAATCGCACAATTTTTAACGACATAGGTATTTACTTTGAAACCAAGAAAAAAAGACTTCATGAAATGAAAGTAACCTTTCCAGAAGTCTTTTCATATTATCACTGTATACTTTAGTGTTCTAACATGTTCTCTATAAAAATCCCATACCCCCTGGTCGGATCATTTACCAGTACATGTGTCACAGCACCAATAATCTTCCCATCCTGGATAATCGGACTCCCCGACATTCCTTGTACAATACCTCCGCTAAACTTCAACATTTTTTCATCGGATACTTCAAATATGATACCTTTTTTATCATCAACCGTATCCAAGCGGACATCTGTGATTTGAATTCGGTATTTATTACCATCCGCTTCAAGATCAGAATAGACCCAAGCTTCGCCTTCTTTTATATCCTGCTTATATGCTATAGGTAAAGGTTCTTTCCACGCACCAAATGTTTCTGCATTTGTAATCACTCCCTGGATTCCCTGTTCGGTGTTAGCCAAAACATCCCCAAGTATATTTTCTTCCTGATATTGGATTACACCGTTTAACTCTCCGGGCTGCCCTTTTTTTCCACTTTTTACAGCAAGAATAGAAGTTTTATATAATCTTCCATATGCCATCTCAACTACTTCACCTGTATCACAATCATTAATTCCATGCCCAAGTGCGACGTAATTTCCATCTTCATCCATTGCGGTCATTGTTCCAATTCCCTGCAAACTGTCACGAATCCATATTCCTAGTTTATACACACCATCATTCGCTTTCTCCGGTTGTACATTGAAGGAATGAAGCTTATCCCCTCTCCGGACTGTGATTTTCAGCGCGCATCCATCCGATTCCTGTACAAGCTTCATAAATTCACTTTTCTTTGTCACTTCCACCCCATTAACGGATGTTATATAATCGCCTTTTTCAAGAACATTCCGACAAGGTGCTGCTTCCATTCCATTCACATCGTTAAAAACCCCTGTATCAATTACAAGAACACCATCCATTTTAATATAGATTCCTACCGGATCACCCATAGGAAACAGATACTTTTTCTCAACACCAACTATTTCCACTTCTTTGAATGGAAAAACACCCAAAAAGCGAAGCTTAGCCAGATAGCTTTCACCACTTCTCACTGTAAGAGATAAATCCTGCATCAAATCAAATTCTTTTGCATTTGAAAACATATTTCCGGCCGGAATATCCTGCACGTTTTCGCCATTTTCTACACGATATACTTTTCCGTTTACAGGTGCATGAAAAGAAAGAATTTCTTCCTGATTATTCTCCAAATATATTTTTTCAGGAATCTGATACCACTCATATATATAAATGAAAGTCATTATTCCCATAATACCAACTAAACTTATTCCAATCATTACCTTACGCAATATATTCATACTGAAAAAACCCCCGGTAGACTTCATTTGTCAAAATGCCTATTTTTTAATCCGCTTGGCATAATACCCTATTAACGAATAAAAAAAGAAGGACATTTCTGTCCTTCATAGTATGTACCGATTTGGGAAACTTAATTATCCAATTTTTACATTTCGAGCCTGTTTACGAAGTTCACGCGCATTTTCCATAGTGGCCTCTGTAATCACATCACCACCTAAAAGCCTTGCAATCTCACCTAGTGATCCTTCATTGTCTAATCGTATAATATCGGTTTTGGTTTTTCCATCCGCTTCTTGCTTCAAAATATGAAAATGCGTATCTGCCATGGCTGCAATCTGCGGCAGATGCGTAATAGAAATAATCTGTCGGTCAGTTGCCAGACGTCCTAACATTTCAGAAACTTTCCACGCAGTCTTACCACTTATACCACTGTCAATCTCATCAAAAATAAGCGTATTAATCTCATCTCGACGCGCAGAAACAGTTTTGATTGCAAGCATAATACGAGACAATTCACCGCCGCTAGCCACCGATGATATGGGTTTGAGAGACTCTCCAATATTGGTCGAAATCATAAAAGTAACTTTATCACATCCGCTTGTCCCAAAATCATTAGACTCTTCAAAAGCGATTTCAAATTTTACCTGTAAAAAATTCAAGTCAACAAGAGCATCTGTAATTTCCTGTTCGAGAATTTTTGCATCCGATTTACGATAAGAAGAAAGTTCTTGCGCAAGTTTATGCAAAGTATTTTTCTTCTCCTTGAAAAGCTGCTCCAGCATACGCTTTTCTTCTTCTGCATTCTGTAAAACAGCGATTCGCTCACGAACACGTTCCCCATATGCAATCACATCACTTATCGTTTTTCCGTATTTCATAATCAGGCGATTTAACAAATTGACTCTTTCACGTATTACCTGAAATTCTTCTTCATTAAACTCACTCTCTTCCAAATAAGAACTCATCTCGCGTGCAAGATAGGATAAATCAGTATCCAGTATTTCCAAACGTTTGGCAAAATCAGAAACCGCTTCATCAACCGTACCTGCTGCATGCAACTCACGTAACGAGCGCTCGATACCTGAAATACTTGCAGAATCAGACTCCTTGAGTAAAAAAAGCGCGGTGGATAAAGCTTTCATAATTTTCTCATGATTCTCCATTTTGGATAATTTCTGCTCTAATACCTCTAATTCGCCTTCTTTCAACGTGGCCTGCTCAATTTCCTCTGCCTCAAACAAAGCAAAAGACAACTCACGCTCACGCTCCGATTCAGACATTTCCGGTGCTTCCATTCGTTTTTTTAACGAACAGTATTCTTCATAAGATTCGCGATACCGCTCCATGCACTTCTTTGCGCTCTCGCCGGCAAAAGAATCCAATACAGCCAAATGTTTTTTTGCATGCATCAGACTTTGATAATCATGTTGACCGTATACATCCAGAAGAATCGGTGCAAGTTCTTTTAACTGGGCTGCAGTTACTGTTTCGCCACAAATTTTGCTAACGCTTCGATTTGCAAGAATTTTACGTTGCAAAATAACCAGATTCTCTTCTTCAATTGGTAAATCCATCTTACGAATCGCCTCACACTGCATTTCATTATCCAATTGAAAAATCAGTTCCACCAGTGCATATTCAGCACCCTGTCGAATCATATCCTTATCCGCTTTGGCTCCCAAAGCCAGATTAACAGAACCTAATAAAACAGACTTACCAGCACCGGTTTCGCCTGTCAGGATATTTAATCCTTCCGTAAAATCAACCTCCGCCTCATCGATGAGTGCGAAATTCTTAACGTGTAAATGTAATAACATATTGCCTCCTTTTTCATAAATCCTGCCCTCTCCCGACAATTCTGCAATTTATTTTTAAAAGGATGCCTGTATCATCTCATTAATCTTTTCTTTCACAGCAATTGCATCTTCAGAACTTCGAAGTGCAGCCATAATAGTATCATCTCCGGCAATACTACCGACAATTTCCTGAAAATGCATTGCATCCAGTGCAGCTGCTACGGCCATTGCCATTCCTGCAACAGTTTTAATCACAAGGATATTCTGTGCGGTTTCCATGGAAACAAGGCCTTCGGAAAAAATACGAATATATTTATCGCCCATATATTCTCTGTTGTTTTGTAAAAAAACATACTTTTGTCTTCCATGACCGTTCGGGATTTTAGAAAGCTTTAACTCCCGAATGTCTCTTGAAATTGTAGCCTGCGTTACCTGAAAACCGTCGTTACGCAAACGGGAAACAATTTCTTCCTGTGTATCTATATCAAATTTTTCAATCAAATCAATAATTGCCTGCTGTCTGCTTTGTTTCATACTTCTCCCTTGCGTTTTCACTTTCTCAGAAAACACGTCCCAAATCATCCGTTCTTATTCCTGTTATTCTTCGCGAAGCTTACGATGTAATGTTTCCAAAAAACTCATCTGATTCAAACGAATTAAGGTAACTGTTTTTTCTGATTTGGAAACAACAACCTTGTCATGCGCCTGAAGTTTCACTCTGTTACTGCCGTCAAAATTCACCTCAATAATCTGTTCCTTATCAGCATCATGCGGTGGTAAAATAGTAACCTCAACCTTATCTGATGCCTGCAGAACAAAGCTTTTATTCATCATGGTATGCGGTGAAATCGGAGTAACCAGCATAATATCTGCACCCGGTTCCACAAGCGGACCTCCGGCCGAAAGATTATATGCAGTGGAACCGGTTGGTGTTGCAAGAATCACACCGTCAGCTTTATAATTTTTCAGAAATTTGCTATTTACACGCAACTCATAACTTAATACCTGAAGCGAACCACCACGCGTAATAACAATGTCATTCAAAGCTTCCGCCTCGCAAATGCATTCATCATTCCGAAGTACATAGCCTGACAACATCATACGGTCATCCATCTCAAAAACATTATCACATAACGCATCCATCGTTGCTTCATAATGCTCTTTTTCCACCTCGGCTAAGTATCCTAAATGCCCCATATTAATTCCCAGAATAGGAATGTGTGAATTTCCGATTCTCTTGGCAACTCTGAGAATCGTTCCGTCACCGCCAAGAACAACCGCACAATCAAAATTACCAACCTGCTCCAATGCCACATCGTCTTCACGTGATTCCAAAACAATCACCTCGGTTTCACAACCCTTTTTCTTCAAATATGCATTCACATCATTGGTTACCTGCAAACCGATATCTTTCTGACTGTTTACAATCAATAAAAAGCGTTCCATACTCTTCCCCCGTTAAAACACTATAACTGTTGATGCGATAAACTTACAATTTCATCAATCCGTTTCATCCACGTTTCATTCATCGCAGCCGCATCAGTCAAAGCGGACTTTTTGATATATGCAAGATATTCTATATTACCTTCCGGTCCGCGAATTGGTGAAAAATCCAAGTCAATTATTTCAAATCCGGATTCCATCATAAAAGAAATAACAGAAACCAACACTTCCTTGTGCACCAAAGGATCTCTAACAACCCCCTTCTTTCCGACTTTTTCTTTCTCAGTCTCAAACTGGGGTTTAATCAGACATACCATTCGTGCATTTTCTTTGAGTAAATGATATGCCGGCGGAAGAATCTTTTTAAGTGAAATAAAAGAAACATCTACCGAGGCAAAATCCAAATCATCCTGTATATCCTCGCGTACCATGTATCTGAAATTTGTTTTTTCCATACAAACGACGCGTTCATCATTGCGCAATTTCCAGGCTAACTGACCATGTCCGACATCAACGGCATATACTTTACTTGCACCATTTTGAAGCATACAATCCGTAAATCCACCGGTAGATGCTCCGATATCCATGCAAACCATACCTTCAAACGACAACCCATGCTTCTCAATTGCCTTCTCAAGCTTCAGACCGCCACGACTTACGTATTTCAAGGTTGCTCCGCGAACCTCAACTTTGGCAGTCTCTTCTTCAAACAAATCTCCTGCCTTGTCCTCTTTTTGATCGTTCACGAATACAATACCGGACATAATATAAGCCTTTGCTTTTTCTCTTGATTCAGCCAATCCCTTTTTTACCAAAAGTACGTCCAAACGAACCTTCATTTTCTAATCCTTCCAATATTTTAATATCTTTTGTGAAACGGAGTCTGCATCAATTTTTAATTCCTTACGAAGAATATCTACACTACCATGTTCCACATAACAATCCGGAATACAGACATTCATCACTTTGGTTTCTGTCTGTAAGGAATCAATAAACTCTCGCACCTTTTCTCCGAATCCACCACTTGCAACGTTCTCTTCCAAAGTCACAATTAGTGAATGATTGGGCAATAATGCTTTGATTCCTTCCGTATCTATCGGTTTTACAAAACGGGCATTTACCAGACTGCATGAAACCCCTTGTTCCTTCAATTTCTTTCGTATTTCAAGTGCTGTCGGAATCATACTGCCGACTGCTAAAAGTGCTACCTCCTGCTCTCGATAAATGCATTCGCTCTTACCACATTCGATTGGTGCACGATATTCATACAATTCTTCAAAAGCCAGACCTCTCGGATAACGCAGCGCAATGGGACCATCATAGGTTACTGCGAATTTAAGCATATCGGAGAGTTCCCATTTATTTTTTGGTGACATGATAGTCATATTTGGCATAGAAGACAGGTAGGACAAATCAAAAATACCCTGATGCGTCTCACCATCGCTTCCAACCAATCCGGCTCTGTCTATTGCAAAAACAACAGGTAAATTCTGTATACATACATCATGAATCATCTGATCATAAGCTCGTTGTAAAAAGGAAGAATATATTGCAACAATCGGCCTAAGTCCACCTGCCGCAAGACCGGCAGCAAATGTCACAGCATGTCCTTCTGCAATTCCGACATCAAAAAAGCGGTCAGGATACATATTTCTAAAACGTTTCAAACCGGTTCCGTCAGGCATTGCTGCGGTTACGGCAACAACATCCGGATTGCGGTCTCCAAGCTTACACATTACAGTTGAAAAAATATCCGTATAATTAGGTTTGGTTCTTTTTCCGGCAGGTACTCCTGTTGCAATTTCAAAAGGTTCCGTTCCGTGAAATCTGGAAGGATGTCGTTCTGCCGGTAAATATCCTTTTCCTTTTTTTGTCATAACATGAACAAGCACGGGACCTTTACAACGCTTTGCTTCCTTGAAAGCACGTACCATGTCTGAAATATCATGTCCATCTATCGGTCCTAAATACGTAAGTCCCATCTCTTCAAAAAACATACCCGGAATAACAAGTTGTTTAAAAGAACTCTTTGCTCTTTGAATTCCATGAATCATATTTTTTCCGCGCGGTATATTCTTCAATTTCGTTTTAATGCCGTCCTTCAATTCTATATATGCCTCAGTCGTACGAATCTGATTCAAATACTGTGAAACACCGCCCACATTCTCGGAAATTGACATATTATTGTCGTTTAACACAATAATGAAATCCGTATCAGCTTTTCCGGCATTATTCAATGCTTCATAGGCCATTCCACCGGTCAAAGAACCATCTCCGATAACGGCTACAACCGTATTCTTCTTACCTTGTAAAGTTCTTGCCATCGCCATTCCGAGTCCTGCTGAAATGGAAGTGGAACTATGTCCTGTATTAAAAGAATCACACGGACTTTCTTTCGTTTTTGGGAAACCGCTCATCCCGCCAAACTGACGCAAATGGTCAAATCCTTTTCGTCTTCCGGTCAAAATTTTATGCGTATATGACTGGTGTCCTACATCCCAAATTAATTTATCTTCCGGTAAATCCAATGAAAGATGCAAGGCCATTGTCAATTCAACAGTACCAAGATTCGGTGCAAGATGACCTCCGGTTATACTTAGTTTTTGAATCAGAAATTCCCTAATTTCATCGGCAAGTTCATTCCAATGTTCACGCGGTATTTTCTTAATATCATTAGGCTTTTCAATTCTTTCTATATACATGGCCAACCTCCTCGCCATTACAAGCTATTTGTTGCGTTCTACCAGACTCAGAATCAGCTTACGTAAAAATTCATTCTCACCGGATAATGAATCCAGTAACTTAATTGCCTCTGCAGACAATTCCTTCTGATCTTGCTGTGCCTGCGTTAATCCTGAAAGTTTAACATAGGTAACCTTATCATTCTTTTCGTCACTGCCAATCGGTTTACCCAATACTGCTGCATCACCGATACAATCCAGAATATCATCCTGAATCTGAAATGCCACGCCTACATTATATCCAATCTTTTCAATTGTAATAATCTCTTCCTCAGGTGCACCGGCAAGAATCGCTCCGATTTTCAAAGCAGCCTGAATAAGTGCAGCCGTTTTCTTTTCATGAATGAACAGTAATTCCTGCTTCGAACCCTCTGCTTTTTTTTCGGCTTCAATATCTGCCATTTGTCCGCCAATCATACCAAAAACACCGGCTTTTTCAGCCAGCGTATACATTGCTCTGTTCTTTCTTTGCAAAACAGCGGATTCGGTTTCCGAAAGCATTGATTGCGAAACAATCTGAAACGCAGAATTAAGCAATCCGTCTCCTGCAAGAATTGCGGTTGCTTCATCATACTGTTTATGATTCGTCAAACGTCCTCGTCTGTAATCATCATTATCCATTGCCGGAAGATCATCATGAATCAACGAATACGTATGTATCATTTCCAATGCCGCCATAAAAGGCTGCACATCCAAACTGTTTGTTCCTCCAAAAAAACGATAACTTTCCAACATCATCATCGGACGAAGTCTTTTACCGCCCGAAAAATAACTATATGCCATAGCTTCCGTAAGGCGTTGGCTGTAAACACTTTCCGATACCGGAAAATATGCTTTCAAAATTGCCTCCACTTCATCTATATGGGTCTGTAGTTCCCCTTTCCAATCTTTCATTCTAAATTCCTTTCCATTCTCTATTCCTGCAAATGCTCATCCTTCTGAAGTTCGGCAAACTCCTCCGTTTGCCCGTTCTCCATCAGTTTCAAAACAGATTTCTCAACTTTATCAATGCTCTCATCACACTGTTTCAAAAGTTCTATCCCCTTACTATACTTTTCGAAAGCATCTTCTATACTAATATCTTCTTTTTCAAGCTCATTTAAAATATCTTCTATCGCACAAAATTGTTCTTCCAGCGTCATTTTTTTCCTGCCTGCCATACTTATCAATCCCTTTCCGGCTCATACATGTGCCCATGCTTATTTTGCATCCCAAAGTGAAATTTCTCCGACAATCGCTGTGGCTTCGCCGTCTTTCATTCTGATTCTGATTTCTTCTCCTGGATTTAATTCTTTCACACAGGACTTTCTAATGCCCTCCGTACTTGAAAGATATGCCATGCCGGCATTCAAACGTTGTACCGGAGAAACCGCATGCAATCTCTCTGCTATAACGCTAAGTCTGTTTCTCTTATTTTTCAACAACTGCACAATTCCCGAATCTAATTTATCGCCTAAATATAGGCAACGCATTTTATATTCTTTGATCTTCACAACAGGCGATAACGAACGTAAACGTTCTTCTTTCATCGCAGTCTTTTGTTTGGCATCGGAAATTCTTCTTAACATTTCCCTGGTTAACAATTCCTTATATTCGTCAATACGGCGTAACGTCAGAGAGATTTCATTAATAGCCAGTTCCGCAGCTGCAGAAGGCGTTGCAGCTCTCTTATCTGCCACAAAATCAGCAATTGTAAAATCCGTCTCATGTCCGACAGCCGAAATAACAGGTACCTCACATTGAAAAATTGCATGTGCAACCATTTCCTCATTAAATGCCCACAAATCTTCAATAGATCCACCGCCACGTCCAACAATTATAACATCTACACCATAGCTCTCAAGAGCCTCAATCCCCTTCACAATACTCTCCGGCGCCGCTTCTCCCTGCACAATTGCAGGATACAAAACAATCCTGACATAAGGATTGCGCCTACGTGTCACCGAAATCATATCACGAATGGCTGCACCGGTCGGGGCAGTAACAATTCCGAGTGTTTTCACATATGTAGGAAGCATTCTTTTGTATTCAGCATCAAACATCCCCTGTTCGGAAAGTTTCTTTTTTAATTGCTCGAATGCCCGATATAAATCTCCTTCACCGTCACACTCTGCTGATTTTACATATATCTGATATTTTCCGTCACGCACATAAGCTTCTACGCTTCCATGCACGACAACTTTCTGTCCGTCTTCAAGACGAAAATTAACATTTTTTTTGTACCCTGCAAACAAGACGCATGCTATCGCAGCACCTTCTTCCTTCAACGTAAAATACACATGCCCTGTCGAATGATATTTGCAGTTACTTACCTCTCCTCGAACAGATATCTCATGTAAAAGATAGTCCTGGGAAAACATACGATTAATATACTGATTCACTTGCAGAACCGAATAAACACTTCCCATTTCCGTCTCTTTCCTCTCAACCTACTTGGCAAACTTAGCCAACACACCATTCACAAAAGAAGGTGATTCATCCTGTCCAAACTTCTTTGCAAGCTCAACAGCCTCATTTATGGCTACGGACTGCGGTACATTTTCATCAAAAAGTAATTCATATACTGCTACACGCATAATCGCAACTTCCACCTTACCCATACGGTCTGTTTTCCAACCTACCGCAAACTCGTTGATTTTTTGATCTATTTCAGGAAGTTTCTCCATTACTGCATCAAACCGTGCCGAAATATTAGCCTGTTCTTTATCTGAAGCAGGTTTGACTGTATCATCTTCTGCAGTCTGCGTCTCTTCAAAATACATAGCAATCTGCTCAGGCATATCCTCCGGATTATTAAATTCCGTCATAAATACAAGTTTAAAAAGCTGTTCTCTCTGTTCTCTTTTTCCCATAATTCTCTCCATTATATGAAATGCCTCCCAAGTAAGGGAGACATTTCTTTTATCCATTATTCGTTTTTAGGCAAAGCCACTGATGAAACCCTTACATTTACATCAACTACTTCCAAACCTGTCATCGTTTCAATGGAAGTTTTCACTTTTTCCTGTACCTTTCTGCAGGTCTGAGGAACATTATATCCGCTGTTAATGCCGATTACAATATCAATCTTAGCCTGCTTTCCAATGATATCAACACGTACACCTTTTGGGGCGATACGTACACCCATCTTACTCTTCCACTCATCCGAAAGATTCTCTGACGGACTGATTACACCCTCAACCTCAGCCGCTGCAAGTGCTGCAATAACAGGTACTACATCGTCTGCGATTTTCACTGAGCCAATCTTTGTGATTCCTTCTTTCGCCATCCTCTCTTCTCCTCCTAATCACCTGTTCATTTCTATTTCAGACATTCTGTATCATTTCAAACATATATTTGAATTATACCAAAATGAACGCTTTTTGCATAGTCCTTTCTTATTGGAAAAATGTATATGTATACATATTTTCATTCATTGTATACTGTACCTGTCCACTCGAATTGCGTACAAAGCGATACAAATTTCCTTCCTCTATCAGAAATTTTCCTGTATCTTCAAAAACTTTGGCGTCCTTACATTTGATACTGATTGTCCCATCCGCAGTAGTTCCGGCTCTAAAAGCCTCTTCAAAATGCTTAATATCAATCATCGAAACATAACAACCCTCTCTTACATAGTAATTGTCATGTTGAAAGACACAACGCGGCATCGGAATCCTGCTTTCAATAATATGTGTTTGCAACAATTCATCTGTTGTCACACATAAATAATCATAATTGATTACAGATAAGCGCTCCTGTTCACCTGCCTGTTGGTAAGAAGCATCGCCCCAAGTCGGATCAACATAATAATACGCATTCCCCAATTTAACCAGATTCCATGCATGTGAAACACCTTGCTCATTCTTACCGATTACAATCGCAGTTTCTATTGCAAGTTCCTGTAAAAGATACTGCATCATACGTGCATATCCGAGACAAACGGAACGATTATACAAAGCAACAGAACAAATCGTTTGATTATGTTCCACCGTTTCATCATAATCAGTCGTAAAAATCAAATACTCATATACATATTTCACCTTATGGTAATCATCTGCCGCAGTATTTATACCGGCAAAACAATTAGCGGCATAACCATTGATATGAGCCTGCATCTGTCGTATTTCATCCGGATTCATGGAATAGCAGGGCGAATAATTGATTTTGACAACCACATCGCCTAATTTACTACTGACATACTCATATCCATAATGATAAAAAAACTCCGGACAATCCGTATAAATACATTCTGCAACATACTTAACATCAACCAGATTGTTACTGCAAAGCGGCACATCTGAGGCCCCATTAAGCAAAATAAGATACATCTCTGCATACAACTGTCTTAATTCCAAATCCAAAAGTGAATAAGCATACTTAAACCTGATAACGTTTCGCATACAGTTTAAAATGGTGGCGTTTGTTAAACCAGCCTGTTCCCGAAGCATCCAGTCTCTTGACGTCAAACTCGCTTCAAAAGAAATCCCGTCTGCTTCTCCTTCCGGATTGGGAACAAACTCTTCTTCTGTCGAAAGCTGAATTTCAGATAAAACATATCGCCCCATACCATATAGCGACATATCATCATCTTTCCCTTCAAATTTCATTCGTTCTTCCACATTTAAAAACACCAGAATGCCAATGACCAGAACAGACATGATACACATTGTAATCAGGCATAGCCATTGTAAACCTTTTGTACTTTTATCCATCTTATTTCCCTTTTACTATTCACGACCGAATTCTGAAAGAACCAACCCTTCATTTCGATCCAAAGTCATTCCCACACTCCATGAATTGATGAACAACAGCAACGGATTTCCGCGCATATCTTTTACTTTTTTCATGTCTGATGTTCCGACAATCTTTGCAACATCAATATCTTTGCTCTCAATCCATCGTATATGCTCATACGGCAAAGGTTCTAATCTGATTTCAACATTATATTCATTCTCAAGGCGATATTTAAGAACTTCAAACTGTAGCACACCAACCACGCCTACAATGATTTCTTCCATACCGGTGTTAAATTCCTGAAAAATCTGAATCGCACCTTCCTGAGCAATCTGCGTTACGCCTTTCATGAACTGCTTACGTTTCATGGTATCTATCTGGCGTACTCTTGCAAAATGTTCCGGCGCAAAAGTAGGAATACCATCATACAAAAATTTATTTTTAGGCGTACAAATAGTATCACCAATAGAGAAAATCCCGGGATCAAATACACCGATAATGTCTCCTGCATAAGCCTCGTCCAGAATTTTACGCTCACTCGCCATAATCTGCTGTGGCTGGGAAAGACGCATACTCTTATTACCCTGCATATGGAAAACTTCTCTGTCCGCCTCAAATTTACCGGAACAAATTCTCATGAATGCAATTCTGTCCCGATGTGCTTTGTTCATGTTTGCCTGAATTTTGAACACAAACGCGCTGAAATCATTTTTGCAGGGATCAATCACTCCGATATCTGCTTTACGGGCAAGCGGTGTTGTAGTCATTTGTAAAAAGTTCTGCAGGAAAATTTCCACACCGAAATTTGTCAAAGCCGACCCGAAAAATACAGGGGTCAGTTTGCCTGCCTGTACCTGTTGCAAATCAAATTCGGCACTCGCACCGTCCAAAAGATCAATTTCATCCATCAGTGTATTATATGCATCCTCACCGATTACCTGTATCAATTTTTCACTGTCATCCGCACTGATTCGCTCAACATTTCCTTCTTTGGTTCCTTTTTCGGTATCCGAGAAAATCACAACCTCGCGATGTTCTCTGTCATACACTCCTTTAAAACCTTTACCGCTTCCAATCGGCCAGTTAATCGGACATGTGGCAATTCCCAATTCCTTTTCTACTTCGTCCAGCAATTCAAAGGTATCGTTCGCATCTCGGTCCAACTTATTTATAAAAGTAAAAATAGGAAT
Source organism: Lachnospiraceae bacterium (assembly GCA_045530835.1). Classification (GTDB taxonomy): domain Bacteria; phylum Bacillota; class Clostridia; order Lachnospirales; family Lachnospiraceae; genus UBA3766. Next base: position 50,272 of record JAZSCW010000041.1, on the reverse strand, counting down.
ACCACGCATGCTGCATACTTTGAAAAGTTTTCTTGTCTGTGCTTCCACACCCTTGGAAGCATCAATTACCATTACCGCTGAATCTGCAGCCATCAGAGTACGATACGTATCCTCTGAAAAGTCCTGGTGACCGGGTGTATCCAAAATATTAATACAATATCCGTCATATTCAAACTGCAAAACCGAGGAAGTAACCGAAATACCTCTTTCTTTCTCGATTTCCATCCAGTCAGAAACCGCATGTCTGGCAGTTGCCTTTCCTTTTACACTTCCCGCAAGATTAATTGCACCACCGTATAAAAGAAATTTTTCCGTTAATGTTGTTTTACCCGCATCCGGGTGAGAAATAATCGCAAAAGTACGTCTGCGATTAACTTCAAGTTCAAGGTTACTCACTTATTTCTCCTCCGTAACAATTTTTCCTCATATTAAATCAATGGTGTACCGCCAAGTGTCCTTTTGGTTTCAAGCCACTTTAAAACGGTTGCACCAATGTCTGCAAAAGTATCTCGTGTGCCAAGATTAGCAGGTTCAATCTTTTTTCCGTACATCACAACAGGTGTATGTTCTCTTGAATGATCCGTTGAAACAGTATAGCCCGGATCACAACCATGGTCTGCTGTAATCAAAAGCAAATCTTCCTCACGAAGTTTGTCAATCATATCCGGTAATCGCTTGTCAAAAGCAGCAAGTGCCTTTGCATATCCGTCCACGTCATTGCGATGTCCGTACAGCATATCAAAATCAACAAGATTCACAAAACACAAACCATGAAAATCCCGTTCCATCCATGCAAGCATTTTATCCATGCCGTCCTCGTTAGATGAAGTATAAACATACTCCGTTATTCCTTTTCCGGCAAAAATATCATTGATTTTGCCAACAGCAAGAACATCCAATCCTTCTTCTTTAATCACATCCAGAATCGTATCTGCAGGAGGACAAAGAGAAAAATCATGTCTGCGCGGCGTCCTCTCAAAAGCCCCCGGCTTACCGATAAAAGGTCTTGCAATCACACGGCCGACACCATGCTCTCCCTGCAATAAATCTCTCGCAATACGACAATATTCGTATAATGTTTCAACCGGAACTACTTCTTCATGCGCCGCAATCTGAAACACACTGTCTGCGGAGGTATAAACAATCAGTGCCCCCGTCTCCATATGCTGTGCACCGTATTCGGCAATTACCGTGGTTCCGGAATACGGTTTATTACAAAGTACAGAACGTCCCGTACGTTTCTCAAATTCCCGTATTACCTCCTCGGGAAAACCGTCAGGATAAGTCGGCAATGGTTTGGGCGAAATAAGACCTGCAATCTCCCAATGTCCGATTGTAGTATCTTTCCCTTTAGACGCTTCTTTCATACGGCAAATTCTGCCGCTGTATGAATTCTGATGTTCATATACCTCCACACCATCAATCTCGAAAAAACCAAGTTTTCTCATATTCGGCATATTAAAATATTCGCTTTTCGCAACAGACGCAAGCGTATTGGTCGTCAAATCACCATATTCTGCCGCATCCGGTAATTCTCCTATTCCGAAACTGTCCAATACAACCAGAAAAACCCTTCTCATGTACTTTACCGTCCTTTATAATTTTAATTCCGTATGTATTGTATCATAAAAGATTTGAAAAAGCATCTTTTTTATCGCCGAAAAGAAATTACATATATCTTTACTGCTCCTGAACAGGTGTAATCACAATTTTATCTGCCACAATTCCTGTTTTACGCTGTACAATATCGATAATCTGAGCGCACTGCACCTCAGAAAGGGCGTTGCTCGCCACACAAACATCTGCCGTATCTCCTGTAATACTTACCACTGCATTAGAAAAGCCTTTTGCCTCCAAAAGGATTTCAGCCGACATCTCTCGTTCCGATATGTCAGTCAATTCAATCATACTGTTTACTGCCTGATTTTTTTGCTTTTCACTAAGATTTGCATTATCCATCATTTCCTGAAGCATTTGTCTGTTTTTGGCACGAATCTGTTCCTTCGCCAGACGTGCATCAGCAAGATTACTGATTGCCGCAGATGAGGTAAAAACCGCTTCCCCCGGAACTTCATCAATTTCGGTTGTGCTGTCTGCATCTGTTTGAACATCTGCAACATCCCCCTCTTCACCTTTCGTCACAACGCCTTCTACATTATCACTATCAACGCTTTCTGCAAGAAAAGCATTCAGTCCTTCGGTATCAAGCTCCGTCATGGAAAGATAATCGGAATCGACTTCCACATAATCCTCATCCAGACTGGCGATATCCTCCATTGAAATATCATACAAATCAGAGCTTTCCTCAGCCTGCACATCTGCAACGGCCGCCTCTTCGTTTGCTTCGTTACTTCTTCCTGCAAAGTTGAAATACCCCGCTACCGCAATCATTAGTGCAAGTGACGCAATCATAATCTGATTTCTTCCAAAAATTTTTTTCATGTTTACTCTCCTTCATTTTTATTCTATCCTTCAGAAGATATTCCCTTCACTACTTTAATTTTATGTGATTCAATAGGAAATAATGCCTGAATTACATCATGAATCAGCAAAACTGTCTCACTTTGACATTCTCTGCTGCATACAACTACAATTCCACCCGGTTCTCCTGTTTTTTCCCCGTAGAGCTGCGATTCTGTCTCAAAAGTCATCATTACTTCCACATCTCCAACACCTTCCATTTGCTCCAAAATGCTTTCCAGTTGAAATGCTTCTTCCCCATTTCCCACCGCTGTGCTGTCTCCAACAACATCCCCTGACAAAAAGTAAGTGTCCTCATCCACACTCCCACTTCTTTTTGCCGGCAAAAATGCAACCAGCAGAATCAGTCCGCTTATCACCAAAATAATCATCCATTCTTTAGGATTCTTCTTTTTTATCAATGTCATTATTTTATCTGTCAAACCCATGTACTCTAACCCTCCGCACTTTCCTGTTTTTCCTGCAAATAACTGCTTCCCCACTCTAACCATTCCTGTTCAACTCGTTCTTTTAGTTGATTTGTAAAAGAGTCTGCCTCCGCACCGTCTTGATATGTATTTTTCAGAATTTCATTATAATACGCTTCGCTTTGTATGCAGAATCGTTCAAATCCTTCCGGTGAGAAAATTTCCAGAACGGGCGTTGCAATCAAAGCCATCAAAACCGTAATCATCAATAGACGTATATATCTTCCATATTCCGGAGAAGGAACAAGATAATGCAGCAAACCTCCCAAAACGAGGAATATCCCCATTTGTTTCAAATTTATAAAAATCGATTCCATATTTTTACACTCCCTCAAACCGCAACGCACACTAATGCAATAACAACCATGAAAATACTGATGCAACAGATACAGCTCTTTAGCAGCATAAATCCCCCTGCGGAAACACGTTCTACACAAAACGAGAATCTTTTATCCCCGAAAACAGTAACAAATGCAGCTATCAATTGCAACATAACCGCAATTATCAACAACTTAAGAACCGGTGTAAGAACAAGAAGCAAGACAACAGCAAGTACAGATATACCAAGTCCGTTCTTAATCAGGACCGAAGAACCTATCATAATACCTGTTACTGATTCAGACAAATCACCAACCGCAGGGATTGCTCCGAAAGTCTTTTGCCATATAGCCAGATTCATACCGTCTGTTGCTCCATGCAGCATTTTTTTCATTACTCCCACACCACTGATTACCAAAAGAGCACTTTTTTGCAGTACGGCAAGTCCTTTTTGAATAAAACGAAGAAAGCCTGCAAAAATATCCTCCGGAGAAAGTCCGCTTAAAACACTCAAATAGACATATGCCGATACAATCGGAACAACCACTTCCGGAATTATTACTTCCACCGCATATAGCAATAACATATTCATCTGATAAAATCCTGCTGCAGTCTGAATCTCCCTGGTCATAGCAACTGCAAAATAAAACACGGGAATAATAACCTCCGTAAATCCAACCAACAATCTGATTAGCGAGACTGCGGTTTCTACCATGGTAAAATACAGGCTGATCAACACTCCTGCGCCACACAAATAACAAAAATAGAAAGCCGCTTCTCCTATTCCTTTCTCCTTGAAAACCGCTGTCACATGTGTAAGAACCGAAGATAAAAGCCCCAGAAGGAGAAGTGTAAAACAGGTTCCTGATAAATCGCTTACATTCTTTTGAACGACTGAACCTATCATCTGCGGTATATCTTTGAGCACGGACATGTCTGCGCCCTGTATTAAATCCGAAAAAATCCTCAAAAACAAATCACCAAGCGAAGGCATAAACTGATTAAGCTCCTGCCTTACATTCTCATAATCCAACCATTCCATCGCTTCACAATCCTTTATCCCATAAAATGTTCCAGTACATCAACAAATGCCAGCAAAATCGGCAATCCCAAAATCACAATATATACTTTGGCAAAAATTTTGATTTGGGATGCAAGCGAGGAAAATCCTGCATCCTGGCAAATACCGGAAGAAATTTCACAAACATAACTTACTCCGAGCGCCTTAAACAAGACACCAATATGAGTATCATTTCCGGTTTTTTCTATTAATTTTTGCAGTTGTGACAAAAGCAGTTCTATCTTATCGAACGAAAGAATAAGAATAAAAATTACTGTTGCAACAGTAATCAATATTCCGTATAGTGGTTTGTGACTTTTCATTTCAACCGCAAAGAGCGCAACTAAAATTCCAAATACAGCAATCTTAATAATTTCCATTTTATTCCTTTCACAGTCTATAATTGAAACATCATCTTAATCGTTTCAAACAACTGATTTATGTAAGGAACAATCCAGGACAAAACCAAAATCAGTCCTGCCAGACTCACCAAAAAGGATTGCTCTTCCCTCCCGCTATGTTTAAGCACTTGTCCAAGAATCGTCACCAACACTCCCACTGCAGCAATTTTAAAAATCATTCCGACACTCATTTTTCGACCTCCCGTTCATATCTTTTTAAAGAAACAGAATGCATAACAGACATCCCGTCGAAAGTCCCAGACAAATAGCCAGTCTGCTCCGTTCTCTTTTCACTTTTTGCGTCTGCATAATCAATTGTTCCAAGGTCGCATTAACATCTTCCAGCACCGCCACCGGTTGCTGAAAAAAAGCGGTATTTCCAAGACATGCACAATGCTGTAATGTTTCCAATTCCTTTATTTGTAATTGTCTCATTAGTTTTTTCATTCCTTCGCACCACACAGCATCCAAAGCCCATTCACGCTGAATTTCAAGACTTTCATACATCTGTATCAATATCGTTTTGTAAGGCTCCCTACATCCTCCTGCAACTTCATAACAACATTCTCCGAATGTAAGACATCCTTTTTCAAGTGAAATCGCCAGATTTGTAATAACCTGCTTACAATATAATAGCTCCCGGTATTTTTTTTCATATTCCGCAGCGCAGGACAAACCATATCCGCTACATCCTGCAAAAACAAGTAAAAAAGGAATCCAACGTATCATTCTGCAAATCTTACCTTTCTGAAGACTGTATTATTTCTGACAATTCATCCCCACTGCAATCGTAAACCTTAGATAAAAATCCTCCGTCTTCCTTCATTGCTATGATGCGCTCAAATCTTTGTGTCCCAAAAAGCTTTCTCATCTCCGGATTTGTAAACAAAAGCTTGGGATTTCGTATATGCATTGTAGCAAGTATTTTACATCCATGAAAAAAAGCTTCCTCCACCGCATCAAGTTCATCCTTTTTACCAAGTTCATCCATTGCAATGACCTGTGGCGACATACTTCTTAACAAACGCAAAATCCCTTCTGTTTTTCTGCAATTTGTATATACGTCGGTATGATACCCGAGCTGATTTTGTACACACCCCATATAACAGGCAGCAATTTCTCCGCGTTCATCAATCACGCCGACTTTTAATGATTTTTCTGAATACACACCGTCAGAAATACATCTGATTACATCTCTAAGAAGTGTTGTTTTCCCTCCCATGGGCGGGGATACAATCAATGTGCTGCAAAAACTTTTATTTTTATAAAGAAACGGCAACACCTTTTCTGCACAGCCGATCATTTCATGCGCAACTCGTATATTTATGCTGCTTATATATTTCAAATTTTCTGTTTCCGATGTTTTATTGATAACCTGTCCTACAACACCTACGCGGTGTCCACCGCAAACAGTAAAATACCCTTCTGTCAATTCCTCTTTATATGCATACAGTGAATGCCTGCACAAATGTTGCAACCAGCCCTGTAATTCCTGGTCAGATACAAAGCATGCATTTTTGACATCCCGCGTCAACTCATTTCCTTTACACCAATAGTACCTTCCGTTAACCGTTTCAATACAAAGCGGTGCATGGTTTCGAATTCTGATTTCATAGATCTCGCCTTGTAATTCCTTCGTTTTTTCTTCCATCCATCGAAACTCTTTAGGAAAAAGCATCAGATATGCGTCTCTCTTTATATCATTCACCGGCATTTTCACCTCCCCGGACATTTTCGTGACCAAATTGTTTATCATGCACGTCCATCCGATTGTCTTTTACAATATATGCCTGGTTGTACAATTTATTCATAAAAAAGAGCTGTTATTCAAACTTAAAGTCTGAACAACAGCTCTTCTGAAATCTTATTTATTTTACTGCGGACAATCCTTAATGGAGAAGCTCATTCTTCCCATCTTGTCCTTACCGAGGCAAACAACCTTCACCTCATCGCCGAGTGTAAGAACATCTTCAACATGTTCAATTCTCTGCTTAGCAATCTTAGAAATGTGAACCATTCCCTCTTTGCCGGGTGCAAACTCTACGAATGCACCAAATTCCTTAATGCTTACAACTTTACCCTTGAACTGCTGACCTTCTTCGAAATCAGTCGTAATGGTCTTAATCATATCAATTGCAGAATCCATATTCTTCATATCAGTACCGCAAACGCTTACAGCACCATCATCCGTGATATCAATCTTAACACCTGTTCTGGCGATGATTTCGTTGATGGTCTTACCTCTCTGACCTACAACATCACCAATCTTCTCGGGATCAATCTTAATCTGTACAATCTTGGGAGCAAATTCGCCAACTTCTTTACGAGGCTCTGCAATAGCAGGCTTCATGCAGTTGTCCATGATGAAAAGTCTTGCTTCTCTACATCTTGCGATAGCACCTTCTACGATTTCTCTTGTAAGACCGTGAATCTTAATATCCATCTGGATTGCTGTGATACCGTCTGTTGTACCTGTTACCTTGAAGTCCATATCGCCGAAGAAATCTTCGAGACCCTGGATATCTGTCAAAAGTACAAAATCATCATCTGTATCACCTGTTACAAGACCACAGGAAATACCTGCAACCATCTTCTTAATGGGAACACCTGCAGCCATAAGTGCCATACAGGATGCACAGGTTGATGCCATGGAAGTAGAACCGTTAGATTCGAAAGTTTCGGATACGGTACGGATTGCATACGGGAATTCTTCCTCTGAAGGAAGCACTGCTACAAGAGCTTTCTCTGCCAATGCACCATGACCGATTTCACGACGTCCCGGTCCACGGCTAACTTTTGTTTCACCTACAGAATATGCAGGGAAATTATAGTGGTGCATATATCTCTTAGCCTTCTCATTATCATCAAGACCATCAATCTTCTGAACCTCAGACAAAGGAGCCAACGTACATACGTTACAAATCTGAGTCTGTCCACGTGTAAACATAGCGGAACCATGAACACGGGGAATGATATCAACCTCTGCTGCAAGACGACGAATCTGTGTCATTTCACGACCGTCAGGACGCTTGCTGTCTTTGAGAATCATCTTTCTAACAGTCTTTTTCTGATACTGATAAATTGCTTCTCCCAATACCGGAAGCCATTCTTCTTTCTCCGCAAAAGCTTCTTCCAATTTAGCGGTAATCACACGGATATTCTCTTCACGAACCTGCTTCTCATCTGTAAATACGGCTTCTTCCATCTCTGCAGGAGGAACGATTTCCTTGATTGCTGCAAACATTTCTTCAGGAATAGCACAACTTGTATATTCGTGTTTTGCCTTACCTACTTCTTTTACAATATCATTGATCCATGCAATCAAAGTCTGGTTCACATCATGAGCCATATAAATTGCTTCAATCATCTTAGCTTCAGGAACTTCGTTTGCACCGGCTTCAATCATAATAACTTTCTCAGAGGTAGAGGCAACGGTTAACTGAAGGTCACCGTTCTTCCACTGTTCCTGATTCGGGTTAATAATGAATTCACCGTCAACAAGACCAACCTGAGTCGTTGCGCAAGGTCCGCAGAAAGGAATATCAGAAATACATGTTGCTACTGCAGAACCAATCATTGCAACAAGTTCCGGACGACAATCCGGATCAACGCTCATTACGAGGTTATTCAAAGTTACATCGTTTCTGTAATCCTTCGGGAACAAAGGACGCATAGGACGGTCAATAACACGGCTTGTAAGGATTGCATTCTCAGATGCCTTACCTTCTCTCTTATTGAAACCTCCGGGAATCTTACCAACGGAATATAATTTCTCTTCATATTCCACGCTGAGAGGGAAAAAATCAATTCCGTCTCTGGGCTTCTCACTTGCTGTTGCAGTGGAAAGTACAGTTGTGCTGCCATAGTGCATGAACGCTGCACCATTCGCCTGTGCAGATACTCTTCCGATATCTACGGAAAGGGTACGACCTGCAAGTTCAATACTAAATGTCTTGTACATTTCTCTTCTCCTTTTCTTATCATTCATTTTACTCCGGGCAGAAGAGCCGAAACTACTACAAAAAACACAACCTTAAGTTATATCCTTTGGAGTGGTCTCGGAAGCAACTTCTACCCTAACTTCCTGTACAACAAATGCAATACTTCATAAAATGTTGCATTACAGAAACAGAAAAACAAAGGCGGACAAAAAGTCCGCCTTATCTTTACAATTACTTTCTGATTCCAAGTCTTTCAATCAAAGAACGGTATCTTTCGATGTCAGTTTTCTTTAAATAGTCAAGTAAACCACGTCTCTGACCTACCATTTTAAGAAGACCTCTTCCTGAATGATAGTCCTTGGGATTTTCCTTCATATGAGCTGTGAGTTCACGGATTCTTTCTGTAAGAATCGCAATCTGAACCTCCGGTGAACCTGTGTCACCTTCACATCTTGCATACTCAGCGATAATTGCCTGTTTCTTTTCTTTTGATATCATAGCGATAACCTCCTTTTATAATTTTCACCGTAACAAAGCAATAGGTCGGAGTGTCCTAAAACTCAGTCACGGAATCCATACTGAATTAGTATAGCACAAGGTTTACAATGTGTAAACACTTTTTTATTTTAATCATATAATACCGAACGGGCACAAAGCGGTGTACGATAATTCACATTAGAAATCTTAATACCCTCTCGTTTGTTACTTGCATGTACTACCTGACCGTTTCCAATATAAATTGCAACATGATTGATTGTCTTTCCTTTGCCATAAAAAACCAAATCACCTGCTTTGATCTCGCTCATGGATACAGCAGTTCCGCATTTTGCCTGTGAACCTGAATAATGCGGCAGACTAACACCGTATTTCGCAAAAACACTCATAACAAAGCCGGAACAGTCAGCACCCTTGGTAAGACTGGTTCCGCCCCAAACATACGGATTACCGATAAACTGCTTCGCATACTGACAAAGATCTACGCGAACATCAGAAACACCTTCTCCGTACAGCAACTCCGTCATGGTAATTGCTGTTCCCAAGGACTCTTCAATTTCTACATACTCAGAGGATACATATACCGCCTCATCATCCAGATAAACCTCTACCCAGCCATCCTCTAAAACAGCAGAAACTTCAAGTGCCTCTCCTGTTGCAACCTGTGTAATAATTTCAGATTCAACATTGGGCTCCTGTCTGACATTCAAACCATTCGTGTTGGAAACTGCCATCGGTGAAACAATGGATTTCGCCTGTTTAAATGCATCTACACCTGTTAAAAGGTAATCAAGACACGCATAACCTTCCACTTCACCGGATTTAATCTGTGCCCATCGACCGTCAGGCATAAGTCTGATAATTTCACACGCTGTATTATTTGACATTTTACCCACAAGTTTACCGCTCTCATTGGGTTCCTTACGAATATTCAAATGATTATCTACTTTGGCAATACCAAGGTTCGTGTATCCCCAGAAATCCACACTATCAATATCTGACTGATTAATCTTGCTTACATCGCAGGCATTATCAAGTACTTCTGCAACTCCGGCTTCCGTAAACTGTTCCGGAATTTCAATATGTACTTCTTCAGTCCGTTCATCCGTTTCACTTGCAAAACCTTCTTTCGCCGTTTCAACAGACGAAGTTGCAACCGCAGGCATGTCCTCTACGCCGACTAATGTGGCAGTAAGTGCTATTGTGATTGCAACCATTCCAAGTTTCTTTATATATCTATAAAACATAAGTTCTTCTCCAATTTATATAAAACACTTTCACAAACAAGCTAAATGTTACGAAATTGTTACAATATAAATTATACTCATTTTTATAGTTATGTCAACATGTTTTCCGGAATTCGTTTATGCCAAAAATTGGGAGTGTTTTGTTTTATGCGATTTATAATCTCGATTGAAAATACCTTTCCGTCATCAATATAGATTTGAACTTTTCTATATCCCATAATCTCTATATCCATTTTTCATCTCTTACATTTTTACTTATTCTGTATCAGTACTAAACTCAAAGCCTTTCAAAACTTCGTCTATAAAATAAAGAATAATCCTATGATCAAATCTTGTATCTTTATCTTTATAAACAAAATAATCTACAGCTCCGTCATACAACGGCTCATAATTATAGTTACCATCCAGAACAGACATAACTTCCTCTTCGGTCATTCCCACAACCAAACCTTCCGGCAAAACCATATTCAAATTCAATTCCGTCCATCTGGAAAATGCTTTGAACTCAATTACCCAACAATACTCAGGTGTCGTGGCTTTATCTGTGGTATTTCTTACACATACATTGATATCCTTGTTGTCATAACGCAAGTTTATATATGAAGTTCTTCCTGCCGGAATCACTTCATTCGCATACTCTTCTGCAACCGTAAATCCATTTTCAAGAAAATATGCAGTAGGGCAAGGTAGTTCATAAACAATTCCATCTAATTCAAATGCTATATCATACAGACTGTCACTTAATGTTACAGGCGGAACATAGGCAGCTATATCATCAGGTACCTCTGCACTAACCTCATTATCAAGCCCCTCAACTTCAACAACATTCTCCAAAATGAAACTTGATAATATTCCTGTTTCTTTATTCACTAAAAAGTTATGTGATTGTTCATATTCAGGACCATAATAGCAAAGCTGTTCTTCAACCACTCTGTCTGCCGTATCATCCGGCTCTCCATATGCTTTGATAATATCTTCTTTCGTTGATTTCCCAACTAAAATATCACATGGGAATTCAACCGATGCTTTTAAATCAGCCAAATCATAGCTATCAATAACAAATCTCGTAATAAGAGAATTCTCTAATGTTGCAGTATTCAGGGAAAGATTCGTAATATTTGTCGTAGCTCTTACACCATTTTTCTCCCATTCCATGGAAATGACATATTCAGATGATGAAAGACTAACTGTTTTATCTCCCTTAAATTCCCACCCCTTTTCTTCAAAATCAGAAAACCACATCGGGAACTTATATACTTCACCATCAATAGCAATCTCAAAATCCATTATGTTTTCAGAAAGTTCAACATCATAGTCTTTCCATTCATTCCGTTCAACTTCTTCCTCAGATATTTCTGCCAAATAGTCTTTTTCCGATTCCTCCTCTAAATTAAATTCTTCAGATTCAGATTCAGTTTCAATATTAGATTCAACAGAATCTTCCTGCAAATTTGAAACTACCATATCTGCTATTCTTCCACATCCTCCGAGCGAAAGACAAATAGATGAAAGTAAAATCAAACTTGCTACCTTCTTAGCTCTTTTTGCAATAAATTTTTCCATAATTTTCTCTCACAAAATCAATTTTCCATCTTTCAAACTGATTTTACTACTCCCTTCTAATTTTTATTTCTTTATTGATATGTAACACAACGATATAATGTAGTCAAGTTTTTTTTCAAAAAAAATACACTCACAAATGCCGAAATAAAATCCTCCAAACTTTTGCAAGTGCATTTTTAATACTACACATCTAAATTTCTCTAATATCTTCTTTATATTTCTCTTTAGACATCGCATATGCAACATTCACCGCATGGTCAGAAACTCTTTCCAGACCGGATACGATATCACTGAATAACATACCTGCCTGAGCAGAACACTCATTTCTCGTCATACGCTGCACATGCGCAATCTGAATTTCTTCTTCCAGCTTGTCAACCTGTTCCTCGAGCGAATCTACCTCTTTGAGATATTGTTCTCCGTGATGTGCAAAAACTTCAATTGCATAATGCATATTTTTGTTGATCAGCTCCATCATTTTGGCAAGTTCATCAAAAGACTGCTGGCTAAACTTTACATCACGCTCTTTTCTGATTTTGGCTGCATCAACAACATTTACTGCATGGTCACCGATACGTTCAATATCATTTACAACGTGGAACAATGCACCGATACTCTTCAAGTCTTCAATTGGTAATGTCGTCTGATTAATTTTAACAAGGTAATCTGTAATGGAATGACTTAAGAAGTTAATATTTTCTTCAACCGCATATACCTCGTTAATATCATCCTCATCTAAGGTTACAAGCGCATTCATTGCACGATTAAGATTATCACTTGAAAGACTTGCCATACGCTCAATTTCATTAACTACTTCAACCACAGCGGTTGCCGGATTGAAAACTACCTTATCACCGATAAACTGTAACTGGAAGTTATCATGATAACCAACTTTTTCATCCTTACCCGGAATAATAAGGTATGTCGCTTTCACAAGAAGACTGGAGAACGGCAAAAGAATGATAACCTGGAAAACCTTGATAATCGTGTGTGAATTTGCCACAAAACGTCCCGGATCTGCATGCGAAAAATCTAAAATGGTATTCACAATCGGTCCACCGGCTATCATCAATATTACAAATACAATAAAAGAACCGACTAAATTGAACAGAAAATGAATTAATGCTGCACGCTTCGCATCTTTCATACCTGCCAAAGAAGCAATCAATGCAGTCACACAAGACCCCATGTTACATCCAAGAATAATAAACAAACAAATCGGCAATTCCAGCAAGCCTTGTTGGGCAAGCAAAAGAACAATACTTACCGTAACGGAAGAACTCTGAATAATACTTGTAACGATAAATCCGACCAAAACCGCAAGGAACGGATTGGTAAGGGAAGCAAAAAGTTCCCCGATCTGAGGACTGGTTTTCAAACCTTCCATTGACTGACTCATCAAAGACAATCCAAGGAACAACACGCCGAATCCTACAAGCACGTCGCCAATCTTGGTAATCACATCCTTCTTAAAGAACATAATCATAATAACTCCAAGAAGAAGGAACAAAGGTGCATATTTCGATAAGTTAAACGAAATCAACTGAGACGTAACCGTGGTACCGATATTCGCACCAAAAATAACACCAACCGCCTGATAAAGGTTCATCAGACCGGAGTTAACAAAACTTACAACCATAACCGTACAAGCCGAAGACGACTGCACGATACCGGTAAAAACAATACCGACAATAATACCGGCAAACTTGTTTTTTGTGAAAAATTCCAATACGCTACGTAATTTCGCACCGGCACTTTTTTCAATAGATTCACTCATCATTTTCATGCCGAGAAGAAAAAGTCCTAAACCACCTGCAAGCAAAATAAAATCATCAATTAATTGTGCGACTGTCATATCGGTCTCCTTTGTTTCTGTTTCTTTCAAATTTTCTTTTGTTTACATAGAAATTATATAATATTTACATACAATTTAATTTTATTTGAAACTTTATGGAAAGTCCATACTCATTTCATATGCTTATTTAAAATTCGTCTTTTTCAACAGTTTATGAGTTTTTTGAGCTTTGATTTTTTTGCATTTTTCCTAAATTGAATTTTTAAAAAGTTTATGAAAATCAAATGCTGCTTTTTTATCTTTCTGAATCTGATGTTGTAATTTTTCAAACGACTCAAATTTGCATTCTTTACGAAGCATCGCACAAAAATAAATCGTAATAGTTTTGCCGTAACACTCAATATCCACATCCAGCAAATACGTCTCCGCCCCCAAAATTTCATGTTCGGAAACAGTAGGTTTTCTTCCAATGTTTGTAACTGAGGGATACAGTACACCTTCAAGCTCTGTCAGCGTTACATAAACACCGTTTGGCGGAAGCAGCTTATCTGCTTGCGGAATAATGTTACAGGTAGGAAACCCCAATGTGCGCCCTATATGATTTCCTTCACATACCACTCCGGAAATCATATAATCCCTGCCCATCAAAAAAGTAGCGCGCTCAATCTCACCAAACAAAACCGCATCACGCAAAACAGAGGCACTGATTTCTTCCTCTTCAATACACAGCTTTGCATATACCTGAAGAGAATACGCATATTCCCGTTCATGGTCTTCTAAAAATTCAACATTCCCACGTCCTTTATATCCAAACGACAAATCTTCCCCTGCAACAAGACGCTTCATTTTTAACTGTCCAATCAGAACATTTTTCAAAAAAAGTTCTGCATCCATTGTAGCTGTTTCTTCATCAAAAGGATATAAAATATAAAGATCAACGCCCCATGACGCAAGGATTTCCTGTTTTTCCGTTTCACTCAAAACAAACTTTGCTTCCTGCCGTCCAAGATACACTTCCGGACTTGGTTCAAAGGAAAATACAACGCTTTTAAGTCCAAGTGCCTTGGATCGGACAAGCTCATCTATAATCATTTTATGTCCTTTATGTAGTCCGTCAAATTTACCGATTGCAACTGCACAAGGCTCTTTTAACTCAAAATCCCTTCCTTTTATTATCTGCATTTTTTTCTCCTCATTTATAGCGGTAAAAGAACAATTTGGCCGGCTTGTATGCCTGTTTTTCATCACTATATTCATAAATCCCGTAAAAACAGGTCATCCCTTCATCATAAACACAAATTCGATTGTCTTTATTCGGAATATTTTCAAATGTAAGCTGTTGTTGTGTAAGTGCATTGCCATTATCCGCATTTTTACGGTATTCTTCTCTTACCCTTGCTTTCGGAAGTGTTTGAAAAGCAATATCTACGGGAAGAAGAACTTCATCAAGTCGTCCTGCATCACGCAATGCCTCCACTTCATCAAGCGTATGAGCCATGTCATATGTGAAACCGGAGGTTTCTAAACGCACCAGTTCCTTCATAGCGCCACCGCATCCGAGTTTCGCACCAATATCATGACAAAGTGTACGGATGTAAGTTCCTTTAGAACAGGTTACTTTCATCACAACTTCCGGCAGGTTAACTGCTTCAATCTCAATCTCTTCAATGATAATCTCACGAGGCTTACGTTCCACTTCAACACCGGCTCTGGCCAAATCACAAAGTTTCTTTCCGTTTACCTTCAAGGCAGAATACATAGGCGGAATCTGGGAACTTTTCCCGACAAAAGAAGCAATCGTATTACGTACCTCTTCCTCCTCTGCCTCAACAGATTTTTGTGTTAATATTTCTCCGGTGGTATCCTGCGTATCTGTTGTAACCCCCAGTAAAAGTGTTGCACGATACACTTTGTTGGTATCCATCAGCATATCACACAATTTGGTCGCACAACCCAAACAAACCGGAAGCACACCCGTTGCGTCCGGGTCAAGCGTTCCGGTATGTCCGATTTTTTTCTGTTTACAGATTCCTCTCAATTTGGCAACAACATCAAACGAGGTAAATCCTTTTTCTTTTTTAATTACGATAATTCCATCCATTTATAAATCTTCCTCAATCAAAGCAAGAATCTTTGTCAGAATCTCTTCCGGCTCACCTTTTGCATAAAACCCGGCTGCTCTTTTATGTCCGCCTCCGCCAAATTCTACGGCAATACGAGCCACATCCACATAACTGGCTGAACGAAGACTTACTTTATAAGTACATGCGTTCATCTGATACATGAAAATAGCACACTCTACGCCTTGCGTAATACGCAACTGATTAATCACACCGTCAAAATCACTGCTTCCAACCTGCATTTCTGTCATGGTTTTGATATCCATGAAGCCAAAAATAACACGATTTTCCAAGAAGCGACGACTCTCTAACAGAATTCTTCCAAGCGCAAGATTCTGAGAATATGTCTTCTCATAATATGTTTTATCCAAAAGACCCGGAAAATCAAACCCAAATTCTAAAAGCTTAGCAACAATCCTTAACGTTTTGGGAGACGTATTGGAATACTTAAAAATCCCTGTATCATGTGCAATTCCCAAATAAATTGCAAGTGCCATCTGTTCATCCAAATATGCCTCATCAATCAGGTCATATACCAGTTCACTGGCGGAGCTTGCTGATGGCACGACATAATTAACCATACCGCAACCACCCTCATTGCTTACATGGTGGTCAATATTAATGGTTTTCTTTGCATTTTTGAAATATCTCTCCGCATTGCCGATCCGATCATCTACGGTATCAACAACAATAAAAATTTCCGGGTTCGGTAAATCAAACGATGTACAAAACGTTTCCACCCCGGGCACACAATCAAATGCCGGAGAAAGCGGATCCGAAAAAACCGTTATCTCCGTATCCGGTAAACGCTTTTTCAAGTATAGGGACAACGCTAACGTCGCCCCTATACAATCACCATCCGGCTTAATATGACCTGAAATTCCTATCGATGCGAAATTTTGACATTCTGCCACAATATCAATCATATCTGAAACCTCATTTATCACTTTCTGCATTTTCAGCAGCTTCTCTTTGATGCATCTCGGCATTAACTTCATCAATCAGCTTTGACATACTGATACCATATTCCACACTCTGATCCATAATAAAACGAATTTCAGGTGTGTTACGAAGGTTAATCTTTTTGGCAAGCTGATTACGGATAAACCCAACTGCACTGTTCAGCCCTGCCAGAGTATCCTCCTGAGACTGTGCATCTCCCAAAACGCTGATATATGCTTTGGCAGACTTCAAGTCCGGAGCAACTTCTACTTCCATAACCGTAGTCATCGGATTAATACGGGGATCTTTGAGTTCACTGCGGATAATCTCCGCAAGAACTCGTTGCACCTCCCCATTAATACGTGTATTTTTAATACTGTTTTTTCTCATTATCTGGGCACCTCTTCCATTACATATGCCTCAACAATATCAAGTTCTTTCATTTGGTCAAAGTTTTCAAATACAAGACCACATTCAAAACCGGCTTTTACTTCTTTTACATCATCCTTGAAACGTTTCAGGGACGCAAGCTTTCCTTCATAAATCTGCTCACCCTCACGTTTGATACGCACCAGACAGTTTCTCTGGAACATACCATCCAGAATGAAGGAACCTGCAATATTACCGATTGCAGACGCTTTGAAAATCTGGCGTACTTCTGCATGACCGATTACCTTCTCCTCAAATACAGGATCAAGCATACCCTTCATAGCAGCTTCCACATCTTCTATTGCCTGGTAGATGACACTATAGAGACGAACGTCAACCCCTTCTTTTTCCACGGTATCTTTCGCCATATTATCAAGACGTACATTGAAACCGATGATAATTGCCTTTGCAGCACTTGCAAGAATAACATCAGATTCATTAATGGCACCAACACCGCCATGAATAACTTTTACAGCAACTTCTTCATTGGAAAGTTTAACAAGACTCTGTTTTACGGCCTCTACACTACCCTGAACATCTGCTTTGACAATCAGGTTCAACTCTTTCAAATTACCGGCCTGAATCTGTGAGAACAAATCATCAAGACTCATCTTCGTCTTAGTATCTTCCAGTTTCTTAATCTTATTCTGCTGTACAAAAGTATCCGCATAGAACTTCGCATCTTTATCACTTTCATGCGCAATGAAAATTTCACCGGCATTCGGAACATCATTTAAACCAAGAATCTCAACCGGTGTAGAAGGTGTCGCTTCTTTTACACGAGTACCGTCGTTGGTAATCATTGCACGTACTTTACCATGTGATGCACCTGCGGAAATGTAATCTCCGACATGAAGCGTACCCTTCTGTACAAGAACCGTCGCAACAGGACCACGTCCCTTATCAAGTTTAGCCTCAATCACAAGACCTCTTGCATTTCTCTTTGCATTTGCCTTCAGTTCGAGCATTTCTGAAGTAAGACATACCATTTCAAGAAGGTTCTCAATACCCTGACCTTTTTTTGCAGAAATCGGAACAAAAATAGTATCACCACTCCACTCTTCACAAGTAAGCTCATGTTCTACTGCAAGTTCGTTCATAAGACTTGCAATGCTCGGATAATCAGACATTTTCTTTGTTTTATCATCAAAGTCATAACCGATACGGTCACATTTATTCACCGCAATGATAATAGGAACACCTGCAGCTTTGGCATGGTTAATCGCCTCTTTTGTCTGAGGCATTACACCATCATCTGCCGCAACAACGAGAATTGCGATATCAGTCGCATTTGCTCCACGCATACGCATTGCAGTAAAAGCTTCATGTCCCGGTGTATCAAGGAAAGTAATCTTTTTATAGACCTTAGGATTCTGAGAAACGCCATCATTCTTCATTTCTACCTGTACCATATAAGCACCGATATGCTGTGTAATACCGCCGGCCTCACCATCGATTACGTGTGTCTTACGAATTGCATCCAGGAGAGATGTTTTACCATGGTCAACATGACCCATAACACAGATTACAGGCGGACGTTCGGTCAAATTCTCTTCTGCTTCCTCTTCCTCTTTCAGCAATTCTTCGATAACGTCAACTTTCACTTCACGCTCACAAATGATATCGTATTCAATTGCAATTTCCTCTGCCTTTTCAAATGAAATTTCAGAGTTAACCGTATAGATTTCACCCTTCAAAAACAGCTTCTTAATCAAGGCGGAAGGCTGTAATTTCATCTTATCCGCAAGATCTTTCATCGTAAGTTCTTCGGGAATGGTAATTACCTTAATATCGTCTTCTACCGTTTCCTGAACCTTCTTCTCAGGCTTGATAAAAGCACCGGGTTTTACCTTACCCTTGTTCTTGCGGTCACCATCCTCATAGATGGAATCACGCTTATTATTCTTTTTATCTTTTTCCTGACTGATACGACGTTTTTCTTCGTCTCTGTGCTTCTCCGGTTCAACCACAGGAGTATCTCCGCCAAACATTCTGTTAGAGGATTTCTTGTTATTAAAACGGTTATCTCTTGCCGGTCTTTCATCGGCATCCTTATTAAATCCACCCTGATTACGGTTGAAGCCACCCTGACCACGGTCATTTCTGTCACCACGGTTGAAACTGCCCTGACCACGGTCATTTCTGTCATTTCTGTCGCCACCACGATTGAAACCACCCTGGTTACGATCATTTCTGTCATTTCTGTCGCCACCACGGTTGAAACCACCCTGGTTACGATCATTTCTGTCATTTCTGTCGCCACCACGGTTGAAACCACCCTGATTACGATCATTTCTGTCATTTCTGTCGCCACCACGATTAAAACCATTCTGGTTTCTTTCCTGGTTATTACGTTCAGGAGTTGCATTTGTTGCATTATTTACAACAGGCTTTACCTCCGGTGTTGCAACCGTTTTAGCGGACTGTGTATTTTCTGCCGCAACAGGCTGTTTTTCAGTTTTAGGCTTATTATTCTGTACTCCTTTACCGGGAACAAAAGAGGTTGTAGGAGTCGGTGACGGAGGAGTTGTCGGTCGAATCAACTGTGCTCCGGGACGAGGATTGAATCCCTTCTGCTGATTGCTCTTCTGCGGTTGCTGTGCCGGTCTCTGCTGTTGGTTACGATTAGCATTACCACTGTTCTGCGCACTCGGACGCTGCTGATTCCCTGCAACAAAGATAATCTTTTTCTTTTTGGGCAGTACATCTGTTGCCGCTTTTGCAGTTTCTGCAGACGCATCTGCTTTTTTCTCGGACTCTAAAGCTTCCTTTTTCACCTCTGTCTTAACACTTTCTTTCGAAGGTTCAGCCACCTCTGTTTTTGGTGCAGCTGCACTCGAAATATTCTTTCTGACAACACTCTCTGCCTGTTCGTCAAGAATTTTCTGCGGGCTTTTATATGCATAACCATTTGCCTGCAGAACTGCTATTACTTCTTTACTTGATGTATTTAATTCTTTCGCAAGTTCGCTTATATTCATTTATTTACCTCCGTATTTGCTGTTGAATCTTTCATAAGTTCCATGATACGATTTGCAAAACCTTCATCTGTCACTGCTACGGCAGCGCGTATGTCCTTACCGATGCAATGCCCCAAATCATCTTTGGTAGCATAATACACAAGCGGAACATGATAAAATTTGCACATATCGCTGTAATTCTTCTTAGAACCGTCTGATGCATCCGCTGCCACAATCAAAAGTGACGCGCCACCTGATTTGACGGTTTTTTCAACCATGAATTCGCCGCTTACCGTTTTACGTGACCTCGTCGCAAGGCCAAGCAATGATAAAATCTTATCTCTACTCAATCTCTGCAAACTCCCTTTCTAATCCATCATAAATTTCCGATGAAAGACTCATTTTGAAAGAGCGCTCCAATCCTCTGTTTTTTCTTGCCTTCTGCAGACATTCCTTACATTTACACAGATACGCGCCTCTTCCGTTTTTCTTTCCGGTCACATCGAGAACAATTTCATCCTCCGGTGTTTTCAAGACACGCATCATTGTATTCTTTTGTTTCATTTCCATACAACCTACACATTGTCGCATCGGAATTTTTTTGTTCATCAAGACCACCTTCTTTTCTTTATGCTTCGTCTACGGAGTTCTCTTCAACATCTGTTTCTTCCGCAAATTCTTCAACATATTCTTCTGAATACTCTTCTTCATATTCTGCATATCCGTCTTCGTCATAATCATAATCTTCATAACGGAAACCATATGCATCTTTTGCCTGAGTTTCACTCTTAATATCAATCTTATACCCTGTCAGTTTCGCTGCAAGGCGTGCATTCTGACCTTCCTTACCGATTGCAAGTGATAACTGATAATCGGGAACAACAACCTTCGCTGTCTTCTCATCAGGATCCGCAAATACTGCAACAATCTGTGCAGGTGAAAGTGCATTCTGAATAAGATTACCGGGGTTCTCATCCCAGTTGATAATATCAATCTTTTCGCCGCCAAGTTCATCAACAATTGCATTTACTCTTGCACCATTCAAACCAACACATGCACCAACGGGATCTACATTAGGGTTATTAGAGTAAACTGCCATCTTAGTTCTGCTACCCGGCTCTCTTGCAATGCTCTTAATTTCTACAGTACCGTCTTTAATTTCAGTAACCTCTGCTTCAAACAATCTCTTAACAAAATCAGGATGTGTACGACTTACCAGAATTCTCGGCCCCTTGGAAGTAGATTTTACCTCAAGGATATATACCTTAATTCTGTCTGTCGGGCGGAAATGTTCACCCTTCACCTGTTCGGATTCATTCAAAATTGCATCTGCCTTACCGAGGTTAATGGAAATGTTACGTCCAAGGTATCTCTGAACAACACCTGTTACGATATCTTTTTCTTTTGCATGGAACTGATTGTAAACAACACTTCTTTCTTCCTCGCGTATTTTCTGAAGAATAACGTTCTTTGCATTCTGTGTTGCAATACGACCAAACTCTTTGGACTTAATCTCTACATGTACAACATCGCCAACTTGCGCTTTCTTAGCAATCTTCTTCGCATCTTCAAGTGCGATTTCAAGCATATCGTCTTCGATCTCATCTTCAGTCTCTACAACGGTTTTCTCTGCATATACTTCAAAATCACCCGTTTCACGGTTAATTTCTACTTTCACATTATCTGCCTTACCAAAGTGATTTTTACATGCAAGCATCAAGGAATTCTCAATTGCCTCAAAAAGTGTTTCTTTACTGATTTCTTTCTCCTTCTCAAGAATATTCAATGCTTCCATTAATTCTTTGTTCATTTTTTGTCTTTTCCTCCTATCAATACGTTTCTTTTGGTGTCTCTATGCTTCTAAAAATCAAATGCCAACCGGATTACTGCCACATCAGCTCTGTTAAATACCATTTCACCGGCTTCGTTTTCAAGTGTAACGGTATCCTTATCAAATGCTTTCAGCGTCCCTTCAAATTCTTTGCATTTATCAATCGGCTTGTATGTCTTTAACTCAACATCTTCCCCGATGCTCTTCTCAAGATGCTTATCTTTCTTCAGCACTCTTCCAAGCCCCGGACTGCTTACCTCTAAAATATAAGCTTCTTCAATAAAATCCTCCACATCCAACGCATCCGACAATGCCCGGCTGACCGCTTCACAGTCATTAATATTCACACCGTCCGGCTTATCAATGTAGGCTCTCAGATAAAAGTCGCTTCCTTCCTTCACAAATTCGATATCATAGATTTCAACATGATTCGCTTCTGCAATCGGAAGTAAAAGTGCCTCGCATTTCTGCTCATAGACATCTCTTTTTGCCATTTGATTTCTCCTTCCTTTTCCTTAATACAAAATGAAAAGTGGACTTCGCAGTCCACTTTATATCATGTTAGTATTTAATTCCTTTTAACCATACCACTCTCAGAGCAGTATGTCAAGAATAATATCCCAAAAAATATTACTATTCTATGTACAAATTATGTTGATTCTATTAATTTTATCATTCATTACATTTTTTACTTGTCATTGTACTTTTAGTCATGATAATATATTTTTGGTTAAGTTTTATCAAAAACTAGACATTAATAGAAAGGTGGCGAAACATGGAATATAACAAATACTGCGAAATCACACCCGATATTATTCGTTTAGCGAATATGTGTGGAGAAGCCGGTGTTATTGACACTGAGCTTTTTACAAAATATGAAGTCAAACGAGGTCTGCGTGACCTAAACGGTAAGGGCGTTCTTGCCGGGCTTACTCACATTTCTGATGTAAGAGCCAATAAACTCGTAAATGGGGAACAGATTCCGACACATGGCGAGCTATTTTATCGCGGATACAATGTGAAGGATTTGGTAAACGGTTTTGCCGGCGTAGACCGTTTTGGATACGAAGAAATTACTTATCTCCTTCTCTTCGATAAACTTCCGAACAACAAGGAACTCGAAGATTTCAAAAAAATGTTGGCAGGGTACCGCACACTTCCTACAAGCTTTGTGCGTGATATCATTATGAAAGCACCCAGTAGAGATATGATGAACACACTTGCGAGAAGTGTATTAACACTTTATTCGTACGATGATCGTGCAGACGACACTACACTTCCGAACGTACTTCGTCAATCCTTACAATTAATTAGCTTATTCCCGTCTCTTGCCATTTACGGCTATCAGGCATACAATCATTATCACGACGGTAACAGCTTATTCATTCACAGTCCGAAGCCCGAACTGTCTACGGCAGAAAACATTTTACATATGTTACGTCCTGATAGTCAGTATACACCTTTGGAAGCACAACTTCTTGACATTGCACTTGTTCTCCACATGGAGCATGGCGGTGGTAATAACTCAACCTTTACAACTCATGTTGTTTCTTCTACATTGACGGATACCTATTCTGCAATTGCTGCGGCAATCGGATCCCTGAAAGGCCCCCGTCACGGTGGTGCAAATATTAAAGTTGTTCAGATGTTTGACGACATGAAAAAAGTTGTTAAAGATTGGAAAGATGAAGAAGAAGTATCTGCTTATCTTAAGAAACTTCTTCACAAAGAAGCTTTCGATCATGCCGGTCTGATTTATGGTGTCGGTCATGCAATTTATTCCAAGTCCGATCCTCGTGCAACACTCTTTAAACAATATG
The DNA here is from genome assembly GCA_045530835.1 of Lachnospiraceae bacterium. Lineage (GTDB taxonomy): Bacteria > Bacillota > Clostridia > Lachnospirales > Lachnospiraceae > UBA3766. Next base: position 26,402 of record JAZSCW010000041.1, on the reverse strand, counting down.
TTCAGGAGCTTTCCGCCGAGAAGAAACTGGATGCAGAATTCGAACTTTACTCTCTTGTAGAACGTCTCGCGCCTGAGATTATCGCATCAGAGCGTAAGATGTACAAAGGCGTAAGCATTAACGTAGATTTCTATTCCGGTTTTGTTTACAATATGCTCGGTCTTCCCAACGAGCTCTATACACCGATGTTTGCCATAGCACGTATCGTTGGTTGGAGCGCACACCGTCTGGAAGAACTTGCCAACAATGGTAAAATCATTCGTCCGGCTTACAAACCAATATGCCCTGACAGAGACTATTTGGATTTATCTCTCAGATAAAAAAATACACATCGCATTCCATTTACCGGTTATGCGATGTGTTTTTATTTTTATATCAATCTATTTTGCACTTATATCTTTCACTGAATAATCAATCTGAATTCCCTCAAACTCATTCAGCTCCTGCCATGTATTACAAATACGTTGTGCAATCCTCTCTCCGTTCTCAGGACTGGCATTCATCAGTAGAACCACATACTGAAAACTGCTATATTGGGTTGTCACATCTCCCTGTCTTAATGATACAACAATAGCACGCTCAAGTTCTTTCATTGCTCCATTCAAAATTTCCGGAGATATACCTCGATTTTTAATATAGTTTAATGTAAAAAGCACCATTTGAACATCTTGTCCCGTCCGCCCCATACTTCTGGAAACAAACTGATAAATATGTTTAAATCCATCATACTCTACGCGATAGGCTCCTTCTACACGGTTTCTCTCGCTGACAACCTGCTGAAGCTTTTCCATATCAACTGCATGGTTTTCAACACTTCTCTTTTCAACATTCGCTTCTTCTTTCTGCACTCTGAAAAAATGATAATTATTTTTACCATTTTGCTTCACATGATAAAGTGCTTTGTCTGCCTTCGAGCAAAGACTCATATAGTCTGCACCATCTTCAGGTGCCGTAGCCACACCGATGGATACAGTAAGTAAAACATTCTGGCTCACACTCTCAATGACATCATTCTCTACACGTTCAATCAGCATTGCGCAATAATCGCGAATCTCTTCCTGAGAATAATCTCCTTTGAGAAATGCAACAAATTCATCGCCCCCAATGCGGGCAGCTATATCTCTTGGCCCAACGCTGCTTTGCAAAATCTCTGCAAAACGAACCAATGCCGCATCTCCCATAATATGTCCATACGTATCATTTACAGCTTTGAAATTATCAACATCGAAAATAAAAAATACACCCTTTTCTTCTCCTGTTGCCAGATAGCGTTCAATTTCATCCTCGATATGCTTTCTGTTCCAAAGTCCGGTAAGGACATCCTTTCTGGAGCTGATAGAAAGATTCTTTCGTAAGTCTTCAATTTGTAAAATTTTATCAATACGACTCAACATAACACCGGGTTCAAAAGGTTTCAAAATGAAATCCATTGCCCCCATCTTCAATCCTTTAATCTCACTCTCCCGTTGATCATCGACTGTCAGAAAAACAACAGGAATATTCGCAGTTTCCGGATTGGACTTAATAATCTCAAGCGTCTGATAGCCATCCATTTCCGGCATACGAATATCAAGCAAAATCAAATCAGGCTTTGCTTTCTGAAGAAAATTAATCGCTTGTGCACCTGATTTGGCCATGGAAAGCTTATAATAATCCTGTAACACTTCAGCCGCACATTTTAAATTGGTAGTAACATCATCTACAATCAGAATATGCTTTGTTTTCTCCATAGGGTTCCTCACCATTCATTAGTTTAAAAAAGCTAAAACTTCGTTTACCATTTCTTCTTTGTCACACACTGTATCATGTAACACTTCTGCTGTACGGATTTCTTCAATTGCAGGAGGTACAACCACATTTGCAATAGAAGACAACTGATCAATCAACTCAAAATCACCTTTGTCATCAATATTCCCAACCAATGCTTCCATAACACTACGTGTAAATTTAAAGCAACTTGCAGTTGAAACAATTACCGTAGGCGTCTCATCCTTTGATTCATCTCTATAATTTCTGTAAACAGTAGCTGCAACAGCAGTATGGGTATCCATTACATATCCTGTCTGACGATATACATCCGCAATCGTATCAGCAACCTCAGACTCTTTCGCATATCCACCAACGAAATCTTTCAGATTTGCCTTCATATCATCGGTAATCTCATACTTACCGTTAGAAGCAAGTGATGTCATCATTTCTTTGTTAAGTGCTGCATCCTCATTCGCGATAAAATAAATCAAACGTTCTAAATTACTGGAAATCAAAATATCCATAGACGGTGAAGATGTCAAAATGAACTCTCTGTTTCTGTCATAACAACCGGTTTCAAAGAAATCAAACAAAACCTTATTTTCATTCGAAGCACAAATCAGCTTGCGAATGGGAATACCGATTTTTTTAGCAAAATAACCTGCAAGAATGTTTCCGAAATTACCTGTCGGAACGGTAACATTAATCTCATCTCCGGCTTTGATACGTTCTTCTCTTAAAAGTGTCGCATAGGCATGTACGTAGTAAACAATCTGCGGCACCAAACGGCCGATATTGATAGAGTTTGCTGATGAAAACTGGAAACCTTTCTCTGCAAGCCGGGCAGCAAGCTCCTTATCTGAGAAAATATTTTTCACGCCGGTCTGAGCATCATCGAAATTGCCGGTAATACCAACAACTTTAACGTTATTTCCCTTCTGAGTAACCATCTGCTTTTCCTGAATAACAGAAACACCGTTTTTCGGATAAAATACAATAATTCTTGTTCCTTCTACACCTGCAAATCCTGCCAGCGCTGCTTTACCTGTATCACCGGATGTTGCCGTCAGAATTACAATTTCTTTATCTACACCATTTTTCTTTGCCGCTACTGACATCAGATGCGGTAAAATAGACAAAGCCATATCTTTAAATGCAATTGTTGCACCATGGAACAATTCCAGATAATAGGTATTATCTACTTCAGTAAGAGGTGCTATTGCCTCGCTGTCAAATTTCTCATCATACGCATTGGCAATACACTGCTTTAATTCTTCCTCTGTAAAATCAGTAAGAAAAAGTTTCATTACCTCATAAGCAATTTCTCTGTATTCCATACTTGCAAGTTCTTCCAGACTTTTGTCCAGTTTGGCAAATCTTTCAGGTACAAACAAACCACCATCCTCTGCCAAGCCTTTGATAATTGCTTCAGAAGCGCTTACTGTCTGTCCGTTTCCTCTTGTACTTCTATATCTGATTTCCATATAATCCTCCAATGACTCTTGTCAGTTTTTCTTATAAAATTATGTGCTATATTATATCATATTTGTAAGCCTTATGCAAATGCAAAAAGGGTGCGTCCTGCACAAACTTAGACGTATTTTTCATTTCCATACATGCAGCTTGCCGAATTCTCAAATAAATGTTATAATGCACGTATGAGTAGAGAAAACAAAGGCGTTTTCGCCGCAACCAAAAAAGACAATTCTATCTATTATCGTGTATCCATTACTTTTCGCGGAAAACATATTAGTCTTGGTAGCTTTGAAACCCAAGAAGAAGCTGCCGCCTGCTATGATTTTTCCCGCAATCTTTTAGACGGAACCGAATACACCTGTAACGATTATGACGACACATTCCCAATTTCATTTGAAAAATGGATTGTGCTGCTCAATTTCCGCGATAACAGACTCTATTTCAAAACACCAATCTATCTGCGCCACAACTATTTTCAATACTATCTGAATCGAGACCGCATCCTGATTTTTGACAAAGATGATTTATTTTATTATGCGTCGCATAAAATAATGGCGCGCGGAAATCACCTTTTTGTCAGTGACTACGGAATGCAGGTCAACATCATGAATCGTTATGAAATTATGAGCTACGCTGTTCCGGGCCGGGATTATGTATTTGCAAACGGTAATGAAAATGATTTCCGCTATTCCAATATTATTATTTTAAACAAATACCGCGGCGTTCGAGAGAAAAAAACCGAAACAAATACCGTATACGAAGCATATATCCATATCAATGGTATGGTTAAGGTCGGCTCTTTTCATTCACCGGAGCTTGCTGCAATTGCTTATAACAAAGCAATCGATGTTCTGATGCAAAAAAAATTTCCGCGTCATTTTACTCCCAACTATATTGAAGCTTTTACAGCAAAAGAATATGCCGAACTCTATACAACGATAGAAATCAATCCGCGTATTACTCACTTAACAGTGTAATCAATAAAACTAATACTTAAACTAACACTGCCTTCTATTCCCTCTACCGCTCCGACATTGGTATATTTCCACATTTGAAACCGATATGGATAATCCGGAAGGTCTTTCATTTGTTTCAACCAGATTCCATAATTGGATACTGCTGAATAATTGATATCATCAAAAAGCCACTCTTTGTCTGCATGAATCATACCCACATAACCTGCAGCTTCTATTTTGCTCAAAAACGCCTTGGCAATCTGCGTCTTTTCTTCTTTGGTCAGTATATCAATTCTCGCACTGTCATTCTCAATATGCTGCATCTCGAAAACAACAGGATATCTTATCGTCTGGCCTTCAAGATATTGTAAAACAAAATCTGCCTCTTCTTCAGCTTCTTCCAAAGTAACTGCCTGTGAAAAGAAGGTCACTCCAATCTCAAGTCCTGCATCAGAAGCTCTTTTGATATTATCCGAAAAATAATCATCCAACACAAGCTGACCGGTTGAATAGCCTCTCTGTCCGAGACGTAACATAACAAAGTCAATGCCATCTCTTTTGACCGCATTGAAGTCCACATATCCCTGATATTTGGAAATATCAACACCCGTATAGGAAAGCTTCATCCCATCCTCATAATATGCCATCCGGTTATCAATCATGGCAAAACCTGATTTATCATATTCATTCTGCGGAAGATATTTACTGACTTCAACCCACTCACTACCTCCGGAGGCCCGTTCTATCAGTGTTTTGGTGCCGCCTTCACTAGGATCATCCTCTGATGGCTTTTCCTCATACCAGACCGGTCCGGATTCTTCCTCATCATCCTCTTTCATATATTCTTCCCAAATATCCAAATCACCCGAAACAAGGGTATTTCCACTGATTAAATCACTCAAATCCGGTTCATGCTCAGCTACCTGCGAGCTTTGCACCGGAACAGGCTGCGGGAATAATGTTTCACGATTCAAAAAAATAACAAGTCCAATCACTACTGCAAGACTTAAAACCACCGATATCACGGCGGTAATCATCATTTTATTTCCTTTTGGGGTTTGACCATATTCTTCAAAATTTTCTTCCAGTTTCATATCCTTCATCTCCTACAAATTTACTTTACCACAGAATCCAAGAAAATTAAATGTTTAATTTTGCCTCCTCTCATACATATTAAAAAAATACATTGTAAAATAAACCGCCATTGGGTATAGTAAGCTTATGAAAAAAAATGTGATCCCAAAAATATTTTCAATCGTACTCATTTTCACTGCATGTCTTACATGTATCTTTTTTGCATGTCAAAACAAAAAACCTCTTACCTTTCAGGGTTTTTATTTCAATACCGTAATTACATTCACATTTTATACACAACAGGACAGTTCATTACAGGATGAATGTTTTGCGCTGTGTCAGTACTATGAAAGTCTGCTGAGCCGCACCGTTGAAGGAAGTGATATTTGGAAAATCAATCATGCCGGCGGCAATTGGGTCTGTGTAGAGGAAGAAACCTACGCTCTTTTACAGCAGGCGCACTATTATTGTGAACAAACAGACGGAAAAATCGATTATACCGTTGCTCCGCTGATGGACTTATGGAATTTCACCGGTACAGAATCCGACAAGCGTCCTCCCGAAAACGCTCTGATTCAGGAAACACTTTCTCATGTAAACTACAAAAACCTCATTTTTCAAGACGGAAAAGTCCGTCTTACAGACCCATCTTCTTCCTTGGATTTGGGTTTTATAGCCAAAGGCTATATCGGAGACCGCATCCGCGATTATCTTCGCTCCCAAGGCGTTACTTCTGCCATCATCAATCTCGGTGGTAATGTATTAACCATTGGTAACAAACCTGATAATACGGCTTATAATATCGGAATACGAAATCCTTTTACAACCGGAGATACCATTGATACCATCGCTGTCACCAATCGTTGCGTCACCACCTCCGGAACCTATGAACGTTCTTTTGAATATCAGAATATTACTTATCATCATATTCTTGATCCGGTAAGCGGGATGCCAATCAACAATGGTCTTGTCAGTGTTACCATTGTTTCTGACGATGCAGCAACAGGAGATGCTCTCAGTACCACCTGTCTTCTTTTGGGAAAAGAAAAAGGACTTGAATTTGTCAAGTCCTTTGAAAATACAGATGCCATATTTATCGAGGAAAACGGCGAAATTACATCAACACTTGATTAACCGCTTTACAGATTTTTCGGCGACAAATAACCATCAATGACCGACAATGGAACCCTTCGGACATTTTTCTGCACAAACACCGCATCCGATACACAAATCATACTGAATGGCCGCATGAAAATCCGTTACCTCAATTGCATTTTTCTCACAATTCTTTTTACACAATCCGCATCCGATACAACCGCTACTGCAAGCTTTTGAAGTAACAGGTCCCTTGTCTTTGGAAGAACATGCAACCACATATTTTGCATCATAGGGTATCAGTTCAATCAGGTTTCTCGGGCACGCTGCCACACATTTTCCGCATGCTTTACATTTCTCTTTGTTTACAACCGCAACACCATCCGCAATTTCAATTGCATCAAACGGACAGGCTTTTACACAACTGCCGTAACCATGACATCCATGATTACAACTTTTAGGGCCCTGATTCGGCAAGAATGTAATCATCTGACAATCCTGAACTCCGGTATAATGATAATCTTCTTTGACCTTATCACAATTCCCCTGACATTTTACAAATGCAACTTTTTTCACGCTGTTTTCTGCTTCCACACCCATAATATCAGCAATTGCTTTTCCTACTGCATCACCTCCGACAGGACATGCATTTACGGCTGCCTCTCCCTTCACAATGGCTGCAGCAAGGCCGCTACATCCGGGATAACCACATCCGCCACAGTTATTTCCGGGCAGATTTTCAAGTATCTTCTCTTCGCGCGGATCCACAAATACTTTAAAAACAATGGATGCCACACCCAGGAAAATACCAATAAACAGACCAACCGCAGCAATCACGAGAATTGCTAAAACAATACCTTTGATATCCATCTTAGCACCTCCTTAAATCAATCCGGCAAAACCGCAGAACGCGATTGCCATCAAACCGGCAGTTACAAGTACAATCGGCATACCTCTGAAAGGTTTCGGAATGTCATTAAACTCCATTTTTTCACGGATACCGGCAAGAATGATGATCGCAATCGCAAAGCCTGCCGAAGTTGCAAAACCATTGACAACACCGGTAAGTAAATCATATTCCAGATTCACATTATTGATTGCTACACCAAGCACCGCGCAGTTTGTTGTAATCAAAGGAAGGAATACACCTAATGCCTGATAAAGCGGCTTCATATATTTTTTTAAGAAAAGTTCTACAAACTGCACTAATGCTGCAATGATCAAAATAAAAACAATTGTCTTTAAATACGTTATTTCAAGGGGTTCCAGAATAAACTGATAAATCAATCCGGACACCAATGAAGCAAGCGTGATAACAAAGATTACGGCTCCACCCATTCCCGCTGCGGTTTTGACCTTCTTAGAAACACCAAGAAAAGGACAAAGCCCCAAAAACTGACTCAAAACAACATTGGAAACCAAAGAAGAACCGATTGCCACTACCAATAACTGACCAATATACTCACCCATTTAGTTCTCCTCCTTTCCTTTTTCTGCTTCTGTCTCAACATTACTTTCTTCAATAGGAATCAGCCTTTTTGCACAACCGGAATCACTGCAGTCCATACAATCACTACTGCATCCGGACTGGATTTTGCTGACATCTTTTCCTGCTTTAGCCCCTTTTTCTTTTGCAACATTCTGAATCGCGGTAAGGATTGCCAGAATGAAGAAGGCTCCGGGCGCCATAACAACAATTCCGATCGGCGAAAGACTGCCAAGCTCCCCTGCCAGAAAACCGTTCATACCCTGTACAAAAGCAGAGGTACTTTCCGGCTGAAATACACTGTTTACAAGCTGAACCAATAATTCATTTAACGGAGTATTGTAAATATCCGCACCGGAAATACCAAAGAAAGTTCCGGCTCCGATAAACTCACGAATCAAACCGATGATTGTCAGGGCCCCTGTAAATCCAAGTCCCATTCCGACACCATCAAAAAACGAAGGAAGCATTGGATTCTTAGACGCATAAGCCTCCGCACGACCAAGAATAATACAGTTTACTACAATCAAACTGATATAAATCCCCAATGAAGCATACAAAGAAGGGACATACGCATGCAACAGCAATTCCACAAGGGTTACAAAAGTCGCAATAATCACGATATACGCCGGAATACGAACCTTATCCGGAATAACCTTACGTAACATGGAAATAATCAGGTTACTGAGCGCAAGCACCACCATAGTGGATAATCCCATCCCCAGACCATTAATCGCCGATGTAGTCACGGCAAGTGTAGGACACATGCCAAGCATCAATACAAAAGTTGGATTTTCTTTAATGGTTCCATTATATAAACGTTCCAAACATTTTTTCATTATGCTTCTCCTCCTTTCGTAAGTTCACGAAAGACTTCCAGTCCTGCATTTACCGCTCCGGTAATAGCATCTGAGGTAATGGTTGCACTGGTAATTGCATCAATCTCCGAATCACTTACGGCTCCGGATTTAACCACAGTAAAAGCATCCGCAGTTACATCTCTGAACTGGGGAATCAAAACAGCCTCTGCATTCATGCCCAGACCGGGCGTTTCAGCAATCGATAAAATAGATACTCCTTTAAGCGTACCCTCAACCGTCACACCCATATAAAGACTTATTTCACCACCATATCCCTCTTTGGTTGTAACTCCGATTACATATCCATACAAAGTTCCGTCCGTCTGCAACGCTTCATAAGCTTCTGTCAGATAAATATTTCCACCGTAAGTTCCCTGCAAGCTCTCTTTCAAGGAAGAAAGCACAGTCTCCTCAAGCGGCTCAAATGTCAGAGAAACTACTTCTGCAAGCACACCGTCTGCTCCATTTTCATAAAAGACTTCACCGCAGGCTACAGCCTTGGCATTTGCTTCCTGCTGCGCAATCGGTTCTTTGGTAAGTTCATTTACAAACCCGAGTAATCCTCCTGCAACCAGGGTAATTACAAAAAGAATCAACGTATCTTTGATAAGTCCTTTCAACCAGCCTTTTTCATTCATGCCTTTTCTCCTCCTTTCCCAAATGCCTTCGGAAGAGTTGCTTTTTCAATCAAAGGTACTAAAAGGTTACCGATAATAATCGCATAGGAAACACCTTCTGCTCCGGGACCGAAAATACGGAACACACCCGTCAAAACCCCCAGTAAAATACCATACAGATACTGTCCTTTTTTGGTAATTGGTCTTGTAACATAGTCAGTTGCCATGAAGAACGCGCCAAGCATCAGACCACCACCGGCAAGGTGCGCACTTAAATATGAAAAGTCCAAGCCGCGACCACCAAACAACAGTACAAAAATACCGAATGATAAAATATACATGCCGGGAATTCTCAAATCAATAACTCCCATGATAATCAAAAAGCAGGCCCCAAGTAATATTGCAATCATTGATGTTTCACCAATGGTTCCGCCTGTGGTTCCAATCAACATATCGAGCACATTTACTGCCTCTCCGGATTTCAATGCAGTTAACGGTGTTGCCTGCGTATAAGCATCACAGTTAAAATCGGTCATATATCTTGCAAAAGAAATCAAAAGAAAACATCTTGCTCCAAGTGCAGGATTCATGAAATTTTGTCCCAGACCACCAAAAAGCATTTTTACAACAACAATCGCAAACATACCGCCCAAGGCACCAATCCATAGCGGAAGATGCGGGGGTAAATTAAGTGCAAGCAAAAGACCGGTAACCACCGCACTCATATCTTTAATTGTACTTTTTTTATGAATTATTTTACAGAAAATCCATTCAGACAGAACAGCACTTGCAACCGTTACAACAATTAACAAAGCCGCATACCATCCGAAATTCCATATACCAAACAAGGTCGTTGGCATAAGAGCAATCACAACAAGTGCCATAATATGATTCGTCTTCCACTTATCGCGTATATGGGGATTTGTTGAAACTTCAAATTTCTCCTTCATCACCATTCCTCCTATTTCTTTCTTCTGTCAGCTAAAATTGTTCTTCGCATGGACTTAATCGACTGTGTAAGCTGACGTTTGGCCGGACAGATATAACTGCAACAACCACACTCACAGCACTCCATTCCGTTCATTTTTTCGAAGTCTTCTTTGCGTCCGTTCTTTGCAAAATCCGCAAGACGGCTTGGAATAACACGTCCCGGGCAGACTTCCACACAGCGGCCACAGTTAATACACGCAGTTTCCTCTGCTGTCGAAACATCATCATTACTTAAGCAAAGAAGCGCCGACGAAGTTTTCGTTGTCGGAACATTTAAATCAAACAGAGCAAATCCCATCATCGGTCCGCCGGAAATTATTTTCACAGGTTCCTTAGCAAAACCGCCGACTTCATCAATTAATTCCGCATAATTGGTACCAATACGCACCTTGAAATTACAAGGTTCCTTAATACAATCGCCCGTCACTGTTACAATCCTGTTTAACAGAGGTCTTCCCTCTTTTACCGCATGATAAACTGCAACAATGGTATCCACATTATTTACCACGCAACCGGCATCAGCAGGAAGCATTCCCGAATGAATTGCACGCCCGGTCGTCGCATAAATCAAATGACGTTCCGAACCCTGCGGATACTTGGTATGAAGCGGCACAACGGATATTTTGTCTTCCTTAGCCGTCAGTTCTTTCAAAATTTTGATACAGTCCGGCTTATTATCCTCAACTGCAAGAATTCCACGCGCATTATCAAAAAGACGCAGTATAATTTTCACACCTTCCACCAGTTTTTCAGGTTCTTCGAGCATTCTTCGATAATCACTGGTCAGATAAGGCTCACATTCTGCACAGTTGGCAATCACATAATCAATTTTATCCGGCTCTTTGGGCGCAAGCTTAACATGAGTCGGAAATCCGGCTCCACCCATACCGACAATGCCGGCTTCCTGAATACACGTAAGGATATCTTCCTTAAGCATCAATTCCACAGCTTTGGGGGCATTCAATGTAACCTCATTAAAAGCACCATCGTTTTCTATCACAATTGACATCACCATGTCTCCGGTTGCCACCCGTCTTGGTTCAATCGCCTTAACAGTTCCGGAAACAGCAGAATAAACCGGCGAAGAAACAAAACCTCCCGCTTCAGCAATCTTTTGTCCGACCAAAACAGAATCTCCCTTATTCACAATAGCCTGTGCCGGTGCACCAATATGCTGTGAGAGCGGATAAACCGCCTCTCCCTTCGGAAGATATTCCTTGATTGGTTTATCCTTTGAAATATCCTTTCCGTCATAAGGATGTACCCCACCACGAAATGTAAATCTTGCCATTCTATACCCTCTTTCTAAACCTTTCTTGCTATATCACTACTGATATTACACTCATACCTCTCAAATATACCACATTTCGACAACAAAAGGTAGTAAAAAAAACAATTTTACATCATTTTACAATGAAATATTTTCTAAAAAAATACTACTTAAATTCCGCATTTTATGGTATGATAAAAAAGTGGATAATCATTCTTGCATTCATCCGCTTTTATAAAAACAAATTTAAAGGGGTTTACTATGAAAATCATTCAGAAAGATTTAGGCGAAAAGAAACCAAGCTATCCCATCGAGCGTCTGGCGAACCCGGATGAGATTCTTTTTCTGGATATAGAAACGACCGGTTTTACGGCCAAAAGTTCGAATCTCTATCTGATCGGTTGCGCATATTTCAAAGACGACGAATGGCACACAATTCAATGGATCGCGGAAAATTATGAAGAAGAGCTAACCGTTTTACAGGCTTTCCTTGAGTTTTGTTTGAATTATAATTTCCTGATTCATTTTAACGGTAATCAGTTTGACATTCCCTATCTGCAACAAAAATGCGACATTTACGAAATTCCGTTTTTATTTGAAGTATATCAGGGAGTTGACTTATACAAAAGAATTAAGCCATATCGCAGCTTTTTGAAGATGACCGATTGCAAGCAAAAAACCATTGAACAATTCCTCGGCATCCAGCGTGACGATATCTACTCAGGCGCAGAGTTAATCAACCAGTATCATGATTATGTTTGCTCCCACAACGAAGAACTGCTGAAGGTTATTCTCCTTCACAATTTCGAAGACGTTGTTGGTATGCTCGACTTACTTTCTGTGCTTGCATATACCGATTTGTTTAATCTGCCTGTACGTGTCATGAAGGTTCAGGCAAATTACTATAATGATTATGAAAATAAGAAACGACAGGAACTGGTGTTAAACCTTCGCTTTATCACACCGCTTCCGATTCCTGTTTCCAATGCAAATGCAGGATGCTATTTCACTGCCAATGCCATAGACGGCGTTTTGAAAGTGCCTCTTTACGAAGAAGAAATGAAATACTTCTATTCTAACTACAAAGACTACTACTACCTGCCGGAAGAGGATATCGCAATCCACAAGTCCGTAGCCACTTTCGTGGACAAGGATCATCGCGAGCAGGCATCGGCAGGAAATTGTTACACCAGAAAGTATTCTACATTCCTTCCCCAATGGGAAATGTTATTTACTCCCTTTTACAAAAGAAGCTACAAAGATAAAGAGTTTTTCTTTGAACTGACAGACGAATTTAAAACTAGTCGTTCTTCTTTTAACAAGTATGCTGAACACATTTTACAGACATTATTGATGAATGAAATATAATATACCAAAAAGCCCCGTCATTTAGACGAGGCTTTTTCTTTCACGTTTTTCCTTTTTGTTTTCCCTTTTTTCTTTTTTATCCAATTTTGTTTTTGCTGACGATAAAATCATTTGTGTTTCACGATAATTTTTGCTGACAGAAATTCTTTCCACTCCGGCATACAACAATATGCTGTATAAACAAAAATAACAACCGAACCAAGAACGAGAAGTATCCAAAGCAATAACTTATTTCCATCCTGCATTCCACTCAACACAACTATGGCAAAAATGGCACTTACTGCCAATGAAAAAGCATAGGCGGCTGATTTAAAATAAAATATATCAGAAGAAAGTTCTCTTTTGCCATCCAACAAAAACGCTGCAATCAGCAATAAAATTCCGGCAATAAGATATACAATTGATACACCGAGGTTTGTAAACACGTACGGAAAGTCAATCAGGAGAAGCATGTCCTTCATAAAGAATAACTTTTCATAACCCGAAAAAATCCCTACAGTACACATTATCAGCAATGCGAAACATGGTACACACAATAATTTCATACCTCTTTTTGCTGCTATCACATCAATAAAATGAAGATATCCAATTAAGCCAATCACATAACATACTCCCATGCCGAATAATGTAAACAGACCCGGAATCAGTGTATATAGTCCGGCATGATAATGCGCTTCATAATACAGAAGATTCATTATGTTACATACCAACATTGTCAGTAATCCGGCAACGCCAAGCAACGAATCCTTTAATACATTTGTTAAAAATCTCGTTCGTCTTTTTACCGGAAGCGTTTCCGTAAATGCAACAGAATTACGATTTCCAAACAGTAAAAATTCAATTACTTTATATACCAGAAGAAAAATAATTACGACTGCAATCGTATAATTATGCTGCATATATTTTCCGGGTGTAAACATACTGTGAAACATTTCCACCCACCATGTATCTCCCGGTATAAAAACATCTGAAAAGAAATAACCGTACATTACAAAGTTCTGATTCTGCACCAAAAAAATTGTGATAACCAAAATTGCCATTACAATAAAATATGTTTTTCTTCTACATTCAAACCATGAATTTCTCACCGTTCGGAGTGTTGTTACCCCTACTTTTTTAACTGTCGTTTTATTTCTGCATACGATATACCATGTAACACTTATTACGAGCAACGCGAATATAATGGAAATCATTCTCGCAAAAGCGATTTCAACTCCGCTCGGAATATATAATCTAAAACATATCATTACAATGGAATTATAAAGTACAATCGCCGAAACCAATCCAATATTTACTACAAGCAAAAACTCAAAGATCCTATTAGAACAAAACTTTCCTTTGGATAAGTCTGTAAATCTGCTCTGCAGAAGAATCGCACCAAACAATAATATGTAACAAATAAGGGCTACTACCACCATTCTCGGAGAAATCGGCTGCACACCATTTATAAGAAGATTATAGCAATCAAATGTATCCAAAAACATAGGCACATTCTGACAATCGGTAACTCCGAACAAATCACAAAGCATCCATACATAGTCAGACATTCCTAATGTTATAACAAGACCGATTACCAAACCTGCAATTCTGTTTTTCAAAATCAAAGAACACAAATACAAGACCAGAAATATTCCAACCAGCCACAGCACAAGTGTCCCGCACTGCTGCAAAAACATCAGATTAGCATTTGTTACCAGATTTTCGGCAATTTTTCCTTGTAACAACGCAGGAAAACGTTCCTCCAATGCCATAATTTGTTGATTTTTATAGGTTAATTGAATTACACTACTTCCAATTCCAACAACGCAGTTCATCAATAAAATAATTAGCAATGGTACCAATTGTCCAAGTTCTTTAACTGATCTTTTAATCGGAATCGTTTCCGCAAATTCTCTTGCTTTTTGGCCGTTTAACCACCAAAATGCAATACCCATAATAAATGCAATCCAAAGACATAACCATATATATTCGCTTAATCCACCAAAAAAGCTGTCCTCAATCAAATTACCGCCATCAATCCCATAGGTAAGCTCAATTGCCGATGTTTCCAGATATTCTTCCAAATTTTGTTGTGTAATGCCTGCTTTTATAATCTCACTTAAATCTGTATTCACTACTATATTTAAGTTAATAAAAGACATATAAAGCGTAATTCCTATGGTAACCAAAAGAATCACCATGTAAAAAGAACTTCTATGTTTAATCATTCGCATAACATCTCTCATTAGCATCTATCCCTTCTACATTGTTCTAAAGTAACAAACACTTCCTCTAAAGAAAGTTCAACCGTTTCAATCAAACTCGCACCCATTTCTTTTAAAATCAGATGCATCTCATCATCATAATGACGAATAAGGAGAGTGTAAATGCTTCCGACATTACTGATACGAATCACATTTTCCAACTCATACAGTCCCGGCTTTGCACCATTCTCGAATACGGCATGAACTTTTGTCATTTCACATTTCATACCTTCCATATCCATTTGTCGCTCCACTGCTCCTTCGTGAATCATGGTGACTGAATCACAGATTTTTTCCAACCCATCCAAATTATGCGAGCTAATCAATACACCTACATTGTTCTCTTCCACTTCACGAACCAGCATTTTATAAAAATTTTCTTTTGCAACCGGGTCAAGTCCGGAAGTCGGTTCATCCAAAATCAGATATTTCGGTTTTTTGGAAATCTCTAACATAATAGCCAAACGCATCTTTTGACCTTTGGATAAGGATGCTATACTTTTTTGCAACGGAAGTTTATAAATATCGTTCATCGCATTAAATTTTTCAGTATCAAAATCGGGATAAAAGATTTGATACATCTTTACCATTTTTAATGGTGTATAGAACTTAATATACTCATTATAATCTGCCACATACCCGATTTCTTTCTTCGCATTTGGATTATCATAAACTATCTTTTCATCTAATAAAACGGAACCCTTATCCAATTTGTATATTCCGGTAATACACTTAATCAAGGTTGTTTTACCGGCACTGTTCTCTCCAATCAGGCCATGAATTTCACCGGGGTTAACGCATAAAGAAACGCCATGTAAAACCTCTTTTTTATTATAACTTTTATATACTTCTTTTATCTCTAACATACACTCATCTCCTTATACAACTCCTGTACCATTGCCACAACACTTTCCATTGACAATCCCATCACCTTCAGTTCTACAACCGCCGAACGCAACATTTTTTTACATTCGGCAACTCTCATTTCATCTATCCCCTGTTCTAATACATTTGCGATAAAAGTGCCCTTACCGCGAATCGTCTCAATGACGTTTTGACGTTCTAACTCTTGATATGCTTTCGCAACTGTTCCCGGCGTTACATTTAATTCAAGAGCCATTTTTCGAACAGAAGGAATCGCATCACCGGGTTTTAAATGCCCCTTCAGTACATGAAATTTAATTTGTTCAATTATTTGCTCATATATTGGTTTATTTCCCTTTATATCTAAAATTATCATCATTTCCTCCTTTCTTTCACTGTATCACTTGCTATGATACAGTTATAACACCTCTCTTTTTATTTGTCAATACTTTTTTTAATGTAAAAAAGGTGTTATCGGTCAAACCGATAACACCTTCTAAAAAACTAATACATTTTACATTGGCCGCTCAAAGAAGAAAGAAGCTCTTCTGGTATAGCCAATTTCTTTATATCCTATCATTTGTTCTGTACTACCCAAAAACAGTACACCACCATCAGATAGCGAAGCATAAAACTTCTTGAAAATTTCATCTTTTGCTTCTTCCGTAAAATAAATCAAAACGTTTCGACAAACAATAAGATTCACATTTTGTGGGTATGTATCACGCAACAAATTATGTTCTCTAAATTCTACGCATTTCTTAACATCATCTGAAATACGATATAACGAACCTTCCTGTTCGAAAAACTTCGCTTTCAAATCTGCCGGAACACCTTCAAGACTCTTTGCCGGATAAATACCATTCTTAGCCGCAATAAGTACTTGCTTATCAATATCTGTAGCTATAATCTTAATTTTGGACAATGGTAAATATCTCGATAAAGCCATTACCAATGAATATGGTTCGTCTCCGGTTGAACAAGCAGCACTCCAAATTGTTATCTGCTGACCAAACCGTTCAAACAAAACAGGAAACACATCCTTATCCAAAATATCCCATTGATCCGGATTTCGGTAGAATTCAGAAACATTAATGGTAAGATAATTCACAAACTCTTCCATTACATCACAATCTTGCTGAATCAATTCCAAAAATTCATGATAACCTTCCAGATGATGGCGGCTAATCAATGTATCAATTCTGCGCTTCATCTGCTTCTCTTTATAAGCATTTAAATCAATTTTGGTCAGGCGAAGTACCTGCTCTTTAAAATACTCATAGTCGTACATATCAATAATCTGTCCTTGCGATTATTCTGCGTCATTCTCCTGTGACACAGTCTCAACATCCACATCTGCAACTTCCGCATCATCTTCCTGTGTCAACATAGCCTTCACACTAAGACTGATTTTCTGACTTTCTTCATTAAAGTCTACAACCTTAGCAGTTACTTCATCACCAATCTTAAGTGCATCTGCCGGTTTTTCAACATGTTCCTTAGAAATCTGTGAAACATGAAGAAGAGCATCTACACCGGGTTCAAGTTCAATAAAAGCACCAAACTCAGTCATACGAGCAACAACACCAGTTACCACATTACCGATTGCATATTTAACAGCAGCATCTTTCCAAGGATTTGCATCATCAAATTTCGTGCTAAGTGCAATCTTGCTACCGTTAATCTCTTTAATCATAACCTTAACTGCATCACCGGACTTGAACAATTTCTTAGGATGTTCAATTCTGCCCCAGCTCATTTCAGAAATATGAAGCAGACCATCTACACCACCCAAATCGATGAATGCACCAAAATCGGTAACATTCTTAACAGTTCCTTCAATCACATCGCCTTCTTTAACCTTTGCAAGAAGCTCTTCCTGTGCTTTCTGCTTCTGAGCAACGACTAACTGCTTGCGATCACCGATATATCTTCTCTTCTTAGGATTATATTCGCTAATTACAAATTGGATTTCCTGATCAGCATACTTGCTTAAATCCTTCTCATAAACATCTGAAACAAGGCTTGCAGGGATAAAGATACGAACCTCATCCACAATAACAGACAAACCTCCGTTTAAAAGCTGTGAAACCTTTGCAGTTAACACTTCCTGATTGTTAAACGCTTCTTCGATACGTTTACTTCCTCTGTCAGCAACAAGTCTCTTATATGTAAGAGCAACCTGTCCTTCTCCGTCATTTACCTTTAAAACTTTAACGTCCAACTTGTCTCCAACCTTAACCTGGGTTGTTAAATCAAGTGTTGAATCATTCGTGTACTCAGACTTCGGTAAAATTCCATCAGACTTGTAATCGATGTTAAGGATAATCTGATCAGGCTTAACATCAATAACGGTTCCTTCAACTACCTCTCCTGTATGAATTGTTTTGAATGATTCCTCAAGCATTTGTTCAAAAGTTAATTCTGACATAATTTTGAACCTCCTCAATAATATTATTTGGGGTGGATGCCCCGGCTGTAATTCCCACCAGTTCAACAGATTTAGGTAATTCTAAATGCAAGTCCGCCAGTGTCTGAATAAAATAGGTATTCTCACATTCTTTCAAGCAGATTTCATACAACTTCCGAGTATTAGAACTATGAGCTCCCCCTACGACAATCATCGCATCAGCTTCAGCCGCTATAATCGCCGCTTCATCCTGACGTTCCTGTGTCGCATTGCAAATAGTATTCGCAACATTAACATCATAACAATTTTTTTGGAAAATTTCAACTAATTCTTGAAAATTCTTGTAGTTAAAAGTCGTTTGTGAAACAATACTTACCTTTTTTTGTACTAAAAGGGCTGTTTTTTCTGCCTGTTCGCGCGTTTCGACCACAATCGCAGGTGTTTCGGACCATCCCCTGATACCTTCCACTTCAGGGTGTCCTTCATTTCCGATGATAATAATCCGGCGCCCTTCCCTGCTTTCCTTTTCAACAATTTTATGAATTCTTTTCACAAAAGGACAGGTAGCATCCACATATTCCACTCCGTTTTGTTCCAAAATACCGCAAATGTATTTCGGCACGCCATGGGATCGGATAATCACAACACCATCTTTTACTTCCCGCAATTTTTCTTCCGAATCAATTACCTCAACACCCTTTTCCTGTAAGTCTTTAACGACTTCTTCATTGTGAATAATCGGTCCGTAGGTATATATTTTTTTACCGGTTTGAATCTGTTCGTATACGGTTTCAACGGCACGCTTTACACCAAAGCAAAAACCCGCCGTTTTTGCAAGCTTCACATTCATAATCTTTTTCGCGTCAAACAGACGCAATCCTTTCTATTTGATAATCTTGGAACGGATTATCTGAATCATTTTTTCTTTCACTTCCTCAATAGACATATCGGAAGAATCAAGTAAAACAGCATCTTCTGCCTGACGAAGCGGTGCAATGTCACGATTCATATCCCTCTCATCACGGATTGCAATCTCTTTCTTAATTTCTTCGTAGTCACACGCAATTCCCTTCGCTGTCAGTTCATCAAATCTTCGTTTTGCACGCACCTCAATACTTGCCGTCAGATAAATCTTAGCCTGGGCATTCGGTAAAATATTCGTTCCGATATCACGCCCGTCCATGATAACATCATTCTTTTCTGCAAGTTCTCTCTGAAGTCCCAAAAGACGCTTTCTTACATCCGGATTGGTTGAACTTGAAGAAGCCATACTGCCGACTTCTTCGGTTCTGATTAAACCGTTTACATCTTCACCGTTTAAAAATACCACCTGTTTACCATCAACATATTCGATTGTCACGTTCGCTTCCATACACTTTGCGGAAATTACATCGTTTTCCTCCGCATTTACACCGTTTCGGAGCAAATAAAGCGCAATCGCACGATACATTGCTCCCGTATCAACATAAATATATCCCAGTTCCTTTGCTACCTCTTTGGCAATTGTACTTTTTCCCGCTCCGGCAGGTCCGTCAATCGCAACATTCATTCCCATTATATTTTCCTCCTATTCTTCTTCACTCAATGCCGCACTGTCTCCGGCCAAGAAACCGGTCGACCATGCAATTTGTAAGTTAAATCCGCCCGTATGCGCATCCAAATCCAGCACTTCCCCGGCACAATAAAGATTTTTGACTTTTTTTGCTTCCATTGTGGATGGATTGATTTCCTTTACCGAAATCCCGCCGCTCGTAATAATTGCCTCCTTGAAATCCCTCGTTCCCGTAACCGTTAATTCAAGTTGCTTTGTTGTATTTACCAAAAGCTCACGTTGCGCCTTGGTCACGGAATGGGCTGCAGTGGCACCGTCAATTCCGGTTATTTCCAACATGGTTTCCGCCAGTCTGACCGGATATACCGCCGGTAAAATATTTTTAAGTTGCTTATTACTCGCTTCTTCAAACTCCCGCAAAAGCCTTTTGTCAAACTGTGCGGTATCCAATGCAGGTTTCAAGTCAATGTATATCTTAATCTCTTTTGCCTCCGGTCTTTTGGCCAGTTCCGAACTTGCGGTTAGAATAAGCGGACCGCTCACACCGAAGTGTGTAAAAAGCATTTCCCCCATGGCAGAAAAAACTTTTTTGCCGTCAACAAAAAGAGTTGCCGTAACATTCTTTAAAGAAAGCCCCTGAAGCGCATGCGCCCATGTTTCTTTGGTTTCCAAAGGCACGAGCGAAGGTCTTGGTTCAATGACATTCATCTCTAACGCCTTTGCAAACCGGTATCCGTCTCCGGTAGAGCCGGTAGAAGGATAAGAAAGGCCGCCGGTTGCAAGTATGACCGCATCATAAAAATGTTTTTTTCCATCTGCCGTAACCAGACCTTTCACCAGATAGCGATATGCGCTCTTTTTTGATTTTTTAACATCTTTTTCGTCCGTACTCTCTGCCGTTATTTCTGTTGTAATCAGACTTTTTACTTCCGTCCGATATCGAATCTCGCATCCGAGTCTTTCCATTCTTTTGGCAAGTGTCCTGATAATATCAGAGGAATGATCCGAAACCGGAAAAACCCTGTTCCCACGCTCCACTTTTAACGGGCATCCTTCATCTGTCAAAAGCTTCTGAATTGCCCATGAATCAAAAGAATAATATGCACTGTAAAGAAATTTTTCATTTCCGGTTACATGAGAGAAAAAAGTTTGTGCATCACAGTCATTGGTAACATTGCACCGTCCTTTTCCCGTAATATATATCTTTTTCCCAAGTTTTTCATTTTTCTCAAATACGGTGACTCTCGCACCAAGTTCAGATGCCCGTATTGCGGCAATCATCCCTGCAGCGCCTCCGCCGATAACAGCTATCTTTTTCATTTTTTGTTTCCTATCTGTTTATTCGTTCTCCGGCTATACATTTCCGGGGTTAATCTCATCCGGCTGGTAAATCTGGTAATTTGACCAGGTTTCCTGTAAAATACGCAAATGTTCGCAAACCGCATCCGGAACCTCCCTACTTACCGCCAAAACCAACGCATTCATCAAGCTTAACGGAGCAACCATGGAATCTAAAATACCGACACGTGCACACGGAGCATACAAATTGCATGAAGAATACATCTTTAACGGGGAATGTTCATTATCCGTAATACCAATAATCGTAGCACATCTGTCATTGGCAAACTCAAGTGCTTTAATGGTTCGCATTGAGTACCCCGGATAACTGATTCCGATTGCCACATCTTCTTTCCCGATACGAATCATCTGCTCAAAAATTTCAGTTGCATTTGTCGAGCAGACAAGATGCACATTCGGTCGGATCATCTGAAGATAAAAGTATAGAAAATGTGCAAGGGGTTCTGTATTTCGAAGACCAATTATATAAATATTCTCAGCTTGAACAATCGCCGAAACGGCAGTTTGAAAAGAATCCGCATTCAACCCACGCATCGTCTCATGTACGCTGTAAACATCTGCCTCAAGAACTTCCTGCACCAATGGAGATTCGCATTCAATCCCCTCTTCTTCTCCGGCATATATCCCCATATTCGCATGAACATATCCTTTCAATTCATTATGAAACGCTATGAAACCATCATATCCGATTGCCGTGGCAAAACGCACCACTGTAGACTCACTTACGCCAACTGCTTCCGCAATTTGTGCTGCATTCATAAAAACCGCCTTATCGGTATGCGCCTCCAAAAATGCCGCAACTGCTTTATGCCCTTTGCTTCTTCTTCCTGATGTATCAAGAATTCTGTCCATTACCGTCAATTTCATTTTCTAACCTCTGTCTGTTTCATCTAAGTATCTGTAATATGTTCTTCCATCGTGTCCTTTTTAGGAAGAATAATATTGCTCTAATCTCATCCTGCTTTTTTCAAAAATTGCATCCAATTGCGGATCAAAATGACTACCCATAGAGTCTTTCATCACCTGGTAAGCCTGTTCAAAACTCATGGATTCCTTGTAGCAACGCTTGCTAACCAGTGCATCATACACATCGCTAAAAAAGCTTCCTGCAATGTATCTGATATTGAAAGGAGAAAATAACCGGCATTACTTATTGACATAAGCATCAAAATAACCAGGATATAGTAATTTACTTTTCTTATCCTGAAATCTAATCAGAAACAATGCCATAATGATACCCATTGCCATCGTCGTAAATGCGTAAAATATTGTCATTCTCCTCATCCTTTCTGCCTTCTCTCATATTGTATCGTATTTTCTCTAACATTAAAAGACATATTTTCTCACAATTCAAAGAATGCGAAGGTTGCGTAATTGTTTTCTTTGCCGCGAAGTTCGCATCCTTTTCAGAGCGTTTTTTGAATTCAAAAACAGAATTCAAAAAAACCTGCCATATATGCATTCATACATGACAGGTTTATTTCAAATATTATACAGGATATGCTCCGTTCTTTGTATCTGCTGATGCAAGATCAACTTTTTCCTGCTGAGCAAGACGATACTTAAAGAAGTCTGTAGCAACCTGAGGGAAGAGTGCGTAGGATAAAACGTCCTCATCCTGCTGCTTCCACTCTTTCATTTCAGCTTCAATCTTCTCTAATTCATTCGGAATCAAATCAGCCGGACGGCAGGTAATAATCTTTTCGCCCTTAATTACCTGATCCTGAATCTCTTTGTTAAACGGCTTAACGGTCTGGCCGTATTCACCGCGAAGAACAGCCTTGGTTTCCTTAGTAGCCATCTTATATCTCTCGCCCATAAGAACGTTAAATACAGCCTGTGTACCAACGATCTGAGAAGAAGGAGTTACAAGAGGAGGCTCACCTAAGTCTTTACGTACTTCAGGAATTTCCTTCAATACGTCATAATATCTGTCTTCTGCGTTCTGCTCTTTCAACTGGCTAACCATGTTAGATAACATACCGCCGGGTACCTGATAAAGAAGCGTCTTAATATCAACACCCATAACCTTCGGATTAAGAAGTCCGTTTGCAAGACACTCATCTCTGAACGGTCTGAAGTAATCAGCGATTTCTGCAAGAAGGTTCTGATCAAATCCTGTATCATAAGGAGTTCCTTTAAAGGTTTCAACCATAACTTCTGTTGCAGGCTGTGATGTACCCATAGCAAAAGGTGACATTGCAGTATCAATTACGTCAACACCTGCTTCAACAGCCTTTAAGTATGTCATACTTGCAACACCTGAAGTGTAATGTGTATGTAACTGAATCGGTAACTTTGTAGCAGACTTCATAGCTTTGATAAGCTCTTCTGCTTTATACGGCACCAAAAGACCAGCCATATCTTTAATACAGATAGAATCTGCGCCCATTTCTTCAATGTCTTTTGCCATCTTCATCCAGTAATCCATAGTATATGCATCACCTAATGTATAAGAAAGTGCAATCTGCGCATGACCGCGACCTTCCTGCTGTTTTGCCTTGTTTGTAGCACCAACAGCCGCCTGAAGGTTTCTTAAGTCATTTAAACAGTCAAAAATTCTGATAATATCAATACCGTTTGCAATAGATTTCTGTACGAACTGATCTACCACGTCATCTGCATAGTGACGATATCCAAGAATATTCTGACCTCTGAACAACATCTGAAGCTTTGTATTCTTAAATCCATCTCTTAATTTACGAAGTCTCTCCCACGGATCTTCTTTCAAGAAACGAAGGGAAGCATCGAAGGTTGCACCACCCCAGCACTCAACGGAATGATATCCAACCTGATCCATCTTCTCTACGATGGGAAGCATAAGATCGGTCGGCATTCTTGTTGCAATAAGGGACTGATGTGCATCACGTAAAATTGTTTCCGTAATACCAATCGGTTTTTTCACCATATTATCCATTATTTATTCCTCCATTATCATCTTAAATCTTACATTACACCGAAGATAGCCATGAAAGTACCGGCTGCTACTGCAGTACCGATAACACCTGCTACGTTCGGTCCCATTGCATGCATGAGGAGGAAGTTTGTAGGATCCTCTTCTGCACCTACCTTCTGGGATACACGGGCTGCCATAGGAACCGCAGATACACCTGCCGAACCAATCAGCGGGTTAACCTTACCCTTTGTTGCCCAGCACATTATTTTACCGAATACAACACCGGCAGCGGTACCGAATGCAAACGCAACAAGACCAAGAACAACAATACAAATAGTGTCAAATTTCAAGAATGCCTCTGCACTTGTGGTAGCACCAACAGATGTACCAAGTAAAATAACTACGATATACATCAAAGCATTGGATGCTGTCTCTGTCAACTGACGTACAACGCCGGATTCACGGAACAAGTTACCAAGCATCAACATACCAACCAAGGGAGCTGTTGTGGGAAGGATCATACATACCACGATTGTTACAACAATCGGGAAGAGAATCTTCTCTAATTTGGATACAGGACGAAGCTGTCCCATTTTGATTGCTCTTTCTTTCTTGGTTGTAAGTAATTTCATAATAGGCGGCTGAATAATCGGAACCAGGGACATATAAGAATATGCCGCAACTGCAATCGGTCCGAGTAATGCAGTCTGTCCAAGCTTACCTGCAAGGAAGATAGAAGTCGGTCCGTCTGCACCACCGATAATGGAAATTGCTGCAGCAGCCTTATCATTAAAGTCTACAAGACCGGTTTCGTTGAATGCCAACGCGCCGAAGTATGCCGCAAAGATACCAAACTGTGCCGCAGCACCAAGCAAAAAGCTCTTCGGGTTTGCAATGAGGGGACCGAAGTCTGTCATCGCACCTACACCCATAAAGATAAGGGAAGGTAAAATTGCCCACTCATCTAATAAATAAAAGTAATAAAGTAATCCGCCTGCATGTCCGTCCTCCCCAATCGGCGCCATAATATCCGGATAGATATTAACCAGCAACATACCGAATGCAATGGGAAGTAACAACAACGGCTCATATTCCTTCTTAATTGCTAAGAATAAGAACACACACGCAACCGCAATCATAACATAATTACCCCATGTAAGGTTAAAGAATGCGGTCTGTTGAAGCAGGTTACTTATGGTTGAAAATATATATTCCATTTCTAGAAACCTCCTGTTAATTTAGGTTATTACCCTGCTTTCTGTTAGTTTAAAGTAGCAAGCACTGCGCCTGCTTCAATTGCATCACCAACTGCAACGTCGATGCTTGCAACGGTACCGTCTGCAGGTGCAACAACAGGAATTTCCATTTTCATCGCTTCAAGAATAACAACTGCGTCACCTTTCTTTACAGCCTGACCAACTTTCGCTTCAATCTTAAAGATTTTACCTGCAGCACCGGCTTCTACTTTAATGCTTCCTGCACCACCTGCAGCCTTAGGTGCTGCAGCAGGAGCTGCTGCGGGAGCTGCTTTCTTTACAACAGGAGCTGCAACGGGAGCCGCACCGCTTCCTGCACCTTCTTCCACAACTACATCATATACGTTACCATTTACTGTAATAGTATAATTTTTCATTTCCAAATCCTCCTATAAAGCTCTTTTCCAGCCATCTTTTTTCTGTTTTTTGATGCTTCTTACCACAAAGCCTTCTGTGGAAGAACTTCCTTCATATGCTGCGATTGCCGCACTGATTACTGCAACCAGTTCCAAATCATCCGCATATTCTTCTTTTTCAATAATCTGTGCAATTGTCTGATCAACTGCTTCTTCCTTGATGTTCTTGGAAGCTTTTTTCTTTTCAGATGCATTCTGAATGTTATAAATAATCTTAAAACTTGAGATAATAAACATAATCAAAATCAAAACAGCAAATACAGTACCCATACCAAGGCCGGTATTTAAAGTTGCTCTTGTCATGTTCTCTCCCATTGTGTAAACCGGGTTAAAAGAAATACCTGTAATGTTCATATCATCATCATAAAGCATTACCATTTCTACGGTTCTTTCCGCCGTTACCAATGTAGCGGTTACGGTAAGATTATCATCTACGATAGCATATTCCAGTGTTTCCTTAACCGA
>JAZSCW010000021.1:0-31032 GCA_045530835.1 Lachnospiraceae bacterium | reverse complement strand
CCGGTTTAATCGTAACCTTATCCATATCAACTTTCTTCTCCTCACTCATAATGGCACACATAGCATCAATACCACAATGGCCGTCCTGCGACAGCCTCTTGATTCGCTGTGCCTGTGAAAGAGTTGGTGGTGCACCACCATATTCCATAGCGGAAATGAATTGTGTCTGCTCAAATGGCTTTAGATACGATAACTCAACTGCCGGATTAAATGAAATCTGCTTGGCATCCACCATGTCCAGAAGTTCCGGTATAAGGTTAGTGAGACGGATGTAGCGTTGAATCTGACGCCCACTTTCACCAACCTCGCTTCCCATCACATCTGCAGCCTCTAACTTTCCGACAACTTGTCGGGAAGTTAAATCTGTCCGTTCACCCTGACGTTTCATCGCTTCCAGTTTCAATTTATAACTCCAAGCTTTTTCACTTGGCAGGATATTCTCTCTCGCCAAGTTACTATCTACCATCAGAATAATAGCTGCATCATCATCCAACTGCCTTACAATTGCAGGTACTGTAGTAAGACCTGCCAGTTCTGCAGCTCTTGCTCGTCTATGTCCCGATACAATCTCATAACTACCGTTTTCATCTGGTCTGACTATCAATGGATTTAAGATTCCGAATTGCTGAACACTCTCTACCATCTGATTCATCTCTTCGTTGTCCAACACTTTAAAAGGATGGTGCTTAAAAGAATGTAGGTCATCTATCAAAAGAGAATCCACTTTTTCTTTTTCTGCATCGTCCTTACTCTGCTGTGTTTCAAACAAATCATCGTAACTGTTCAAGACGATGTTTCCTCCGCGCTTCGCCATTCGCAATCACCTCCTTCGTCAGATTCTTATAAGCCTCTGCCACTTTCCCTTTCGGGTCATGCTTAAAAATTGAGGTTCCTTCTGCTGCTATCTCTGCTGCTCTTACCGAATGAGGAATTTCTGTATCAAAGACTTTTATCTTTTCGCCGTAAGTCTCACGAATCAGCGAAGCAATATCCTTTGCATAATTAGTCCGGTTATCTACCATCGTGAGCAAAATTCCGTCAATCTTAAGCTTGGGATTGATTTGCCTCTTAACCTTATTTACCGTCATTAAAAGCTGTTCTAAGCCCTTTGCTGGTAAATATGCCGCCTGTACCGGAATTACCACGTTATCAGACGCAGCAAGTGCGTTAATTGTCAGCATTCCAAGTGATGGCATACAATCCAGCAATATGTAATCATACTGTTTATTCACGGTGTCCAGATACTGCTTAAGGATACTTTCCCTGCTCATTGCATTTACCAAGCTCACTTCCAGCCCAGATAAGGAAATATTAGCAGGCATTAGGTCTACACCTTCTGAATGATGAATAATTCCTTCGCCCGGCGCAATCGTTTCTTCCAGCATTACTTTCTGCATCATATCCGTCAGCGTTATCGGAAGCTCATCCGGTCTTGGATATCCAAGCGCAATCGTAAGCGAACCCTGTGGGTCCGTATCTACTACAAGCACTTTCTTCCCTTCTGCAGCAAGTCCTATACCTAGGTTTTCACACGTTGTTGTTTTGCCCGTCCCACCTTTCTGGTTTACACAAGCAATTACCGTTGCTCTATGACTCAATCAGTTATCTCCTTCCTCTGACCTTCCTTAAGAACGACTAAGTAGCATCCTTTCTAATTCATCCATTTCTTCTTTCGAATAATGACGCTGAGGAAAGTCAGTAAATTGATTCTTTTTCTTTGGCGGTGGAACTGTTACTTTTCGTTCCTGACACCACCTACGAATTGTTTCTTTATTCAAGCATCCCTTATAGTGTTTCGATTTGATTTTACGTATTTGATAATCTACCTCTTCCTTACCAAACTCATCTACCAATTCATCATAATCAGATACAGCGAGTCCATCTGACTCACTATAATCAGTATTACTATAATCAATATTATTCGTATCAGTATTACTACCGTGTCGTTTTGACACTTTTTGAAATGTCGTTTCGACACTTCTTGAAATGTCATTTTGACACTTCTTAAAATGTCCATTTGACACTCCGGTAATAAAATTCTTCACATAAATCTGACTTGGCTTACCCATTCCGCATCTTTTTCGCTCTATAAGGTGTGCTTCTTTCTCCAGCTCATCCAAAAGCTTAATCGCCTTTTTGTTTCCGCATCCCATAGCCTCCTGAATTTGCTCAATCGTGAATACGATATATACTCGGCCTCTGTCATCCATCCAGCCATTTCTCGCAGACAACTGCATCCTGTCTAAAAGAATTCCATAAAGCATTTTCGCTTCTACAGATATTTCTGCAAAGGCATCCTCTATAAACAGTATTTTGGGAATACGATAAAAGGCAAATTGCTCACATTCTGAGCCATAGTAATAATCAAAATTCATTTTTTCCCATCTACTATGTTTGTCTTGTCCTTTTTTAGCGGTTGCTTTCGAAAGACATTATCACATATCCCATAACAGCATTTCGTCCATGTACACTTACGATATTTCCAATCAGGCTGATAATACATACACCCTCTGCATCCTTTGGGTATTTCATGTGTAGAATTCATGGGGCACTCCTCCATAAGCTTTATCAACTTAAGTTCATGATAGTATCCCACTATTCTACACCTCCCTGCCCCATTATCTTTTTAAGACAATATCCAATACAAGGTTCTACACGACCATATGGACATCCGGTACATGGTGTTTTCTTAGGCTCCGGAGCTTTAATTAAGTAATAGCATCGCTCCTTGGTAAGTATGCAACTCTTTTTCTGTGGACTCCACCAGTAGCAGTACTGGCAATCCTTCGGTTTATCTTCTGCATACAAATTACCCATTACAAAGCTTCCTCCGCTCTGCTCTTTTTAGGTGCAGCATGTTCCTTGGGTGCCTTTTCTGCCACTTCTTTACTCTTTGCAGTTAAATCCTTAAGTACGGATGCTTTTTCGCTTCTATCTTCGGAATCTCTATCCATATCAGCGATACGTTGTTCATGATGTTCCGCAAGCTCAAACGCCTTTGCTTCAGCATCATAATGATATACATTGTCAGAAAGACGTTCTTCCGGTGCTACCTGTGTTTCATTCACTTCACGAACCATTGCTTCCAGATCATGATAGTTTTCTACATCCTTTGCAGGGAAAAGTAAAGTTTCATGGATAGACGAAGGGATAATATAAAAATCGCCGCCGAGTTTATCAGCGACTTCGTCCATAAAATCCGGATACATCAATACCGATGCTCCATGATGCTTTGATTCATTTGTACAAACATATACCCCCGGCATTGCAGGTTCTACTTCACCCATAAGTTCAATGAAATCTTCTCCCATAATCTCTGCGGTTGTTTCAAAGAGTGTTTTCATAGATGGTGCTTCAATTTGTGGTGCACTCATCATCGCATCCTCATGAAGCTGCTCTGCTGTGATACCATAACGGTCCAACATATCATTCTTAACAAGGATAGTTGATTGACCATGCTCATCCCTACCAACACTAAAGCGATACACTAATGCTAAATCCTCAATCTGTTTATGAGGAATATTTGCAAGCATATCTTCATTGCCTGCCACCGGAATCAACTGAGTAATCAAGCTATGCTTCATCACCTCATAATTCATAATCTGGGAAATATCAATCATCGGCGCATCCTCAAAGCCTTTCTGAGCAATATCTACTGCGTAATGCAATACATCCTCATAGGCTCTGCCCTGTTCCAAATCGGAATATAATCTTGTAGCATCTACATTGACACCAATAGACTCATTTTCCTTTCTGATAACAATCCCATCATAAGATTCCTGTTGCAACTTATGCACTTCATTCTCTTCGACTGCAATCTCTGTTCCTACTCGTCTGGACAATGCCTCTTTCAGGTCTTCCATTAACTGCTGTTTGAATTCTTCAAAATTCATTGTGTTTTCCTCCATAGAAATAAAAGTTAATGTTTGTCTCATACTTTTGGTCTCTGCCCCTCATCGCCCGTATGAATGGGAATTACAACGCTTGAAATCTATACTATTTCAAACTGCACGTTTCATCTTACGACTACTTACCCGACGCCCTCAGAATCTCTTCCAAGCACTATCTCCCCTGCCAGATGTTGTAGGGATAAGGACTGCGAATCCTCATAGGTGTGATTATCCTCCGCCTAGATGTTACCTTATCAGTGCTCGCTACACCTTTTCCCTCTCGGTACTGAGTCTCATCGCAAACTAACTTCAAACTCACGCCAATAAATTTGAATTCTGATTTCCAACCGGATTTTCTCGTGCTGTAATTGCTGTTCAATTGTTAAGCTTATTATAACTGGGATAAAAATAAGATATCGTCCTTTATAGTAACGATTTAAAAACGAAATCATCCTTTTAAGTAATGATTTTAGAATTTTTAAAAATTTCAAGTATCTCGAGGTAATAAAAAACCCCTTAGAACCAAAAGGCTCTAAGGGGCATAAATACTAGGTTTTTAGGCTATTTTTCGCTTAACCCTACTTACTAGCTATAGCTGCCTGTGCTGCTGCAAGTCTTGCAATAGGCACTCTAAACGGTGAACAGGATACATAATCAAGTCCTAACTTATGGCAGAACTCTACGGAAGTAGGATCTCCGCCGTGCTCACCACAGATACCGATGTGAAGCTTATCATTTACGGGCTTACCAAGCTTAATTGCTGTTTCCATAAGCTTACCAACACCATTCTGGTCAAGTCTTGCAAACGGATCGTTCTCAAAGATTTTGCTGTCATAGTAAGCATCTAAGAACTTACCTGCATCATCACGTGAGAAACCGAATGTCATCTGTGTTAAGTCATTGGTACCGAAGCAGAAGAAATCAGCTTCCGCTGCAATTTCATCAGCAGTAAGTGCTGCACGGGGAATTTCGATCATAGTACCAACTTCGTACTCTAATGCGATTCCTGCTGCTGCAATTTCTGCATCTGCAGTTTCAACTACCATCTTCTTAACAACCTTCAACTCTTTGATTTCACATACAAGAGGAATCATGATTTCAGGCTTTACATTCCAATCCGGATGTGCTTTCTTAACAGCGATTGCTGCGCGGATAACAGCCTTAGTCTGCATCTTTGCAATTTCAGGATAAGTAACCGCAAGACGGCATCCTCTGTGACCCATCATGGGGTTAAACTCATGAAGGGAATCGATAATAGCCTTAATCTGCTCTACTGTCTTGCCCTGAGAATCAGCAAGCTTCTTAATATCAGCTTCCTCTGTAGGAACAAATTCATGAAGAGGCGGATCTAAGAAACGAATGGTAACAGGGTTGCCTTCCAACGCCTCGTATAATTTCTCGAAATCTCCCTGCTGGTAAGGAAGAATCTTCTCTAATGCAGCTTCTCTTTCCTCTACTGTATCAGAACAAATCATCTCACGGAATGCAGCAATTCTGTCTTCCTCAAAGAACATATGCTCTGTACGGCAAAGACCGATACCTTCTGCACCCAATTCGCGTGCTTTCTTAGCATCTGCAGGAGTATCTGCATTGGTACGTACCTTTAATACACGATACTTGTCTGCCCAATCCATGATACGTCCGAAAGTACCTGCGATTGTAGCATCAACGGTAGGAATAATTCCGTCATAGATGTTACCGGTGGAACCATCAATGGAAATGAAGTCTCCTTCATGATATTCCTTGCCTGCAAGTGTAAACTTCTTATTTGCTTCATCCATTGCAATATCACCGCAACCGGATACACAGCAGGTTCCCATACCTCTTGCAACAACTGCTGCATGAGAGGTCATACCGCCACGAACAGTAAGGATACCCTGAGCGGCTTTCATACCTTCAATATCTTCAGGAGAGGTCTCTAAACGAACAAGTACAACCTTCTCTCCTCTTGCATTCCATTCTTTTGCATCTTCTGCAGTAAATACAATCTTACCGCATGCTGCTCCCGGAGATGCACCCAAAGCCTTTCCTACAGGAACTGCTTTCTTTAATTCAGCAGCATCAAACTGGGGATGTAAAAGGGTGTCCAAGTTTCTCGGATCAATCATGGAAACAGCCTTTTCCTCAGTAATCATACCTTCATCTACAAGGTCACATGCAATCTGCAGCGCAGCCTGTGCTGTTCTCTTACCATTACGTGTCTGAAGCATATATAACTTCTTGTCTTCAATGGTAAACTCCATATCCTGCATGTCTCTGTAATGATCTTCCAAAGTTGCACAAATCTTAATGAACTGGTCATAAACTTCAGGCATATCGTTCTGCAATTCGGAAATCTTGTTGGGTGTACGCACACCTGCAACAACGTCTTCACCCTGGGCATTCATAAGGAATTCACCCATAAGCTTCTTCTCTCCTGTAGCCGGATCACGTGTAAATGCAACACCGGTACCTGAAGTATCACCCATGTTACCGAATGCCATCATCTGTACGTTAACGGCTGTTCCCCATGAGTAAGGGATATCATTGTCACGGCGATAGATATTTGCTCTGGGGTTGTCCCATGAACGGAATACAGCCTTAACAGCAGCCATTAACTGCTCCTTCGGATCTGTAGGGAAATCTTCGCCGATTTTTGCCTTATATTCAGCTTTGAACTGATTTGCAAGTTCTTTCAAGTCATCAGCAGTAAGTTCTACGTCCTGTGTAACGCCCTTTGCTTCCTTCATCTCATCGATGAGTTCCTCAAAGTACTTCTTACCAACCTCCATAACTACGTCAGAGAACATCTGGATAAATCTTCTGTAGCAGTCCCAAGCCCAACGGGGATTGCCTGATTTCGCAGCTAATACCTCTACTACTTCTTCATTCAAACCGAGATTCAGGATCGTATCCATCATACCCGGCATGGAAGCTCTCGCACCGGAACGAACGGAAACAAGGAGGGGATTCTCTTTATCGCCGAATTTCTTTCCTGTGATTTCTTCCATCTTTGCAATGTATTCCATAATCTGAGCCTGGATTTCGTCATTAATCTTCTCTCCATCCTCATAATACTGTGTACATGCCTCAGTCGTGATGGTAAATCCCTGCGGTACCGGTAAACCGATATTAGTCATCTCTGCAAGGTTTGCACCCTTACCACCCAAAAGATTACGCATATCTGCGCTACCTTCTTTAAATAAATACACCCATTTCTTTGCCATATCCTTCCTCCTTCGAAACTTTTTTACCCATCGGCTGGCGATTCAAATCAAACTGCTTCCCCAACGTCAGGATCTTGGCAAAACGCAACAAAACGGTATTTGCATACCGTTAATTACACATTTTAATCGTCAATAAAATGACTGACTAAGACATTATAGCATAAGAAAAGACTAAAATCTACCACTTTTTCAGCATTTTCAGTAGTAATCTTATGTTTTTACATATATACGGCATATATAAAATGATATTATGTTTTTTCCATGCCTTTTTGTAAGGAAACACAAAAGACTATTTTCTCCGAACTGTATCGAAGCATTGTCTGTTCCTCACAAAAAAGAATTTCAAAATCACCAAACAACCGTCTGATATCCGCTTCATCAAAAAAGCGTTTCAACATTCCTTCTTTCGTCCGATACAGATGTGATTCTATTTCCGTTCCCTGTCCTGCACCATGATTAACATCCTTCACGGAATTCACCCTGGCAAACAAATGGCCTCCCGGAGTAAGTATCCTGCATATTTCCCGTAAAATCATACGCGTATCTGCCTCTCTGAAATAATGCAGGGATAAATCCGCACAAACAATGTCAAAAGAATCATCCGCAAAAGGAAATCCTTCAAGCATGTTAAAACATTTTGCATCCGATACTTCCGGAAAGTTTTTCCGGATATTCTTTATCGCATTCATTGACTGGTCGCAGGCAACAACCTTTTTACCTTTTTCAATAAAGTATAATGTATCATTTCCACCGCCACACCCCAGATCCAAAATCGGTTTTTCACAGTCGTTGATGATTGACTCGAATCTGTCCAGCCAATCATCAACTTTTATCTGATTCCGGATATACTCAGTATGAATTTCATTCCAGTAACGTTCTGAATTTTTCACTTCCATCTATATCTTCTCCCATTTGAATTCCGTTCCTGTAAAAAACTCACCGTCTGACGGCGACAAATATGTCACTTCAAAGTTGCAAAAAGCCTATTCACCTAAAATCAATTCAAAATATTAATATAAAGGGACGATTGATATCTACTATCATCTCGTCCCTTAAACTTCAACTAACTTTTTTAGAAAGTAAACTTGTCTGCAAAGAATGCATCCAGTTCTTCAATTTTAACACGTACCTGTTCCATGCTGTCACGGAAACGTACCGTAACACATCCGTCTGTCTCTGATTCAAAATCGTATGTAACACAGAACGGTGTTCCGATTTCGTCCTGACGGCGATATCTTTTACCGATATTTCCTCTGTCGTCGAATTCACAGTAATACTTCTTGCAAAGCTCTGTATAAATCTTCTCGGCACCTTCATTTAACTTCTTGCTCAAAGGAAGAACACCAATCTTAACCGGTGCAAGAGCAGGATGGAAACGAAGCACGGTACGCATATCGCCTTCGCCCAAGTCTTCTTCATCATATGCACCGCAAAGGAATGCAAGTACAACACGGTCTGCGCCAAGTGACGGTTCCACAACATAAGGAATATACTTCTCATTCTTGGTGTCATCAAAATATGTCATATCCTGCTTGGATACATTCTGATGCTGTGTGAGGTCATAATCTGTTCTGTCCGCAATACCCCAAAGTTCACCCCAGCCGAACGGGAATAAGAACTCAATATCAGTGGTTGCCTTAGAGTAGAAGGAAAGCTCCTCGGGATCATGGTCACGCACACGCATTTCTTCTTCTTTCATACCAAGGGAAAGTAACCAGTCAATACAGAACTTCTTCCAGTATGCAAACCATTCCAAATCCGTATCCGGTTCACAGAAAAATTCCAGTTCCATCTGCTCGAACTCTCTTGTACGGAATGTAAAGTTACCCGGTGTAATCTCGTTACGGAAAGACTTACCAATCTGACCGATACCGAAAGGAATCTTCTTTCTGGAAGATCTCTGCACATTTTTAAAATTAACGAAAATACCCTGTGCAGTCTCCGGTCTCAAATATACTGTATTTTTAGCATCTTCCGTTACACCCTGGAATGTTTTGAACATCAGGTTAAACTGACGGATATCTGTAAAATTGTGCTTACCGCAGGTAGGACAGGGAATGCTGTTTTCTTTGATGAATTCCATCATTTTTTCCTGAGACCATGCATCTACCGCTTCTGTCAAAGTGATACCTTTTTCAGCACAAAAATCTTCAATAACCTTATCGGCACGAAAACGTTCATGACATTCTTTACAATCCATCAAAGGATCAGAGAAACCTCCCAAATGACCGGATGCAACCCATGTCTGGGGATTCATCAGAATTGCGCAATCCACACCAACATTGTACGGATTCTCCACGATGAATTTCTGCCACCATGCTTTCTTCACATTATTTTTCAATTCTACACCAAGGTTACCGTAATCCCATGTATTGGCTAAACCGCCATAGATTTCAGAACCGGGATAGATAAATCCTCTTGTTTTGGCAAGAGTTACAATTTTCTCCATTGACTTCTCCATAGTCAACCTCCTATGCGTTTTAATATATGATAATCGTGGCATCCGTATTTTCAAACGCATCCACTTCATACTCATCAATCGTTGTTGTCTCTTCACTTACATATAAAATTTTTGATGCAACACGCAATCTTGCCGGAATCTCTGTAATCACAATTCTCTTATCCTGCATGGTAAGAATTTCGTGAATACCAATCGTTTCGTCGGGATTTGCTGCATTTTTCAAAATAACATCTAAAGAAAAACCTGCAGCAAGTGCATCTGCAATCGTTCCATTGAAAAATTCCACATTATTGAAGACTTCATAATCTGCAGCACTTTTAAACTGCATCTGGGTCTTAACAATACCGTTTTCTACTTTGAAATGTTCCAAAGTCACAGTATCTACTCCAACCTCACTGTTGTATGCAGCTACCTCTTCCGCAATGGTCAGACTCAGTTCCTCCGTACTATATTGCGGCATGCTGAAATCTTCCACTACGGTCTCAATTATTTTTCCCTCTTTATCTACAAATAACGTTGTAGCACCAATCTTATTAGGATTTTGGGAATTACATGCACACAATAACATCATGCCACATATCCCTAAAATAACAACTGCTATTTTTTTCATGGACTCCCTCCGTCTCCGCCTGTCTAAGACATGCATCTAATTATATCCGAGTCATACTACTTTTTCAAGGCTTTTCTTTTCGGAAACAACAAGAATGCCGATACGATAACTCCAACCACACTAATCAGAAGACCTTCTTTAAATCCGGGTGGTATATAGGAAAATTCAAGTTCATGCATTCCGACTCCTACTTCAAATGCCAGGAACGTATCCTCCCATGCAAAACAGGAAACCTCTTTTCCGTCTACTTTTACACTCCAACCTTCATCAAAAGGAATCGAGGTAAACAACGTTGCAGTCTTAGGTGTATCAACCGTAGCTTTTATTCGAGTATCAGACATCTCAGTGATTTTCATCGGGGTTTCCGCCAACATTTCATATACCCGATCCAATACCTGCTGACTCATAACATAAGTCAGCATATTGAGCGTCTCCGTCTCTCCGTCTGAGGCGGAAATACATATTTCTCGCGGATAATCCGTAACGCCGAAAGAAACATTTTGGCGATACTCCAAATCATCCACGTCATAGTCACGTTCCTCTCCGGTCACCATATTACGTTCTATTACATTGATTTCGTCCGCATTTTTGATAAAAACAAACGGTGATTCCCCTGCAGGAACTTCAAATGCTGTCGTAACAGGAACAATTTGATCATTCATTTCGTTTTCAACACCTGCTGAAAACGTTTCATCCTGACCGATAAAACTTTTCTGATACACGGGAAGTCGTACAAAAAGCTCGTCCTGCGTTCCAAGAACCGCCCGGGCAAACTCATTATGCACCAAAAAAGGATTTCGTTCTGTAGGAACTTCAAACCGTGTTTCCACATAGGAATCTATGATAAACCCAAGCGGCAATGCCTGTTCATTTTCATAGACATAGAGCTTACGATCTCCATCCTGATAAACTTTTCGGGAATATTTCAGCCCCGGACATACTTCTTCATCATTGATAACATATTTAACACCAAAAAACGAACCCGTAAAAGGTGTTGCACCGGCATATGATACAGAACCGTTGCTATAACGCATTCCGAAATTTTTATAAAACTCCGTAAGATTGTCTCTTATCGTAGAGGAAAAATAAGAAACTCCGTTATATCCGTTCCAGGCAGCATCATTCACCGTTTTTCTTGAGATTTCTTCCACACGATAAAATGCACCTTCCTCTTGTTCCTCAATTTCATCAAGAATCTGCGCAATCAATGCATCATTTTTGATGTAATTTGCACGTTTTACAGTAGAAGAAATGCCTGTAACGAAAGTATTTACACAACATTCCAACAGACAAACCCCAACCAGTACATATAATAATGTTGTCTGCCCGGTTTTCTTTTTCACATCTTCTGTCCTTGATTCCATACAAAGAACAAACATATATAGCAACAGAAACGCAATAGAAACCAAATAGACATGGGTCCCTTTGTACTCCATCTCAGCGCCTAGAAACACCCATCCTACAGCCAGAAGAACCACTTCAATAATACCGCTGATCAGTATTACCGGCTTTGGACATTCCTTTCTTTTATCATATACCCGATACATCAGCGAAACCGCAAGGAAAATGAAGAAAAATGCCTGTCTTGCCGGAAAACTGTTCGGAAAATGAAGTCCGTGCCAGATATAATCCAATATAT
This sequence comes from Lachnospiraceae bacterium, assembly GCA_045530835.1. Lineage (GTDB taxonomy): Bacteria > Bacillota > Clostridia > Lachnospirales > Lachnospiraceae > UBA3766. Next base: position 19,226 of record JAZSCW010000021.1, on the reverse strand, counting down.
TCCACTGAAAACTAAGCAGCAAAAAAACCATCATAAAAAGTGTTGCAACTTTCTCTTTCCACGGAATCGATTTAATAGTCACAAACATCGGAATTGCAAGAAGAAGCAATACAGAAGAATAAATATTCGGAAGTTTGCTCTTATTGAGAATCGTATCCATGTTAACCAGAAGCCTCTGCAACAATTCCAAAAAATTAAAATTCATTTTCCACTCATCCGGGAAAACAGAATTTCCGGACGGAGTATGTTGCAAAGCCAGATAAACCGGTAACATAATCACTGCCGCAACCGAAACATACAATACCGTAATTCCAACAAATCGCAGCAGAGCAAGCGCAATTTCACGCCAGGTAATCCCTTTACGGGCACATATGGCAATCGGAAGATAGCATAACAGACAAAGTCCCATAATCACTGCAATATAGAAATTACTGATCGTACAAATACCCATTGCAATTCCATACCACTTTCCGCTTTTTTGGCGCACCAGTTCCTCAACTCCCAACACAACCAGTGGAAATAATGCATAGCAATCTGTCCAGATAATATTACATGAATATGCCAGATAAAAGGAGGACACTGCATAAAATGCAGAAAATGCGATCATTGCCCAGTTTTCTTTTTCATATTTCTTTTGTAAGAAAAGAAAAAAAGCAAGTCCTGCCAAACCACTACGCACCACCATGGTAAAATTCATTACTTCTACCACCATTGACAACGGCACAAAAAAATACAACCAGTTAATCGGACTGGCCAGATAATATGCATATTGTGCCCAATAATTCACTCCAAGTCCATTATCAAATGCATAAAAAAGGCTTTCCCCTTCTTTCAGTTTCCGTGCAAACTCTTTCATAAAAGGTGCATACTGATGGTAAAAATCCATACGCATATAGGAACGTTCTCCAAACGGGAAAACACCTCTTATCGCATACAATATCGTCATAATAGCAATCGGCACCAAAAAAGAAACAATATGCATTTTATATTTTTTCAAAAAATCAAAGGCAAATCTTATCATCTTATTTTTTGATTTTTTATGTACTGCTTTTTTCACCACTTTAATCACCTTTCACACATTTTCACTCCGACCATTATAGCAAATCTTCCAACATTTGCAATGAATTCATAGTCTTTCCCACACTCTCTGTGCGGGCACGTTTTGCCACTTCGATTAATTCCGCTGTTAATTCCTCGTTCAAAAGAAAAGAATATACTTTTTCAGGCTTTTCTGTCCAGAGATAATGCAATACTTTGTCAATTCCCTTTAAATTATCCCCTTCCGGAATACCTCGAAATTCACCATTACACATAATCATCTTAATCTCGTAAACAGCCTGTACAAAACGATGCTCAAATGTATCAAGGCTAAGTACCTTAAGTGACTGATATAACAACTTAAGCAATGCGGCATCTTCCTTATTTTCCCGTGTATAATAATCGGCCAGTTCCAAAAAATACATTCCGTACAGCATATTTTCGAAATCATCCCTGATTTCCTCAAAATAACAGGTTATGTTCGCTTCCGAGAGAGAATATGCACTACTTCCCGGAAATAGAACAAACTCCCCAAAACAAAAGGGAGTTGTTGTTGCCAGAAACCGATTATTCTGACGTCTTGCGCCTTTGGCAAAAACGGTAATCTTACCTCTTTCTCTCGTAAGAATCACCAGCCTTCTGTCAAATTCCTTAATCGGTTCTGATTTGATAATCATTCCTAACACCGTTATCAGACTTTGCATTGAAACCTTCCACTGTTCTCCTGTTTATTTCGGTGCTCTCTTTTGCAGCTTTTGTATCTTCGCGATACGCACCCGTATACCGCAAATAATCCTCTACACTGCCGGTTTTCATAAAAGTATTCCAATCGCTTGTGTTCTTCATCGCAAACCCTTCTCTCTTTGTTTTCTCACTAATAGAGTTTGCATTTTAGGAACAAACTATTCGAAATCTTTTGCCTGAAAGCCAAAATTTTTGAGAAGAAAATCGCTGTCGCGCCAATCCTTCTTTACCTTAATCCAAATCTTAAGCTGAACCTGCTTCCCAAGCATTTTTTCAATATCACCACGTGCCAGAGAGCCGATTTTTTTCAGCATCTGACCGCCTTTTCCAATGATAATACCTTTGTGAGAGTCCCTTTCACAAACAATTGTTGCTTCTATAAAAACAATCTTTTTCTCAAATTTCATAGACTCAATACAAACAGCAATTCCGTGCGGAATCTCATCCTGAAGACAGCGCAACGCTTTTTCCCTTATTAATTCTGCAACAATCTGTCGTTCCGGTTGATCCGTCAAAGTATCCTTATCATAGAAAAACGGTCCATACGGCAAGTATTTTTTGACACATTCCAAAAGCACATCAAAGTTCTTATTCTTTAACGCACTTACCAAAACCACCTCGGCAAACTCAAGTTCTTTACGGTAAATATCTATCACACCGAGAAGTTCTTCCTTCTTAACCGTGTCAATCTTATTGATAACAAGAATCACAGGCGTTTTAACAGATTGCAAGACCTCAATAATCGCCTTCTCACCCGCACCGATAAAAGTGGTAGGTTCAATCAGCCATAAAATCACATCCGCTTCGCGAATGGTACTTTGGGCCGCACTTACCATATAATCGCCTAATTTATTCTTGGATTTATGAAGTCCGGGCGTGTCAACGAAAACAATCTGCATCTCATCATCCGTATAAACGGTCTGTATACGATTGCGCGTTGTCTGCGGTTTATTGGATGTAATTGCTACCTTTTGACCAATCAAGGCATTCATTAAAGTAGATTTTCCGACATTGGGTCTTCCAATCATTGTCACAAATCCGGACTTCTTGTTTTCCATAGTTCTATCTCTTCCTCTTTATTCTTTGTCTCCTGCGGACACTGATTTCTTTTGTTTTTTCTTTTTCATTATAGCAATTAATATTTTAATTGCAAGAACGAATGCGCCCACAACAATTGCAATTGAAACCAGATATGGCAAACTCACAACAACAAATTCAAATAATGATACAAAAAAGTTTGCCACATTTTTCATACTGTTTACAAAACGTTCTCCCAGATTCTGCCAGAATCCTTTTTCCTCTTCTATTATTTCTGTCAACACTTCAACTTCATTAACAGACAAATTCACAGTAGCATACGCAACCAAATTATCATATGTACGAAGTCGGCTCTCCGTGTTTTCAATCTGATAACGGACCTCTGACAGTCTGGTGGTAAGATGCGTAATATCTTCCAGCTTATCCGCTTTCTCCAATAAAGCAAGAAGGCTTTGTTCCTCTGCAAGATACATATTCTTCTTCCCCTGCGTATCCACATATTGAAGCGTAACATCTTCTGTTGAAGTAGTCTTCTCAACCACATTGCAGATTCCGTCTACAGCGCCTACCAAAGAGTCCAATTTCCCTTCCGGAATACGCAATGTAATCTCTGCATGACGAATCACTTTTCCGCTCGAATAATTGCTTCCGTTATAGGTATATGCATCTGCAATATATCCACCCAGTTCATCTACCTTACATTCCACCTTTGCAATCAGTTCCTGAAAATTTTCGGTTTCGACACTCATGCTTACTGTCTTAATTAATTTACGGTTTGTTTCAAGTGACTCATTCCCTTCCGCCGGAGCACTGTCAGCCGTAGCACTTTCATCCCAAATTTCCTGTTCTTCATACGCAACGTCAACAGATACCGCACTGACTCCCGAATCATATTCAACAAATTCATTTGCAGTTTTATCCGCCAAAGAGCATCCGATTGGTACAAGCATTGCAACCGCAACCATTAATGTGACAAGTAATTTTTTCAACAATGTTTTTTTCATATTACACATCCTCCTTAAAAAGTGTTTTGATATCTTTGTATCCCTTTGTATATAGATACGATATAAAAACACTTTTTTATGGAAAATTATGCAAAATAAAATTATTTTATAAAATTAAATTTATCAACTGCAAAACAAGGGTTTAATTTCCTTAAACAGCGTTTTGGCTTCTTCTATTGCAGTCTCATTTCCCACAACGCAGATACATTGCGCATCAAGCAAATTCTTCATCATGGGTGCAAGTGCACGGATTTGTTCATCAGTCGTTGAAAGAAGCTCATCACGCTCTCTCTGAATCAATTCATACGGTAATCCTGTACGATAAGCTGAATAGGAACGATTTCCTCTCGTTGCCGGTGTCATCGGAATATCTTCATCACTGATGGTTCCGATAATAAATTGTGTCATTTCACGCTCTGATGCCTTGAAACTCTCTACATAATCAACGATTCTTTCAAAAACTTCATTTGTTTTGGTAAGATTCGGATCCCTGTAAGAAACAAAATAACCAAATCCGCATCTTTTAAACAGTGACATGCAGCCATAGGCTCCGCCTTCCACACGTACATGATTCCAAAGATAATCATATCCGAGAATGGTCCGCAACACCTTCATTGACCCTGTATAATTCTCACAATCTTCAAACATTTTACCTGCTCTGCAGACATATTGTACTTTAGCAGAGTTCGTAAATCCTTCATTTTTGACAACCGGAACCGGCGTCCATGCCTCTGCTGAAAGCTTGCCTGCATCAAGACGATCCATTAAATGAGCAAAGGACTCACAAATCCCGGCCTCTTCCTGCAACGGAGATGTATAATCCAATAAAAGATTTTCACTGCGAAGAATACCGGACAGTAACTCTTTTAAAGTATTAACAAGTTCTTCCTTACGCACCTCAAAATTCTTCTCCAATTCATCGATAAAACGATAAAATTCAAGCCCTTGAATCTGTTCTGCAATCACTGCCGTTTTTGAAAGATATGTCATAGCTCTTGAAGCTGCAACAGTATGGCCATGTGCCATCAATCGAGATTGCATTCTTGATTTGGTCTGCGCGATAATTTCATACAAACGGCCCGTGTCCTCAAACGAAGTCTCGAACAATATCTCTTCAATAAGTTCAAAAGCACGTTTCATATTTTCATACAGTACTTTCGTCTTAATTTCAAAATACAATTTTGCCTCATCCGGTTCATCATAGTTCTCAAACATACGGCATTCTGTACTAATTCCTCCCGTAACAAGAAGGATTTCATGGGAAAGGTTTCCATAATCATGTCTGTCGGTATCCATATATCCCAAAACACTCTGTAAAATACCAAGATAAGGCAGATGCTTCTTTGCAACATTATTCGCATCAAAAGAGATACGCACATAACCGATACCGTTTGTAAAAATATCGTGACGAAGAAAAACAGCATCTTTGATATGCTCCACAACATTGTCAAACGGCTGTGCTTCTTTGCTAATATCTTCGCGTTTCAAAAGCGGAATTTTAGCCAGATCCTCTTCACTGTCAGGTGTTTCCTGATATTCTTTCAACGATTCTGTTTCACTGATAATAGCTTGTATTTCCTCATCGGAAAGTGTCTCTTTGTATGCCCGTAGTTTATCGGTAAGCTGTTTTTCAGCACGTACGGTCATTCCTTTATCAGGTACGGCAAGCACTACCGTTTTATGCTTATTGTCAAGAAGGTAATTTCGAATAAGTTCTTCAAAATATCCGCTTTCCACCTTACCTTTAATCTTAGCAAATGTCTCATTTGCCTCAATATGCCAGAATGCTAATCTGTCATCATAAAGCCAACTGTCCAAAACAGTAAGTCCATACATCAATCCTTTGGGATAAGAACCAAAATCTGCTTCACGGTAACGGAATTCATTTAAAGATATCGCCGCATATAATGCTCTTCTGTCTACACCATTGGTTGCAAGTTCTTTCAGAACATCTTCTATAATGCTTACAAATTCTTCCTTACGAGACGCATCCGTATTTTTTGAAATAATGGAAAAATACGGTTGGAGAATTCCATTCTCATATGTGCTGTAAACATCCTTGCCGATTCCTGCATCAATCAATGCTTTCTTTAACGGTGCACCGGGCGCAGAACAAATTGCATAATCAAGAATCTGCAGCGCAATATACAATTCACGATCCAGACTGTCTCCTGCAACAACATTGTAGGACAAATATGCATTTCCTTCTTCTGATTCTGCTTCAGAAATCGGATATTTAATCACTTTTTCTATCGGTGCATCAAATGCTTTCTGAGATGAAACTGTAGAATCCACCTCAAGATAGTCAAAATGACTCAGATATTCCTCATCAATAAATTTGAGCTGTTCTGCCATATCCATATCGCCATAAAGATAAATATAGCTGTTGGAGGGATGGTAAAAACGTTTATGAAATGCCAGATAATCCTCATACGTCAGTGTAGGAATCACATCCGGATGCCCGCCGGATTCCACACCGTAAGAAGTATCAGGATACAAGGAATTCATAATCTCACGTTCCAGCACATCGTCCGGAGACGAAAATGCGCCCTTCATCTCACTATATACTACTCCGTTAATCGCGAGTTCTTCCTCCGGATGATGCAATTCATAATGCCAGCCTTCCTGCTTGAATATTTTATCCTCATTATAAATATTGGGGTAAAAAACAGCATCCAGATATACATGCATCAGATTGCGGAAATCCTTATCATTGCAACTTGCAACCGGATAAACCGTTTTATCAGGATAGGTCATAGCATTTAAAAACGTATTCAATGACCCCTTTGCAAGTTCAATAAAAGGGTCTTTCACCGGATAGTTCTTTGAGCCGCAAAGTACCGTATGCTCTACAATATGTGCAACGCCGGTACTGTCTGCGGGCGGCGTACGGAATCCAATATAAAAGACTTTGTTATTGTCATCATTAGATAAAAGCGCAACTCGTGCGCCTGTTTTTTTGTGTTTCATCAAAATACCGGCAGAATTAAGATCTCCGATAAATCTTTCTTCAACAATTTCGTAAGCTTCTAATTCTTTCAATGCAGTTAACTTCATACTTAAACACCTTTCGCATATATATTTTTAGTCTTCTCACCTTTTTATAAATTATTAGTATCCTTTTAATGAAAGAAAAACGAAAAAGAACAAGTTTCCTTTCCGTTTCGTTTTTCTCTTACTTATCATATGTCACTTCTAATGGCATTTCAATACAGAATTTTGGTATGTATATGTGGATTCCGTCAATCAGATCCGTAGCTTCTCCAAAATACTGATACATGCCTTCCACCGTCTCAATTCGGCAGAAATAATCATCCTTAGAATCAATCACTTTTTCGAACAGCGGAACACCAAACTGGTTTACGGGTTGTACTGCTCCTGCCAGATCACAGAAAATATTACCACCGGAAATTTCCAGATATCCTTTGGTATCTCCTAAAGAAATCGGATTTGCTGCAAGAAGAACAACCTTTACGGCTCCGGAATGAATATATGTTTTACCGCATCCGTGATAATTTCCAATACCTCCAACATCCGTACCTTCTATGTATACAAAAATTTCACTGCTATGAATTCCCACTTCCATAGTTCCGTCCATGGAGCCAATTCCGACACCCTCCATACAGTGAAGGATCATTTTCACTTTACCGGAATTAATGGAGATTTTGCCGCCCTTATCACGTAAGGATCCGATACCTGTTGCAACACTTCCTGATGCATCCATCTCAATCTCCGCAGTTGAAGAAATATCAACATCACCGAAGAACGAACCAATTCCCACTGAATCAGCACCGGATGAAGATATGGCAACGGAACAGTCGTCAAGAACAATTTTGGTCGGTCCATCCATAGAACCAATACTGATAGACTTACTTCCGTTTGAAATTACCTCTATTGTGCCACTATTAAATTTCAATTCAGATTCTTCGTCAGCAAGTAATCCGCCAATACCAATCGCAACATCACCATTGGTTTCAACACGCAAAGTACCCTGACCATCAAAACAAATCGAACCATACGGTTGCTCATTCATACAACCAATACCCAGACCATTGTTATGATCCACATGAATGGTAAGATTTCCGTTACCCTGAATAATAAGCCTGGATGATTTCGGAACACTGATTCCTTCATAGGAAAGAATATTTTCACCATCCAAATGCAAATGTAAAATTGCATTTTCTCCAATTTCAATAACCGGCATTTCACGACCACGCATATTCACATTTGATAACGTAAGGGTAGTTTCTGTATTATCCTTGATTTTAATCCCCATGCAGACTTCTCTGTCTTTATCGCCTACAATGCGAACATCGGGCTGACCGATAAAAATCTGAGAATAAAAATCAAGCGCCAGATTTACAGCTGAAATTTCATCATGATTGTTGGCTTCGTAAATCTTGTTCTCATACGCCAATTTAGCAAGTTTTAAATTAATTGCAACAATTTCATTCTCAATATCTTCATTAATGGACTCAGCGATAACCGAATTGGGGCGTCCGGTATAAAATCCCTGAATCAGATGACATCCCAACTGAATAACCATCTGTAACTCTTCCGGCGTTTCAACACCTTCTGCCAAAATTTTCATATTATGATTGTTGGCAAAGGAAATATATCCGGATACCAGATGCTGCTTTTTACTATCGGAATCAATACCCATAATCATGGAATGATCAATCTTCAAATAATTTGGACTGTTTTGTAAAAGAGAGGATGCATTCGAATATCCCGTACCATAATCATCTAACGCAAGCTCACATCCGCTCTTCTCCATATATTTATGAACAGCTGCACAAGATTCCTCGGACTGCATACCATTCTCAGTAATCTCAATAACAAGATGCTTCATCAAGTCATCATATTGCTCTAACAGTTCATTAAACTCATCTTCCTTCAACGTAGCGGTAGGAATGCTGTTCAAAAAGAGCTTTCTGTCATCAAAAAGAGCTTTGTTTTCGTTCATAATTCGCAGAACATTATAAAACGTATAATGCTCAACTTCATAGAGGCGTTCCTGACGTGTCGCAAGTTCGAGAACATCCACAGGGCTCAATCCGATTTCAGTTTTGGTACGCATCAAGGCTTCATATGCGAAAATTTTACCTGTTTTGGCACTGACTATCGGCTGAAACTTATACTGAAGCTCATTTCTGTCCAATAATGTACGTAACTTATTATCCTTCATATATTCCGTCTCCTGACGACGGTATGCATCCGGAAGGAAGTAATTCGGTTCCGACTTACGGAACATCGTTGCTTCATACACGGCAAAGCTGGTATTCTTTACCATATCATCCATAGTAACTGCATGTTGCGGATAACACGAGTAACCACAGTAGGTTGTAAAATTTTCTGCTGTCGGAAGTCGAAGCATAATCTCATTAATCTGATTTAAAATAGAAGCCAGTTCAGTCTTAATACGCTCTTTATCCTCATCCTGAACAAACAACATAATTTCGTGACCTGATTTACTTCCGGAAACCACATTTCTCGAACCCTTCAAGTTCTCATACACACGGAAAATCTCACCAATTTCATTCATCGTATCAGCTGCTTTCTGATAACCGACAAAATGACGTAAGTGCTCAATTCCATCTATGTGATAACACACCAAAAAGCAACTTGTTAAAGTAAGTTGCATCTGTGTATCTGCTTTTTTTATGAATGTATCATAATAGTACAATCCTAATTCCGGATCAATATCTTCGGATTCCAGAATATTCATATATGCCGGAATGTCCTCTCGCTGGAATGCGCGCACTAAGGTAAGCGCAACGGCAATTCCTACCACAAGAAAAATGCATCCCGCAAATATATAAGTATACGGATACCATTGTTCCGCACCCATTGTTAGAATATTGTAAAATCCTACGGCAATCAACAGAAACGCCAATACAATAAAAATATTTTCCATCATCAGATAGTATCTGATTTTTTTATATCCTGATTGTTTGCCATCCTTTTGTTTTTTCATAAGCAAAAACGGCTCCTTGTTTGATAGCTTATTATAGCATGTTTTTGGGAATGCACCAATCATTCGATGCTCTTTTCATCCATTTAGCCAATTTGCAACATCTCTTTTTGTGTATTTTTCCAATCCTTTCAGACAGAAAAGGCAAGCAACGCCAGTTTAGAAACTGAAATCTCCTCCGTAATAACATCCTGTCGTTGGGAAACCAACAAAAGATACTCATCCAAGGAATAAATCTTACTTTTATATTTTCGTTCTTCTATCCCCTTGCGATTTATTTTAACCTGAAAAAACCCTGCCTTTATCTTCATTCGTAACTGCTTACAAATCTGATAGGAAAACGACTTCTGATTCAAACCGGCCAACGCCTGAGCAAACCCATCCGCATCATTGCCGTCTTCCACAAAATATTTATGAATAATGCTTTTCATCTTGAAGGGTACATCCTCCCACTCCAACATCTCCCGAAAACTCATACGTGCCCCCAGATAAAGATGCGAAGTATCCTGAATCACATATTTATAGTCTCTATCGTTTGCATATTCCATGACATACTCCTAAAAATCAATCACTTCAACTTTCCAACCGGTAATTCTCAGAATCTCCTTGATTTCTTCTGTCGTAAATCCTGTCTGAGCACTGACCTCTTCTAATGTTACTTTGCGTAAAAGTTCCTCGGATAATGCATTTGCTTTTTCAAGAACATGATTCGCCTTTTCAAGAATTTCTTCCAACTCACCCTGCTCCTCACGATTCTCGAAAATCAGCTCCTCCATTGCTTTCATTACCATTTGGATAATCATTTCTTCCGCCTCTTTGGCATTTTCCTGACTTCCGAGCATATCCATCACAACAGCAAGTGCAACATTTCCCTCTCCGATTAAATCTTCCAGCAAAACACCTTGTCCCACATAAAGCTTGGCCACATCAGCTACCTGAGGTAAAAAAGCCTGCGTCAGTTCACCAATAACGTCACGCTCACCTGCCATGGCTGCCATAAGCAGTGCCTCCTTTTTGCTCTGCGAACAGGCCGGAAGTTCTTTCAATTCTTCAAGATACCATTCTAAGTAATTACGGTCCTCACCCACAACATAGGCATCGGGATCTACCGGTGCATCTACTCCGATTCTTGCATCCTTCAGATACTGCATAACAAGCACTTTCTGCTCATCATCCAATGATAATACCGAAAGTTGTTCTTCCAGCTGTTCTGTTGTAATCATATTCCCCTGCATGGAGGCAAGTTCTTTTAACTGTGTTAAAACTGCAACAAAAGCAGATCGTTCCATCATGGACCTCCCGTTTATTATTTATCTTTTTTTACATGCTCATGCGTAAAAAGATGTTCGGAACAATATTCATAATTTCCTTCACACTTTGAACAATAACGAAATTGTAATTCCGGATTACTTTCCGGCGTCTGTCCGCAAATAGCACATTTATGACGGCTAACCGCATTCGCCTTTTTAATTTTCACTTTATAGTCGTGTTGTCTCTTCATTTCCTTCGGTGACTTGTATCGCCCTCTTTTTGTCCAGACAAAAAACAGAATCACATTCATAAGTGACATTGATACCGAAATAAGTGTAATAATTCCGAACTCAAAACCATACATAAATTGTATGAAAACATTAAATGCAAGTACAATCACATAAATGATTCCGAGCACTTTGGCTTTGATCGGGAAAATATACATAATCAGGAAACGCGCTTCCGGGTACATTATTGAATATGCAAAAAACAAAGACAAATCAATGTAGTAGGAGCCTGCATAATTACCCATATATATACTTTGGAAAAACTCTACAGGAAGCAATCCCGCCCAAAACATTACCATTGCAAGCCCGGCAACAAGAAAAACACCCAGGAAGATAAACAAATATCCAAAAAAGATATAGAAGTTAAACAAAAAACTTCCCCATACATTTTCAAGTCCACGCCCTATCACGTAAAAGAAATACAGTGATATCACCACAAAAAATACATTCGCTGTGTAATCAGGCACAAGAATCCATGTAAGCAAACGCCATATCTGACCATGCATAATCTGATATACATTCAATGATAAATTCTCGACAAGCGCCGGATTCACCCAGAACAAAAGGTATCCGATTGCATAGATAATTACCAAATATAACGGTAAATTTGAAATTGCATACTTTCCAAATTTTCGTTCCAGCTTTGCAATTAATTTACTCACCACATCACCTCATTATTTTCATTCACTGTTTTCAAACTGTTGTTATTATTCTTTTGTCCAGTCAAACGGCGTACTTTGATATACATAGTAATTTAACCAATTGCTGTACAGATTGATACTATGTGACCGCCATGTTAATAATGCATCCTTAGACGGGTCATTATCCGGATAATAATTGTAAGGAATTTCAGGATTCAGACCCTTGTTACAATCACGTCTGTATTCATTATCCAAGGTGATTCGATCATATTCCGGATGTCCCGTAACAAAAATCTGCTTTCCGCCCTCTGACATTGCAATATATATTCCGGCATCCTTCGATTCTGCCAATACAGTCAGCGCCTCACATGAATGCACCGCTTCGGAAGGAACCTCTGTATATCTGCTGTGAGGTGCCAGAAAAACATCATCAAAACCGCGAACAAGAGGCTCTTTTCTTTTGTGTACCTCATGTTCGTATATTCCGGTTATCTTCTTAGGAAGAGCAACTTTTTCAAGTCCAAAGTGATAATACAACCCGGCCTGAGCGCCCCAGCAAATATGAAGGGTCGATGTAACATGCGTTTTGGACCACTCCATAATATCACATAATTCCTCCCAATAATCCACATCCTGAAAAGGTAACTGTTCTACCGGCGCTCCGGTAATGATCAAACCGTCAAATTTCTGTTCCCTTACTTCATCTATTGTCGTATAAAACTTATTCAAATGATTTGCCGATGTATTCTGTGAAACATGACTCTTTACATTCATAAAAATCACATCTACCTGCAAAGGTGTATTGGAAAGAACTCTCAAAAGCTGTAACTCCGTTTCCTCTTTCAACGGCATCAGGTTTAAAATGCATACTTTCAATGCTCTGATGTCCTGATGAATGGCCCGGAATTCATCCATTACAAATATATTTTCGTTTTCAAGTCGTTCCTTTGCCGGAAGTTCACTCTGTATTCTGATTGGCATCTGCTCCACCTTAATCCTTTTTTAATTTCTACAAGATAAAATATTACCATATTTTATCCTTCTGTGCAACAAAAAGCCCCTTCATCCCCAGTGAACATCCTGTGTTTTCAAGGGCTTAAATTCATACTGTCAAATTATATTTTTTCAAGAAGTCTTCTTCTGACAAAATCGGTATATTCAGCTCTTTTGCTTTTTTGTTCTTAGAAGACAAAGATGTCGTATCATTATTAATCAAACATTCTGTCTTAGCTGAAACACTTCCAGCCACTTTTCCGCCATGTTTTTCGACAAATTCTTTGAAAGCGCTCCTGTCCGCAAACAGATTCAAGCTTCCCGTAACAACAAATGTTTTTTGATTCACGGCCTCGTTTACAGGCTGCTCTTCCGGCTTTTCCAACACCAGTTCCTGTAAAAGATTTTCCAGCTCATTCATCATCTCCGCATTTCCGAAATACTCGCAAAAACTTGCCGCAAGCACGTCTCCGATACCGTCAACGTTACTGATTTCCTCCGGCGTAGCATTTCTCAACCGTTCCAAATCATAAGAAAAATCCCTGCAGATTAATTTTGCCATCGCAACACCGATTCCTGCAATTCCCAATCCGTATATCAAACGCGGGAGCGTCGTATGTCTTGCCGCATCAATTCCTGCAATCAGATTTTCATACGACTTTGTTCCGAATCCCTCCATTGAAATGATTTCCTCCCGGTATTGCTCCAATCGGAATAAATCCGCATATTCACGTAAAAATCCGGCGCATATAAATTTTTCAAGCGTTGCCTCACTCAATCCGTCAATATTAAGGGCATCCCTGCTTACAAATAAAGTAAGAGACTTGATTTTTTTCACCGGGCAAAGAGGATTCGTACAATACAATGACTGAACTTCATTCACCGCTTCAATATATGTCGGTTGCTGACAGACAGGACAAAACGCAGGTACTTCAACAGTATCCGATTGTGTCAGATTCTCAGCAATCTGAGGAATAATCATATTTGCCTTATAAACCTTAATCCTGTCGCCAATGCCAAGCTTCAGGGCGCGCATCACACTAACGTTATGCACACTTGCCCTGCTGACTGTTGTCCCTTCCAGTTCGACCGGGTCAAATATCGCAACAGGATTGATGAGTCCTGTACGGCTGGGGCTCCACTCAATCTCCCTTAATACCGTTTCACTCACCTCATCTGCCCATTTAAAAGCAATGGCATCGCGCGGAAACTTTGCCGTCCTTCCCAAAGATCTACCATATGCAATATCATCATATAAAAGCACAAGCCCGTCTGAAGGAATATCATAATCCGCTATTTTATCTGCAAAATATGCTACCGCTTCATGTACAGTAGCAGCTGTAACAACCTTGTATTCTACGACTTCAAAACCAAGATTTTTTAAAAACATAAACTGTTCCTGTCGCGTTATTGCCTCCTGCATACCGGCTGCCTGCACAAGGCTAAATGCATAAAACCTTACATTACGCTCTGCCGTCACCGCATTGTTCAACTGACGAACAGTACCGCTACAAAGATTTCTGGGATTTTTATACTGTTCTCTGGCATCTGTAATCTTTCTGTTTATTTCTTCAAAATCAGAATAACGAATTACTGCTTCTCCTCGTAAAATCAATTTTTTGTCAAAGGGAATTTTCAAGGGGATATTCTTAAATACAGACGCATTGTTTGTAACAATCTCTCCAACTTCACCATTACCACGGGTAATTGCTTTCTGCAATTTTCCTTCTTCATACTCCAGAACAACAGTTAAGCCATCCAGTTTCCACGATAACAACCCTTCTTTCTCTCCCAAAAAAGCTGCCAGTTCATCCCGTTCCTTTGTCTTGGCCAAAGAAAGCATAGGTTGCGCATGTTTTTCTTTCGGCAACTCATCCACAGCCTCAAATCCGACGCGCATTGTCGGACTTGAAGCAAGTACAACACCAAGTTCTTTTTCCAGCAGTTCCAATTCATCATAAAGTCGGTCATATTCATAATTACTCATTATTTCTTCATCCTGTGCATAGTACGCATATGACGCTTTATTCAAAATCTCAATCAGTTCCTGCATTCTTGCTTTTTTATCATTCATGTTTTCAATTCTCCCCGCTTACATTTTGCCAGCTGATACAACATCTCAAGTTCCTCCCCGGTAATCCGGCGAATTTCACCTTTTTTCATGTTCGCCAGACCAATATTCATTACCCTGATACGCTTCAACTGTTTTACCTCGTATCCAAAGGCCTTACACATTCTGCGAATCTGGCGATTTAGTCCCTGCGTCAGAATAATACGAAACGTATACTCACTTATTTGTTCTGCCACACAAGGTCTGGTAACTACGTCTAATTCTTTCAGCCAAACACCTTTTTGCATCTTTTCCATAAAAGTTGATGTTATTTTTTTATCTGTGCGAACGATATATTCCTTCTCGTGACCGTTTGCACCACGCATCATCTTTTCGATAAGTTCTCCATCATTCGTTAAAAGCAGGAGTCCCTCCGAATCCCGGTCAAGTCGCCCGGCATAATTAAGTTTCACCGGGTACTTTACCACATCCTCAATCGTAAGTTGGGCAAACTTGTCTTTTTTTGTGCAGGTCACTCCAACCGGCTTATAGTATGCAACAACATGCATTTCATTCATGCGTTGTACTCTCTTGCCATGCACAAACACTTCATCTGTTTCTTCAACACGCATTGCATTTTGTGCAACTATGCCGTTTATAGTGACAACACCGGATTCCACAAGCTTATCTGCTTCCCGTCTGGAAGCGATGCCGGAATCTGCAAGAAACTTATTAATCCGAACGCCCATATATAATACTCCTTTCCACGCAGACACGACGAGCACCAATCTTGTTGCTATAACAAACAAGGTTCATAACCACGCGGATTATGAACCATTACTTGTTAATTATTCTACATAATCAGACTTCACGTATGCTGTCTGACCTTCGTATTTCACTTTTGTCCAACCGTTATCCAGTTTTTCAATCAGTTCTAACTTCGTCCCCTGATAGGCAAGTCCAAGTTTTTGCGCTGTTTCACTTGCATCCGCACGAACATTCACATTTTCTTTTACCGTAACGTATTCTCCGGTAGAACTCACTTCACCTTCACTGTTTAGAGACACCAGATATTCTGACTTAATATATCCTTCCTTGCCTTCGTAAATAACTTTACTCCAGCCATTAAGTTTCTGCTCCAGTCTGGTCAATGTTGTTCCGGTTGTTACCTTTCCAAGCTTATCTGCAGTCTCGCTGTCTGAACTTCTGACATTAACTGTTGTTGTTGCTTTCACAATTTCGCTTGACGCCTCTGTCTCCACGTTTTCATCAACAGAAGACTCTTCTTCCTGTGCGCTTGAGGCAACCAGTGCTTCACTGGTTTCGCGAATGGCAATTCGCTTAACAACCTCGTCTGTAACCAGTTCTTCGAATCCATCCATGAAATTCTTTAATTCTTCATTCTGATCCAACAACGTATCATACTCGAGCTTAACGGTCTTATACAATTCCTGTACATCCTGCTCCATAAAAACCTCATAAAAAGAAGCAAGAACAGCTTCACTCATATCAGCTTTTCGATAAATATGATACTCACCGGCTTCATTCGGACAATAATACAATCCGCTCAATCCGGGAATCAAGGTATCGAATCCCTTGAGTTTCAACTGATACGCCACATACACAAAATAGGAATTTTCATCGTATCCCTGCTGTGTATAACATTTAATATCATTGTATGCTTCTACATATTCGCTCTTGACTGAAATTGTAACAAGTTCATCTTCGCTGACATATAGAAGATACTTCTTTATTGTTTCCTGATCATCTTCAGCAAGCGCAGTATGATACTCTTCTATCACACGCTTAACTTCCGGATACGCATCACACTGTAATGAAACATCCCTCACCGGTTCCGCTTCACTTGTATCAGCCTCAGATGTCTGTGAATCACTTCCACTCGGATTAACCGTCACAAGATTGTCTTTCGACGTAAATGCAAAAACACCTACCGCAACAACCGCAACCGTCACAGCAAACAACAAGGATGCTGAAAGAATGGAATGTTTCATAATCCACGCATGCAGGGTAACAGTAAAGAAAGTTTTGACTGCTTTCATCATAGTAACCTCTACCTGATTCCTTTCTTTGAAACAGATTTGCAGATATAAAATGCACCCGACAGGAATCGAACCTGCATTAAAGGCGTCGGAGGCCTTCGTTCTATCCATTAGACTACGGGTGCCTGCAAACGACGACGAAAATATTACAATTTTATTACGTCATCGTTGCTAATCATACCATAAAGCTGTCTGTTTGTCTAGTATTTCAGCACTTATGAACAATAAAATCATTTTCCAAAATCAGTCATTTTGTTTCATATTTCCTTATAAACCAATATAAAACATGGCCTATGTACAAATTATTTCATCTGTATCTTTCAAATAAATATATACTTTATCCGAAAGAACTTCCTGCGCATCCACCTGGGTTTCATTCACATCCTTCACCATCTCCTGCAAGGATTTCTTATCATACTCTCCGACATCCGGCAATAAAATCACCTCGTGCACAGATGAGGGTAAAATAATAATATCTCTATTATGCTCTTTTGCAAATTCACGCAATACATCGTTATACAAAATTGCTCCGGCACCACAAAGTCCCTTCGTGTTTGTCAAAACATACATTCCCGTTTTTCCTGCTATTTGTGCCAACCCCTCTTCTTCATTCTCGTCCTTCAAAAAATATAATTCTCCAATAATCTCTTCCATCGTACGCAACTTAGACGGAAGAATACGCGGTGTATTCTTAATGGCAAGCCTGTGAATTGTATCTTTTGTCTGCTTCCACAGTTCCAAATGAGTGTTGCGAATCAGAATTGTTGCATTCCCAAGTTCCCTGCTTTGTACCACACAAACAAAAACAAGTGCAAGATCCAGATATCTGACATATGGTATTTCCTGCAATAATACTTTGTTCTTTTCATAATTGATTAATTTGAAAACAATATTTTCTTTCACCTTTTCATATTCGGTAAAAAAGGAGATATCAATATTCTCTTTGTAAGTATCATTCACATAAATCCCATGTATTTCTTTAACAATTTCTACAATTTGTTTCCCTTTTAAAAACTGATTATAAAATTCCTCCAAATATATTGTCGGCGAAACATTCCGGCTTTCAGCCGTTATGGTAATTCCGTGAAGAACAACTCCGTTATTTTTCGTAATAGCGTTGATGGAAACCTTAGTTTCCTGCTTCATAAGCAATTCCAGTTCTGCTCTTATTTCTTCTGCAAATTCATTAAATTTCAAGTCACAAACCTCTCTTTCATACTATTCTTGAGCAGAAAGCCTTCGGCATGATTCCTTTTTCTAAAAAGAAAAAGACAATGAACATAAAATTCATTGTCTTATAAGCAAAATCATTCAAATATACAATTATACTCTACTGAGATATTCGCCTGTTCTGGTATCAATCTTAATCTTGTCACCGATTTCCACAAACAAAGGTACGCTTACTACAGCACCTGTTTCTACAGTTGCAGGCTTACTTGCGCCTGTTGCCGTATCACCCTTGAATCCGGGTTCTGTCTCAGTAATATCCAATTCAACGAACAGAGGCGGCTCAATTGCAAATACGCTTCCGTTGTGAGAACACATTTTAACCATTTCATTTTCTTTGACAAACTTAAGAGAATCGCCGATTTCATCTTTATTCAATGCAATCTGCTCATAAGTTTCAACATCCATGAAATTGAACATGTCACCATCAGAGTATAAATACTGCATATCCTTTCTGTCAATGCGTGCCAAAGGACATTTCTCGGTAGGTCTGAAAGTTCTTTCAATCACACCACCACTCTTAATGTTTTTCAACTTTGTACGAACAAAAGCAGCTCCCTTTCCGGGCTTAACATGCTGAAATTCTACAATCTGAAAAACGTTGCTATCCAATTCAATCGTAATACCATTTCTAAAATCTCCGGCAGAAATCATTATTTCTTCCTCCTAAATATTTACATAATAATTCAAAATCTAGTTTAATATAAGAAGAGGCATATTTCAACTGATTTTTTAAAATTTTTCTATTTTTTCCGTTTTTTGCCTCTTTTTTTATCATTCTTTGCCGTTCCTGCATTTTCATTTCCGGTTTTTTTTAAATATTCCCGCAAAACAATCCACTCCAATTTCCTCTTCAGAACAATCTGGATTTCCTCTTTCGGATTCATCGGCTTCACCAGAATGTGATACATTCCTGTTC
>JAZSCW010000076.1:0-60793 GCA_045530835.1 Lachnospiraceae bacterium | reverse complement strand
TCACCGAGGAACGCATGGAATACGGTTCCTGATGTATACAGTGTCTGGAGCTCATCCTGAATATCAAGCGCCTCAAAAATATCGGTTGTGAAATCGACCGGCAAATGGGATGAGTTTGTATAATACGGTGTGTCACCCGGTTTTCCTGCCGTCTTAATATCAGGCCACTTTTTGCGGTCATGTTTGGCAAGACGGAAGGTTGTACTTTCAGCAGGAGTAGCTTCCAGATTATAAAGATCACCGTACGCTTCCTGATAATCTGATAAACGTTCACGCATGTGGTTCAATACCTGCTTGGAGAATTCCTGTGTTTTCTCGGAAGTCATATCTTCGCCAAGCCATTTCGCATTAAGACCAACTTCATTCATACCAATCAATCCGATTGTTGAAAAATGATTGTTAAAGTTTCCAAGATATCTCTTGGTATACGGATAAAGGCCCTCGTCTAAAAGCTTTGAAATAACACCTCTTTTAATTTTTAAACTTCTTGCAGAGATATCCATCATGCGATCAAGTCTCTTATAGAAGTCTTCTTCATCGGCTGCAAGATATGCAATTCTTGGCATATTAATCGTTACTACACCCACACTTCCGGTACTCTCTCCCGAACCGAAGAATCCACCGGTTTTTTTGCGAAGCTCTCTCAAAGCCAAACGAAGTCTGCAGCACATGGAACGAACAACACTGGGTTCCATATCAGAGTTAATATAATTTGAAAAATACGGTGTACCGTATTTCGCTGTCATATCAAACAACAACTGATTATTCAGAGTGTCAGACCAGTCAAAATCACTGGTGATGGAGTAAGTAGGAATCGGATACTGGAATCCTCTTCCGTTTGCATCGCCTTCAATCATAGTCTCAAGGAAGGCACGGTTAATCATATCCATCTCTTTTTTACAATCTTTATAGCAGAAATCCATCTCTTTTCCACCAATAATTGCCGGAAGTTCTGCAAGGTCATTCGGCACAGTCCAGTCCAATGTAATATTGGTAAAAGGAGCCTGCGTACCCCAACGGCTCGGTGTATTTACACCATATATAAATGCTTCGATACATTTCTTTACTTCTTCGTATGAAAGATTATCTATTTTTACAAAAGGTGCAAGGTAAGTATCAAAGGAAGAAAATGCCTGTGCGCCTGCCCATTCATTCTGCATAATGCCAAGGAAATTAACCATCTGATTGCATAAAACAGAAAGGTGAGATGCGGGTGCAGATGTAATTTTACCGGTAATTCCCCCAAGACCTTCCGTAATCAGCTGCTTCAAAGACCAGCCTGCGCAATATCCCGTAAGCATGGACAAATCATGAATATGAATGTCTGCATTTCTGTGCGCTTCTGCAATTTCGTGATCATAAATCTCTGACAACCAGTAATTAGCGGTTACAGCTCCGGAGTTACTCAAAATCAGACCACCTACGGAATAAGTAACGGTTGAGTTTTCTTTCACGCGCCAGTCTTCAACTTTAACATAACTGTTTACTACATCTTTGTAATCTAAGATGGTAGACTTCATGTTACGCATTTTCTCACGCTGCTTACGATAAAGAATGAATGCCTTGGCAGTCTCCACATATCCCGACTGTTCAAGAATCTTCTCTACACTATCCTGAATATCCTCCACATGTACGTAACCATCCTGTACCTTCGACTGAAAATCCGCTGTTACCCGTAATGTAAGAAGTTCAACAATATCATTATTAAACTGCACTTCCGTTGCATTAAATGCTTTCACAATCGCATCACTTATCTTTGCAAGATTGAAATCTGCCTTTTCTCCGTCCCTTTTAATTACACCAAACATTTACTACACTCCTTTTCGTAACCATTTCGCAATATCTATGTACTCCTGCGTCAAATACGCCGATGTAATGCCATTTTAGCATTGAAGTACGAAAAAGTCAACAAAAAACACTATATCTTTGATTGCTTTTTTCATCCACATACAACATATAGTGTTTTTTGTGTTTTTTGACTAGTTTACATAAAATATAATTAAAAGGCTTTATTTCCGTACTTTTTGAAAGTTTCTACGTATTATGCAAACCTAAAAGGGTGCCCTAACGGACACCCTTTTCATCATTTTTCATCCAATTATTGTGCAATATACCACATACAACATACAATATATTGTGTCTAACATCATCTCGACTGCAAGAATTCGTATTCACGCGCCGCCTGCTCATCATCCGGATACAATTTCAGATAATTCGCCATCAGTGTTTTGGCAATTTCAAACTGCGACGATTTTTCGTAAGCAACAATCTGATTAAACGCCAACTGCTGTTTACAGTTATTCTCCTGTACACTAAGCCCCTTCTCAAAAGCAGTGATAGCACTTCCGTACGATCCCATGGCACAGTAACAAAGTCCCATTTGGTTATAAATTGCACCATTCGGTACCTGAGCAACATAATCCTCATACAGTTTCAATGCATAATTACTGTCTCCTAACGCTTCATATGCTCTTCCCAGCAAAAGAATTACTTCTTCACTGCGATTTCCGTCACTCCTTGCCTGCTCCAAAAAATTTCTTGCATTTGTATAATCTTCCAGATAAAAATACAAACGTCCTTTATCGTAGGCAGACATATTTTTCTCGCCTTTTTCCATGGCAACATTCAGATACGCTTTGCCCTCTTGCGTATATCCCTGCTCATTCATCACCGAAAAAACATCAATATATAGACCATAATTTTTGGCATCAAGAGAAATAGCTTTTTCAAAATCTGCCGTTGCAGCATCGATTTTACCCTGCTCAAGTTCCACTACACCACGCTGAAAATACGCATCCACAGACTTCGGTTTCAGTTCAAGAATCGAATTATAACGTTCTATCGCTTTGTCAGGCTCCCCATTCTTGTAAAAGCAAACCGCCATAAAGTAGTTTATGTCAAAATCAATATCCTGCGGTGTGTATCCCCCATGTTGTAATGCCTCTTCAAAACTTGCAATGGCATTTTCATAATCCATCGCACCCATGTAAGCGATTCCTTTCCCCCGCCACACAAGTCTCGGATTCTCAGAAGCCTCCAGGGCCGCATCAAAATAAGTTTGTGCCTCATCATACTTCAGTAATTCAATTGCATCCATTCCCTTGTCAAGGTTGTCTGTACCTCCGCCGGAACCACAGGCTGTCATCAAAAAAGCCATCGCAGCAGCTGCCAGAAAGAATGATGTTTTTCTCATTTTCACTGTATCCCCTCGCACTCCCTTTTATCTGTAAGAAATTTACTCCGAAGCACCCTCTTCTGTAGAAATCTCTTCTGAAGAGGTCTCTTCGGTCTCATCCGGACCGATTGTCACATTTTCATAAAGGTAGTCATATACCTTCTGCGCATAAAAATATTCCTTGAAATATTCCACATCATTGTTATTTGATTCCAAGAGTTCTTCCACACTTACTCCATAAGAATCAGCAAGCTCCTGCATTCCGGTATTGTACTCTTCTTCTGAAACTTTCACACCGATTTCCTGTGCAATTGCCATCAAAAGAATACGCTCTTTCACATACTGTTGAGCTAACTCATCTAACTCAACACCCTGCACATACTTGAAATACTGCTCGAGTTCAATTCCGTAATCAGCAGCCATCGGGGCATACTTGGTTTCCAAATTTGCTCTCTGCTGCGTAAGCATGAACTCCGGAATTTCTTTGTATACAGCTTCTTTATGAATTTTACTCATAGCTGCATTCGCAACCGTTTCTTTATTGTTGGCAAGTACTGCATCGTCCAAGGTTTGACGAACATAAGCTTTCATTTCTTCCACATTGGAATAAAGACCGCTGTCAAGACCTGCAACATTCTCATCTGTTAATTCCGGAACAATATAATTCACGGTAACCTTAAATACAACCTCTGCTCCCGCAAGTTCCGCATTGAAATAATTTTCCGGGAATGTAAGATTCAAATCCACTTTCTCTCCGGCATTCACACCAACCAAACCTTCTTCGAAACCATCAATAAAAGAATTTGAGCCAATCTCAAGCAATTGATCGGATGCCGTACCGCCGGCAAACTGTTCCTCGCCTTTATATCCTTCATAGTCAATATTTACCCAATCGCCATTCTTAACAGCCTGTCCTTTGATTCCAACCGGCTCACACATATTTCTGAAAAGCTCCTCGGTCGCATCATCATACTCATATTCTTCCAAAGAAGCAAGTTGTACATCTACCGTAAGATTATCGAAATCAGCAATCTTTACATATTTAGACATTTTGATTTCAGCCATAGACTTACCTTCATCACTACATGCAACCATGGAGATTGCCATCATTGCAATAAGCAATACTCCTAAAATTCTTTTTTTCATATTTCCTCACAATCTGCCTAAAGGCGTTTACATTTTAATCTCCGAACGGCAGCGATTCCAACTTAGACCATCCGGCACTCTTCTTTTTATATCATAATGCGGCTTATTATACAACCAAAACCACAAATTAAACACATATATTGTTAGAATTTTCAATAAATTCTGTTCCAAAATCTGTTTATCCCACAAAACGTAAAGCAACCAAAACTGCAAAAATCAGAATTCCGATGCAAATTAATACAATATTTCCGGTTGTTCCGAGTTTTTTGATTTTGCACTTCAATATGAAGAACAAGGCAACCAAAAGCAGCAGAACCATATACGCAATCGGAAAAGCAGCTCCAAGAAACGTACGTGCGCAAAACAACGCCGGAACAATCAATGCAATGCTTGTAATCGGCAACCCTTCATAGTTCTTGCGCTTGTCATTTGTCTGCTGTTGGCGCAGTTCCTCGGTCACATTGAAATAAGCCAGTCTTATGATACCGCATAAAATATATAAGGCTGCAACCACCACCATCGCCACGAAATATTTTTCTCCACGGGCAAGTTCTAAGCCAATCACAGCCGGAAAAACACCGAAACAAACAATATCCGCAAGAGAATCAAGTTGAATGCCGTTCTTCTTCTCTTCTTCCGTACGATTCTTTTTGGTCCGCGCAACCATACCGTCAAACATATCGCACAATCCTGATATCAAAAGACATACGATTGCAGCCAAAAAGTTGTCCGTCACAGCAAACCCCATTCCGACCACAGAGCAGACTACACTAAAAAAAGTCAAAATAACCGTATAATCATAAAACCCTATCATTGTGTTATCCTTTCTGTCACATCCCAACGCTATTAGGAAATTACTTCCAATAACAAAATTAATTGTAACATACTTTCCGGCAAAAACAAAGTTTGTTTTCAGGCTTTGCGACGGAAAAACTACATCTTTATTTTTCCTTTAACCAATAAAAAGCTCTGCGACAAAAACAGCAAGACACGAAAGAAGCGCCACCGGCAAAAGTCCGAGATTACAAAAAGCCGCTACTACAGCGACACCGAAACCGATTGCAGCCGATACAGGATTTCCTGTCGCATCAAGAATAACAGGAAATGTCATGGCTGCCAGCACGGTATACGGAACATACGCAAGAAAAGATTTG
The DNA here is from genome assembly GCA_045530835.1 of Lachnospiraceae bacterium. Classification (GTDB taxonomy): domain Bacteria; phylum Bacillota; class Clostridia; order Lachnospirales; family Lachnospiraceae; genus UBA3766. Next base: position 55,318 of record JAZSCW010000076.1, on the reverse strand, counting down.
AAAAATCTTGACTTTACTTCTCCTTGCACAAACACATATGGTAATACACGAATCAAATAGGTGACACCGACCATAACGGTTAGATAAATCAAAAATTTAGTGATTTCCACTGTCGGACACCTCCTCTGTCTGTTCCTTCTGTATCGGGAATAACCAGGCCCCTGCCAACGATGCCGCCACTGCGCAAATAATAACTGCAAAACCATCCGACACATGCGCGCGCAAAAACGGTACATAGTAAAGGATACATCTCATCAACACAGCAAGCATAACAATAAACAACATCGGTCTGCTCTTTTTCATTGCAGGCACAACAATTGCTATAAACATCGCATACAATGCAACACCCAACGCATTACAGATTGATTCCGGCAAATGGCTTCCGCAAAGGGCACCCGCAAGTGTTCCCAGCGTCCATCCAAAGTAAGGCACTATAATAAGGCCCGTAAAATATCTCCAGCCAACTTTCCCTTCCTGTCCGATTGCAACCGCATATATTTCATCCGTATGAAAAGCGCCAAAAAACAAGCGTTTCGGAATCGTCATCTCTTTATCAACCTTTTGCGACATGGATAAGGACATCAAAGAATATCTTAAATTGATTACAAACTGTGTCAATGCCATTTCCACAAGTGTTCCGGACTGCGCCATTACCGTCATTCCCGCAAACTGTCCCGCTGAGGTTAAGTTTGTCATGGAAATCAAAACCGCCTCCCATACATGAAATCCGTTTGCAATTGCCAAAATCCCAAATGTAAAGGATACCGAAAAATATCCCAAACCGATAGGAACACCATCCATCAATCCTTTTTTGAAAAGTTTCATATCATTTACCATATCCGGTGTAGCAATGTACCCGGTATCATCTCTTTCTTCGTTTGTATCTGTTTCTCCTCGAACATTATAGCACGCAAGGTCAAAAGGTCAATCCTTGCATCTCAACAAAAACCCCTTTACCGGTGCGGTCCATACAAGGGACACATCACGCCATCCGGTAAAGGGGAACTTTTCATTTGTAAATATGGCAAATTTCAACTTATTTGCCACAAAAGTATCATTAGTGATGGAACAGACGAATTCCGGTAAATGCCATTGCCATATCGTACTTGTCACAGCACTCAATTACAAGATCATCACGTACAGAACCACCGGGCTGTGCAATATACTTAACACCGCTCTTCCTTGCGCGTTCTACATTATCGCTGAACGGGAAGAATGCATCTGAACCAAGTGCAACATCTTCCATCTTATCAAGCCATGCACGTTTCTCTTCACGCGTAAATACAGGAGGTTTTACCTTGAAAATTCTCTCCCAAGCGCCATCAGCAAGTACATCCATATAGTCCTCACCAATGTAGTTATCAATGGCGTTATCTCTGTCCGCACGACCAATACCGTCAACAAACTGAAGAGACAATACCTGCGGTGCCTGGCGAAGCATCCAGTTGTCAGCCTTGGTTCCTGCAAGACGTGTACAGTGTACTCTTGACTGCTGTCCTGCACCGATACCGATTGCCTGTCCACCCTTTGCATAGCATACGGAGTTAGACTGTGTATATTTCAATGTAATCAAAGAAATAATTAAGTCAATTGCTGCAAGTTCAGGAATCTCTTTGTTCTTGGTAACAACATTACCAAGAATCTCTTTGTTGATCGGAAGATTGTTTCTTCCCTGTACAAAGGTAATGCCGAATACATCCTTATGTTCAAGTTCAACCGGTACATAATCCGGATCAATTTCGATTACATTGTATTTTCCACCCTTCTTAGCGCAAAGGATTTCCAATGCTTCCGGCTCATATCCGGGTGCAATGACACCATCAGAAACTTCTCTCTTAATAATCTTAGCAGTTGCAACATCGCAAACATCAGAAAGAGCAATGAAATCACCGAAGGAAGACATTCTGTCCGCACCTCTTGCTCTTGCATAAGCACATGCAAGCGGTGATAACTCACCAAGATCATCAACCCAGTAAATCTTCGCAAGTGTCTCATCTAACGGAAGACCAACTGCTGCGCCTGCCGGAGAAACATGCTTAAAAGAAGTTGCTGCCGGAAGATTTGTTGCTGCCTTAAGTTCTTTTACAAGCTGCCAGCCGTTAAAAGCATCCATGAAATTGATATATCCCGGCGTTCCGCATAATACCTTGATAGGAAGCTCACGTCCGTCATTCACAAAAATTTTAGCCGGTTTCTGATTCGGATTACATCCGTATTTTAACTGAAGTTCTTTCATTTCTAATTATCCTCTTTTCTTGATTCTACATTTTCAAACCACATAATTCATGCAGTCTTTGTCGGCATTACCGGCACCTTTTACTGATTCTTATTCACGATTCTTGACTCAGCAACACCTGTCTCAATATCAATAAAACGAACAAATAAGGAAACCTTATTTTCCTCATTTAAGCTATTCCAGATTGTGTTAGTCACTTCATCAATATCGTTGCCGATCGAAACCCACTCCGGCTCGCCTTCAAAGCTGGGAAGGGGATCGCCGTCAGACATATATGTGTGGATAAAATGAGCCTCACCTGCATACGGATTCTCGTATGCAAACGTATAACGGTTATTTCCCTCAGGACGACCGTTGTTGCTCTTTAAAATGGAAAGTGCATAATTATATTTGCCATCCTCTACGTGCATAATACCGGAAATTCTCGGTGTATAATTCGGGCAATCCGGCTCATACTGGCGACAACGTAAGGACTGTTCGAAGGTCATCTGATTATCCATTCCTGCATAAATAGTATCTGTCTGGTCGCCGTTTGTCACGATAGTCTTGTTTCCAAGTACACGTACCGGTGCATAAATGATAAGACTCGGATCTGTGAGTTTGGAAGGATCAAAAGCCTGTGTGCGGATTCCGTCGCCATCCTCCACAAATACTCTGTTTCTGCTGTTTACACTGCGTCCCATGATAAAATAAGCACAAACTGCTTTTTTACCGTCTGCAGACTTACCGATTACGATTCCGCGACCGGGATACGCATTTTCCTGCAAAAGTTTCTCCAATGATAATTTTTCCATAATAACCTCCGTTGTATATTAAAATTTTTAATAGTACCAAATAAACATTTTATACCGTTGCATACGACATAATTCCGATTCCGAACGCGCCGGGCCCCACATGTGTCGTGATAGACAACGGCAAATGATATAGCGCAATCTCGCTGTCTCCGAAATATTCGCGCACCTGCTCTGCCCATTTTTCACCCTGTTCTTCATCGCCCGAGTACGCTGTAATAATCATTATTTTCTGACCAGCGAAACGGTTATCGCGATCCGCCTCAATTGCCTTGAGCATCGTCTTTTGTGCAGACTTCATGCCTCGGACTTTCGAAAATGCATCCAACTTTTCACCCTGAATCTGTAAAACAGGCTTAATGTTAAGCACTTCACCGATTGCTGCTCCTGCTGCAGTTACGCGACCACCCTTTTTCAGATATTTCAAGGTATCTACTGCAACATAAATGGATGCATTCAAACCATCCTTACGCAGATATTCCGCAATTGCCTTCGCTTCCCAGCCCGCATCACGCAAAGTCACGGCATCTCTTACCGACTGTAACATGGTAACAGAAATTCTCTGATTATCAATCACATGAACTCTGCCGTTATAATCCTCTGCAAGCATGGTCATTGTGGCGCAAGTGCCGGAAAGTCCGCTTGACATCGGAATACAAATCAGCTCTTCGTAATCCTCAAGCAACTTATCAAACATATCTGTTACGATTCCCGGCGAAGGCTGTGAAGTAGAAATATCACATCCTGCCTCCAGTTTCTCATAATACTCCGCCTTGGTTATCGTCTCATTCTCATAAAAAATTTCTTCATCAATCACGACAGGCATCGAAACCATATGCACACCCCATGCTTCCATTTCGGCAGCAAGGATGCCGCTGTTAGTATCTGTCAAAATTCCTACTTTCGCTTTCACGTCCGTCTCCTTTTCCCTCTTTATTCTGCGTTAGCACATTCTCTATAATACTAATCAAGTATCAGCATTTTGTCAATTCTTGCAAAAAAGAATTGAAAAGTGTCTGTCACGAAAAAAGCGTTTCCTCAGCTTCACCCTGATAACGGAAAATGATTTTTTTCATCTGCAGACCGTTCTGCGCAAAATACAGGCGGTATACACCATAACGGTTACGGAACGCAAATGTTTTCTTCAGGGAAGTCTCTTTCCCCTCACTTCCCTGAAAAACAAGAGAATGCATTGCAAATCCCTGATAAAATACAGTGACCGGGAGCTGCGCAAGCACGCCAAGCTCGGAACTTGCCACGAATTCCACTTCGTAAAGGCTTCCCGGCTGCGCATTCAACGCCAAAACATAATTCTGTTCTTTTCCTGTATTTTCACCGCTTAAATCAAGTTCAAGACCATCATAAAGCTCATGATATTCCACGGCTGACAAATCCTCCACATACTGTATGGGACCGCCGATTACCTCTACTACTTCTTCCCTATCCGTTATACGCTTATAAGCAGGAGTTTTCATAACGAACGCAAGAATATTACGTGCGGTACGACGCAGCGCATTTATACCAAGACTGCCTTCTTTTATTGAATCCAGCAAATTGTCTCCGGAAAGGTTCATGGAGCCCTCCGGGCAAACCATATATAAATCATTCTGTGCATTGACCATCGTGGCAAAATCCGTACCGTTTGGCGCTTGGCCCTCAACATTGATTTCAGCCCACCAGTCAGTCATTACAATTCCTTCAAATCCCCACTCGTCATGAAGCACCGTTGTTACAAGTTCATAATTTCCTGCGGTCCAGACACCGTTAATCGCACCATAAGTCGTCATAATACAGTCTGCTCCGGCTTCTTTTACCGCAATCTCATATCCTTTCAGATAGATTTCACGCATCGCACGTGCGGACACCACAGAGTCCATAAAACGTCTCTTGGTCTCACGGTTATTTGCGCTGAAATGCTTCAAAGAGCCTGTTACCCCTGCGTTGTGTAAGCCTCGCAACTGTGCAGCCGCCATGCGTCCCGTCAAAAGCGGATCCTCGGAGAAATACTCGAAGTTTCTGCCATTGAGAGGATGTCTGTGAATATTGATTCCGGGTCCAAGCAAAACATCTACCTGATTCGATATCATTTCTACACCGAGAAGTACGAAAAGTTCCTCATTTAAGTTTTCATTAAAAGTACATGCAAGCAACGTACCGTTCGGTAAGCTAAATGCCTTTCTGCCACAATCAAGACGCATACCGGATGGACCGTCCGAACAGCATACCGCCGGAATCATACGTTTGTTTAACCCGTCCGAAACACCTGCAAACGCAGATGCCGTACCGGGCGTCACACGAGGACTCCCCATGCCTTCACCACGCACCAGACAACACAATTCATCCACGGACAAATCCTCAATCAGCTGTTCCATTGTAACAGTGCCGTTTTCCACATCTTGCAGGGTATACTTGCCCTTCGCATCCTCATAAAAAGCCGGCAAATCTCTATAATCAGGACCTGTCGCATTCACAGGGTCTTTCGCCATTCTCTCCTGCTGTGTCACTTTTGTCACGGGAACAGCCTGTCTCTGCATGGTAACTTCACCATTTGATACAATCGGATACATACGCTCAAATGCCTTACGCGGCATCAAAACATCCGCATACTGATGATAAATGCGAAGTTCCTTTATCACCGTTGTTGCCACTTCCCGGGCTTCATTTACAGCAGTTCCCACATACCACTTATACTCACCCGGCTCAAGCAGTTCACAATGCGGATAACCGGTTACGCCAGTGTCATCGTATGCTGCAATCAAAGACAGCTCGACGGATATTTCAAAGGACTCTTCTGCTCCCGGTGCAAGCTCGTTTGTCTTAACAAAACCTGCAAGCATACGAAGCGGACGACCAAGCCGACCCTGCGCAGGATTAACATACACCATCACAACTTCCTTGCCGGATTTTTTTCCGGTGTTCACTACTTTACCGCTGAAGGTAACCCGGTCTTCCTCTTCTCTGACCTCTTTTACAGTCGTTTCAAACGTAGTATAAGAAAGACCGAAACCAAACGCATAACGTACCCGTTCCGGAGCGAAGGTCTCAAAATAACGATATCCCACATAAATATCTTCTTCATACACGTCCTCATCGCCGTCAGAGAAATTCTTATCGGACGAATAGTCACAAAGCTCATACGCAACCGTATCTGAAAGCTTACCGGACGGATTTTTGAGTCCAAGAAGCAAATCTGCAGTTCCTCGTCCGCCTACCATCCCCCCTTGCCAGGTTAACATAACAGCATCCGGTGTATACTTATCTACAAAGCTGAAGTCAATAATATTTCCGACATTGAGCAAAACAATTACTTTATCAAAAGTACGACGCACCTGTGCAAGCAACTGTTCCTCCTCACTACTTAAAAGATACGCCCCCGCCTGTGCTACATTATCACGGTCCTCACCCGCCGTACGCGCAATGATTACAACCGCAGTGTCTGTCTCTTTCGCACACTGCTCACACAATTCGTCCGGAACAATGGCTTCAAGCTGCGACCAGGGCTCGGTACCCCATCCGTATCCCTCTACAACAGGATTTGCTTCTTCCCATTCCGTATAAAAGGAATCCAGACTTTCGACAAGCTTTACTTCCCCACTTTCCAAAAGGCCTTCCTTGATACCAATCACCTTATCTACATTTACAAGTCCACCCGAACCGGTACCGCTCTTGTAATAGTGATTCTGCATTCTGCCAAACAAGGCTATTTTGCAAGGCCCCTCAAGAGGCAGAACTTCCTTGTCATTTTTTAATAAAACAGCACCCTCTGCAACCGCTTCGCGTGCCTTATTTTCATACTCCTGCCAATCCAATACTCTTTTCATCATGTAACCTCCACCCTAACTGTTCAATTAAAAAGGGAACATCTAAAGACATTCCCATTGTTCCAAGCGTTGCGCCATTTCCTCATAAAAAGTCTCCATAGAGGAATACGGCATAAAATAAAACAACTGCAAATGCTTCATATTCAGTGCCTGCGCATCCGATTCCATAAGCGGGTTCTTTTGCATTTCTTTCAGATGGTAATGCCACCGTAAAATGTACGCTTCATAGTCCTTGAGCTGTGAGATTCCAAGCCACTCACGGATACGTACTTTCGTGCGTTCCTTTTTCATGCATTCCTCACTTTGCAGGAAATAATGAAAAGTATCATCCTCATACACACGCCCCAGAGGAAACAGTCTGCACATTCCCGGTCTGTCTGCATGAATACCACACCGTCCCTCTCCATTCAGAAAAGCACACATATTCTGCTCCGTCATCTGAAGATGGGGAATAATAATTCCCGACTCCACATGTAATGCAACCTCACGCTGCATCAGCTCTGTCATGCCTTTTCCGGTCGCCTGTTTCAATGCACAAATATCATATGGATCCAGGCTGATGGTATCATCCATGCCCCGGCAACAATGCGAACAGCCTTCGCATTCATTGCATCCAAGCTTCACCAAATCATTGGAAGAATATCTTCTTCCGTCTGAAATATCCTCTAAATTACACTCTCTTATCATATTCTGTTATTCTCTTCTAAAGGTATCTTTTCTGCCATGTTTCTGCCCTTATGGAAAAAATTTACTCTTCTTCCTCGGGATTCTTGTATGCAAACGCAGCTGTAGAAACCACAGTCGCAATAGCCGCAATAATTGCTACAATAATAGCCAGTCCTATAATTCCTGCCAAAATAATAAATGCACCCATTTTTCAATACTGTACAACGTACTTAACAAAAACGCTGTACTTCCTTTCTTATTATATTATATCTGCAATGTCTCGCACTGCGGAATCTGTCTGTAAAATCTTGCAAAAACACTTCCTATTTTACTCCAGAAACTCGTCGCCTTCAAGTTCTTTTACAATTCTTTTGACAATTCCGTTCACCTCTATATCGGAGTTCATCGGAATAACAATGCACTTTCGGCCGTCAATCACACGAATTTCCACAACATCTGCCGCTTCGGGCTTCATTTTAATCTGCAGATTGTCTGATTTGACCTCAAAATTTTTCTTCTCGCAGATGCTGTCAATGTGCAGTTTTCCTTCTTCACCTGCTGACTTGGCAAACTTCTCTTCCACAATAGGAAGGTGCTCTTCCCTGACACCGCTTCGATGAAGCAAATCTTTCACCCCTTCACAATCGAGTGTCGTGGGTTCGTATGCCATATGGTTCTCCACCATATCGGACAACTCACTCTGAATGGAACGTACCACTTCAAAGGTATCATATTCAGGCACTTCGTTAATGACATCTTCCACAATCTGATTGAAGATTTCTTTCTCTACGGTCGACGGCAGGGTTGACTCGCAACCAAGCACCCCTTCCACGAATTCATCGTGCATTGCATCGGTGCTTTTGACATAATAGAGCACTTCATTCACATCACAGCTTCTGTCATTGAACGCCGGATAGAGAAATGCCGCATCCGGCATATCTACAACCCAGTCGCGGCTGCGATTAGCGATAATATTTTCCTCTGCGTGGTAGCTCAAACCGGGCTTGGAAAGATTCACCGGACAAATGCAGCAAAGGCAATATGTATAAACTTCCTCTGATTCATCCAGGGCCATTTTGTCACTGGTTTTGGCCATGACATCATAAACATCATACATAAGGAGAATCAGGTAGTTACCGACATAATAATAGGTATCAATCACCTTTTGATAAAAGGCGTCAAGCACGGCGCGATCCTTTAACTCACTTGCGCGCAGAGCGAGAAGAGACTGCATCGACTCCTGCTCTTTTTCCCTATTAAAAGAAAGATTCAGGAGATTTTTACCCAATACACCGGAAAGTCCTTTCTTGAAAATATCAATGTATTTAAACTGCTCCGCTTCTTCCAAATCTGCAAAATCCGTATCGATATAAGTCTGTATTTTTTTATTCTCTCCCGTTACATAGCAGCCTGTAATTCTCGTCACCGAAGAATCTGTCTTTTTCAGGCGCTTACGAAGTTCTAAAACATCTGAATTATTCATCTTATTGTTCCTTTCAATGGGTTGATTCTGCTGTCATTTTTCAAAATATGTTACCGATTGTCGTAATCATTTATAAGTCGTATTTACTTCTCCAGTCCGGTATGGCTTTCCACTCAAAAAACAATTTTATTAATATCGGAACGGGCAGAAACAGTATGATAATTCCCAAAATAAAAGTTGCGTCAACTCCACAGGCTTCAAACGGCTTCATCCGAGATTTCCAATATCGGTCCTTTTCCGCAATCAGTTCATAAGTATCTCTGTTCTTGGCTTTTTTCCTTGATTTTTCCACATGTTCATATTTATTCCCATCAGGAGCCTCGTACTCGAAATACAGTGTGTAAATCTTACTTTTATCTCCCTCCGAATTCTCTACCTCTTTGCACGTTGAAGTAACGTATCTTGCTTCGCACACAACCCAGTCGCCACTCTTCTTTGCCTCATTATATTCTTTAATATTCGCAATATTACCCACCAGCAGTAAAATCCCCACAATGAATATGAGGAGAATTGTAGCAAGCGATTCAATATTCTCTTTTCCCACTGTAACCGATGAGTCAAATCCATCATATCTGTCCCGGTAATTCATAGTTGATCTCCTTCTCCACTGTTCCCATATCATGTTTATTAACATTAACGGAAAAGGTTGGTATTCCTTCTCTTCATTCGTTCCTATTCTTTTGCATACAAATTCTGCTTTAAAAATAGCAAGTACGTTTAAATAATATTATATCAATTTACCAAATCATACGTCAACGGGTTGTTCCTTGTTTCCAAAGTTAATCCGCTGCTCGTTCTTTGCAAAACTTTCCCTGATTATTCAAGTGATACGGTGCTATCTTTTCTCAACACTCATCACTATCCAGTCATCATCCGCAACCTCATATCGTGTTCCGCAGCTTGGACAATTGCACTGTCTGGTAGCATCGAAACTGGTATCACAATTTTTACAGTGAATCTTGGAAATGGTGAAGTTTAAATCAACCGGCTTCGTGATATTCTTTTTCAGCATCATGCGAAACACCTTCCTTTTATCACGCACTTTTTTCTTCGCATAAACGAGATCCATATATGCATCCACTGTCACATAACAGTAATTTCCTTCCACTTTAAAGTCTCTTAGCGCCAGCCCTCCTCTGTGATGGGCATCCACAATATCCGAAAAGATATTGTCTACCGCTTCTCCTGTGTAAAAGGGCAATTCCTGCACATCCTTTGCATACATAAGCATTCTCAACATACCGATTACTTTCCCTGAAAAATACGGAAAAGAACATTCCGGCGAATATTCTCGCATCAGATTCTCAAACTTCTTATCGGAGCCTCCTGCCCTAAAGCCCATAGCAGATTCTCTAATCAAATGATAAACTAAAGAGAGCATTATTAATATTGCATATAATGCATATCCCAAAAAAGGAGTTGCCAAAACCGCAAGGATTCCTCCCATGACAGCACTTGTTAAAATATCATACCCTCCACGGAAATGAACCATACCCGTAAACAAAATGCCCCACAAAGGATACGACAAAATCATGGTCAAAATCATACGGGGAATCATTTCACGTTTGTTCATCCCGAAATCTACTGCCATAAAATAATTTGTTACTTTAGGAAACAACTCATCAATCTTAAAAAATGTATTGCAGTAATCGCAGCCGTCCAACAAACCCTTTACCGTACTGACCGCACCGCAATTCGGACATACATAATCCTCATTTTCTACCATTTGCTCTCCCTTAGTATCCATGACTGTCATATACAAATTCCGGTTCGCAGAAAGAGAATATACTCTTTTCTTTCCTCTGAAAATCTTTCTTTCAAACCGGCAGGAACGATAACATATTTTAGATTGATAACGTGCATCCTCCTGCTTATGAGTGCTGCGTGTCCGATCAGCCAAATGACCTCTTGGTAAAAATTGGCACTCCATGGAAAGACCTTTTTCATCCAGTCTTTTTTTCTGTAATTCTAAACTGTACTGCATGTCCCTGTCGCAACTCTCAGGTTGCTTTCCTGTTGCAAAAAACTCCTTTATTTCTTCTGTAAAAGGTAAAAACAAATCATTCTTTTCGTCTCTTTTTCTTCCCATTGTTTTCTCCCGACTCCATATGTACAACTGTTTCCGTCCCTTCCTATGGTGTCATTCCTTATTTAGATACGTTACTCGGTTACTTTTGTTCTTTCCAGAAAAGATTCACGTACTCACTTGCAGTTTCTTCTGAAAGTTCACATTGCTGCATAAGAGTTTCTATTGTCTTTTCTCTGGTCTGTCCTAAATCCTGTAAAGTGTACCCTTTTCATGATCAATGATTTCCTGCAAAGTCATATAGCGTTCCTCCGTTTCATGGTCACGTTTGATAGTCTCCACAATCTTCTGTATTTCTTGTAATTCTGCATCTACTGCATTTGCCTGTGTTGTTTCTTCAAAATATGTAAGAAGAGACTTCAATTCTTCCGCCCCCCCCTTATTGCCCTTGGTAAATAAAAATAATTTAATAACACCATCATTATACTGCAATTCGCCATTTTCTACTACCATATTTTAACTGTATACAAAGTACGTCTGACAATTGCGCGCGCAATCGTTGCTGCAGACTCCGGATTTTCTGTCGATACATCAAAAAGAAATGCATCCATCATGTTCAATTCATTCTATGTTTTTTGTGATATTTTTGTCCCTGAGGCGGAACATTCATTTGATTAGAAATGTTTAACACTAGATTTGTCCTTTCCAAAGAAAGGAATGACACCAACCAATATTTTAAAGACATCTTACTTATGTATCAAGTTCTTGTGAACAAAGAATGCGCTTAGCACATTCCTTGTTCACAAGAAATATAACTATTTCAAACACTTACGCCATGCCGTTGGCTGTTTTATACTTATAAAGCATTTCTGCGTGATTCTGCTCTTCAATCTGGATATCAGCAAGAAGCTTACGAATTGCTGCATCCGCAAAAATGAACACATTGTTGTTATATTCGCCGGATACCATCTTCTCTGTTCCGATGCAGTCTGTCACCAGAAAGTTATCAGATTTTTTGTCTTCGGAATTTGTTAATGAATCATAAGTTGCCTTAGGATTATAATTCTTGCCGCTGTCATCATTACAGTCACAAGTCGGAGTCTTACCTGCCAAAACCTGATTTAAGGACTGAAGATGCTCCTCTTCCTTAGATGCAATCTGTGTAAAAAGATCTTTGAGCACCGGATCCTTTGCCTCATTTTTATACTTATTATACTTGTCGATACAACACTGCTCCTGTGTACACAAATCATTGATTGCCTGAATTTCTTTCTCTTTTAACATATGAATTTCCTTTCTTGATTTGGATTTAAATCCGTACACAGGGGCGCGGTTAGCAACCCTGTGCACGGTTATAGAAATATTGTTTCCGCAAATTTCCAATTTATACACATCTTTCCAAATCAATAAAATCCTGTTACTTTTTCACCTTATTCAATGCTTCATTCAAAGCAAGCAATTCTTCTTTCGTTACGTTCACGCCTGCGGTTCCCATGAGACCCGACAATCGCAACACAGTGAAATTTCCCATCATGGTAAGCATTTCACTATTGGAAAATGCCTCGCCCATCATACTGCGCTCCTGAGATTTCGAAGCAGCCTGCAGGAAAAATTTTTCCAGATACCCTCGGCTCTCCGGCACAGCAAGAATGTCAGCTATTTTATCATTCAGAGAAAAATAGCCTTCAGGCTGGCGAACATCAAACCAATTGAGAATTGCTCCCTTCTCTTTCAATCGGTAGTCCTCGTTAAACTTACCGACCTTTCGGAAAAACGACACATCCGTATGTGTTCCCGCAATTGCCATCAGATGTGTCTCGCCTTCATTGGGCACATCAAAATAAAAGAAATGATTCTCGCTCTCCTTCGTCTCGAAGCTTTTACCATTGACAACCAGCTCAACTTTGGGAAGATTGCTGTAAATCGTGATTCTCGTCACACTCTCGACACGGTCCACATAACGCTTCCCGCAAATGTGTACAAACGCTTCCTCCGAAAGCCATGCCTTGTATGCGTAGAATGCATCCTTCTTATATTTTCTGTCAAATGTCACAAGACCTTTGTGATTCTGACCATTCTCGCCCCCCTCATTACGGGCATCCGCACCAAAATCAAACATATTCCAGACATAGGTGCACCAGAGGTATTCCCTCCCAAAAAGCTGCTTAATCAGTTCTTCATGATAATAGGCCTGATACTCCTCCGTGTAATCGCCTTGCGTCGGGTTGGAGGTATGCCAGTTGAGCGCCTCACATCCATACTCACTAACTCCAATCGGAACATTTGGAAAATCCCGATGAAATTTGTCAAACCACGGTCCATTCATTGAAACATCACCGCCGTACCAACCAAAATAGTGATTATATGCAACAACATCCGGAACTTTCAGATAAAGTTCTTTCGGGTCGCACATAGTGACAGCAGCAACCGTCGTTAAACGGGTGGGATCCATTTTATGCGCAAGATCATTTAACATCATGTGATTCTCGACAAGGTCGTTTCCTGCATTTCCTGCCATCGTAATTTCATTAGACAGGCCCCAGACTACAATACTTGGATGATTATAATTCTGGCAAATCAATTCTTCCATCGCCTGCTTCGTATTCTCGCGTCCCTTATTCAGATGCTCCGAAATATACGGAATTTCTGCCCAAACCACAATGCCGTAAATATCGCACAAATTATAAAAATATTGGTCATGCTGGTAATGTGCAAGACGAACGGTATTAGCGCCAACCTCTAAGATCAGCTCCATATCTTCTTTATGGTGAAGCCGCGTTAGCGCATTGCCGACACCCTGCCTGTCCTGATGCCTTGAAACACCACGGAGCGGATATTTTTGACCATTCAAAAGAAAACCCTGATGCGCATCAATTACAAAACTTCGGCATCCGAAATGCGTACTGACACGGTCTAACTCCTCTCCGTCTTTGATAAGCGTCGCCACAGCCTTATACAAATACGGATCTTTTTTACCATGCCAGAGGTGTACATTTTTGATAACAAACTGCGCATGGTCATCCATACCCGTTCCTTCAAAAATCGCAATTCTGCCACCCCTGTCATCTTCGATCTCAATTAAAAGCTTGTGATCACTTCCGGCATTCACACACTCCACACAAACCTCTACATTCGCATTGTTTCCGTCAACAACAGGTGTTACTTTGATGCCCGGTGTTCCAAGTCGTACCAATTCAAAATGCGTTTCCGGAACAGAAATAATAGATACTTCACGATACAAACCACCATAAAAAGTAAAGTCCGCTTTCTGCGGATACACGTAATCATTCTCCGCGTTGCTGACCTCAATTACCATCAGATTTCCGATCTCTTTCAAATCCGAAAGCTCTACACGAAACGTCGCATAGCCGCCCTCATGTGCACAAATTAATTTACCGTTCAGATAAACCTTCGCCATCGAATTGGCACCTTTTATTTCAAGAAAATGTTTATCTGTCATCGGGAATTCATCCTTGTTAAATTCCTTCGCATAATATCCGATTCCACGATAATAATCGTTTCCGCCATCCTGCCCGTCAATGTCATTCCATGTGTGCGGGAGGTTTACATAATTCCATCTTTTAGGCATTTCTGCAGGTACGGCATCCGCATCTTTGGTAAATGCCCACTTCCTGTTAAAATCCGTAATTCTTCGCATTCCGGCACCTCTCTTTCTATATTTACTCTTCTTTTTTACGATTATATTTTTCAGTTCTAACTTTTGCTGTCATATTTGTCATATTCTATTATTTGGTTTTTCACCAGACAATTTTTCGCGTTTGTTACGCAATATCGCTACGTTTTCTTCTACCTGCTTTCGATGCAACGGATACCAGAACCACAAAATCAGTCCCAGTAAAAGAAAACCTGCTGCCGGCACCAGCAAAGAAATATCATAAATGCCGTTTACCACATCACTGTCAAACGCTGTATCCTGCGAATACCCAATCATGGATAACAGAACACCGCTTAAACCGGCAGATGCCGCCTGTCCCAATTTTCTGGCAAATGAATATAACGCATAGACTGAACCATCCTCGCGGATACCGTTTTTGATTTCCGAATAATCTATTACATCTGTAATAAGTGCCCAGTTTACCATCGAGAAAATGCCAAGACCGAACCAGGAAATAGTTTGAACAAAAACATACACCCAAACATTTTCCGGTCTCCAGAAGAACAGTATCACATTAATCACACATGCCACCAGATTCGCTGCCACACTGATCTCCGCTTTTCCAAATCGGGTTGCAAGAGGTTTGGCAACTGCCGCTGCTCCAAACATTCCAATCAGCATCATAACCATCGACACCGACTGTGCTGTCGTATTCTGATAAAAATTGGGGAATACATAATTTGCCATTGACTGCATCGTAAGTTGTGCAAGCAACATCATAACCGATGCAAAAATGATAGAAATAAGCGCCCTGTTTTTAATTGCATTCTGAAACATCTTAAGAACACTGTTATCACGTCTGGCCTGCTCATCATAAACCGGTCTGACACGCTCTGTCACAAGGAAATAGCACAACAGATAGCATCCGAGTGCCAGAAGAGAAAGCACCCCTGCTATCAGAGTAAAACGTCCTCCGTTTAATACGGTATTCCCGTCAATATTGTCATATGCAATAATCGGAATACCGGCTCCTATTATTACGCCTGCAAGTGCTCCGCCGATACTTCTGAATGTGGAAAGAGATTGCCGGTCTGCCGGCTCCTGCGAAATAGTAGACGCCATGGAGCCATAAGGAATGTTGATTGAAGTATAAAATACTGAGCCCCACAAAATATACGTCACGAAAAGATACGTGACTTTTAACCACATCGGCGCATCACGCAAACCACTTTGATAAATCAAAAAAGAAGATAGCACCACCGGTATGCACATTCTAAGAATCCACGGCTTAAATTTTCCTACTGCATTGCCCTTGCTCCGATCGCAGATTCGTCCCATCGCAATGTCTGTAAACGCATCCGCAAATCGTGCAAACATAATAATAAATCCTACCGCTGCTGCCGAAACGCCCATTACATCCGTATAGAATTTCAGCAAAAAGCTTGAGGATAGAATAAACGTGAAATCATTACCGAAATCTCCGAAAAGATAACCGATTTTATCTCTAAGTCCAAATTTTCTGGTTTCTTTTTCCATATCAATACTCCGTTTCAAAGAACTATACAAAATACAGCATTTGTCTTTTATTTTTTATCACAATTCTTTCCTGCCTGCTTCTCGATTGCTTCCCACAATCCGTTGAGATAGCATGCGCCAAGAGCCCTGTCATACAAACCATATCCGGGCATTGCTTTTTCGCCCCATATCATACGGCCATGGTCCGGACGAATCGGACCTTCAAATCCGGTATCATGTAAAGACTTCATAATCTCATACATGTCGAAATCACCGTCCGAAGATAAATGTGCCGCCTCTTCAAAATCCCTGTCACTGTGGAATTTCAGATTACGCACATGGGCAAAATGAATTCTTCCTTTCAAAGCCTTAATGGTTTCACACAAATCGTTAGACCTTTCTGTTCCGTAAGAACCTGTACAGAATGTTATCCCATTATGCACATTATCCACTTCACGAAGTAACCACAACAAATTCTTTTGACTTGTCATGATACGTGGCAAACCAAACACAGGCCACGCAGGATCGTCCGGATGAATTGCCATATTAATATCATACTTATCGCAAACCGGCATAATTGCATTCAGAAAATAGACCAGATTCTCAAACAACCTTTCCGGTGTAAAACCTTCATAAGCCGCGAAAGATTCCTGAATTTGCGCCATCCGCTCCGGCTCCCAGCCCGGCATCACAGACCCGTTCATATCATCCTTAATTGATGCAAACAATCGCTCCGGTACAAGTTCCTCAATAGTGCTTTGCTTATATGCAAGCACTGTGGAACCGTCACTACGCATTTTAGCCATCTCAGTTCGCGTCCAGTCAAAAACCGGCATAAAGTTGTAGCACACCAGATGAATCCCCTCTTCGCCAAGGTTCTTGAGTGTCTGCACATAGTTATCGATGTATTCCTCACGCTCAGGAGTTCCCAGTTTGATTGCCTCATGCACATTCACGCTCTCGATTCCGGCAATATGAAGTCCTGATGCCTCTACCTCATCTTTGAGTTTCTTAATTTCCTCTCTTTTCCAAAGTTCACCCGGCGCCTTATCGTATAAGGTAGTAATTACACCCGTCACACCCGGAATTTGTCTTATCTGCTCTAAAGTAACGGTGTCATGCCCGGTCCCATACCATCTCAGTGTCATTTCCATATTTCTATTCCTGCCTTTCCTTTTTGTTCCGACATGCAATGTATTCCTTCATTTAACATTTTCATTAAAGTATCTGCATTAAAATAAAAAAATATGCAGTTTTCGCTTCCCACAAAAAACTGCATACTTTTATCATCTCTTATTCACTTTTCAAAAATAATTTACTTTAGTTGTCTTCTATTCACATTTCACAAAATCAAATACTTTCTACCCGGGATAGGCCACCGACAACACATCAACCCGCCATTTTGCAAAGCGTTCAGTCATTCCGGGATTTGCCGCAAGCTCACCACATATACATACCTTACACCCGGCCTCGTGCGCATGTTTAACAACCTGCTCTAAAAGTCTCTCAACTGCAGGATGTTCCGGGCAAAGATAGATGTCGGCAAGTTCACTGTCACGGTCTGTTGCCATCAGATATTGTGTCAAATCATTCGTTCCAATACTGATAAAATCACATTCTGCTGCAATCAAATCTGTTATAAGGGCTGCCGCCGGCGTTTCTACCATCATTCCGATTTTAACTTCTCGGGCATTCAATTGCCTGCGAACCGCTTCACAGATTCTCTTGATTTCCCTTACCTCTTCCATGGTGGTAATCATGGGAAACAAAATGGATAAATTTCCATATGCCGCTGCTTTATACAGTGCGCGAAGCTGACAATACAAAATCTCGGGATTCGAAAGCAGATATCGAATTCCACGCAATCCGAGTGCAGGGTTTTGCTCCTGTTTCATTGCAAGCGCCGGGCATATTTTATCTGAACCAATATCAAGTACACGTATTACAACCTCACGTCCGTTGGCTAACTCCAGCATAGCTTTGTAAGATAAGAACTGTTCTTCCTCTGTCGGAAGCTGCGTACGGTCTAAAAAAAGACACTCACTTCGAAATAACCCAATTCCTTCAGCGCCCTTGGCAAATGCATTTTGGGCATCTTGCATTCCCGTTACATTTGCATACTTTAGAATTCCGGTGGACCGGCTGTCTGTTTCCTGCTCCTTTGCACTAATTACCGGCATGAATTGTTCTGCAACCTGTTGATTTGCAGCCTTCTTATGATATTGTTGTAACGTCTCTTCATCCGGATTCACAATCAGACAGTTTTCGCCACCATCAAGAATAGCCATGCAACCATCATATTCCTCTGCTACCTCTACACCATACAATGCCGGTATTCCAAGACTTCCGGCCAAAATGCTCACATGAGAAACAAAAGAACCGGTCTTTGTCACAAATCCTTTTACATCATCCTTACTCAATCGCATGGTATCAGAAGGCGTCAACTCCGGTGCCATAACAATAACCCCTTCCTGCAACCCTACTAAAGATTTCCGTACCTGCCAATCCGCTTCTTTGTCCCAACAATCTGTTCCTTTAGAACCAAGCGAACGCAGATAGTAAGTAACGATGTCATCCACATCACTTACTTTTGCCGCAAGTATTTCATCTTCGGATGCAAGAAATTCAGCTTTCAGCTCTTCCCCTGCCGCAGTAACCGCCATTACGGCACTCAGATTTTCAGAAGATATTTTTTGCAAAATTCGTTGCTCCCATATCGGATCTGTCAGCAACATCTCCTGCGCTTCAAAAATCTCTTTCGCCTCATGATTATTTGCATGTTCTGCCATCTGTACCATTTCACGACAAAAAGAGACCGCCTGTCCGCGTGCTGCTTTCACACTCGCACATGCGTCCTCAGGTGTCTCTTCCATCAGATGACTGACTGCCGTTGCTCTTTGATAAAAGAACAACGGCGCAATCACTATTTGATTCGATACACATTTGCCGGTCAGACATTTCATTATGCATTCTCTCCCACTCGGTCCTTATGACAGGTGAAATAAATAACCTGATACTCTTTCGAAATATCCGCAAGGAATTCCAAACCTCCGGCAAGTTTCTGCTCATCAAGGTTTGCAAACGGATCGTCCAAAACTATCATCGGCTTTTCTTCCTTGTACATAGCTTCAACAAATGCCATTCTCAGACATATTCCAAACAAATCCTGCATACCGGCGCTGAATGCCTGTGTTTTACGAGGCATACCACACTCCTGTATTGTCACATTAGAATTGGCATCATAACCAAATTCATAGCTTCCGTTCTTATCAATCTTTGCCGCATATTTGGCAAACGCTGTTGATACAGGACCAATATAATTAGCCGTAAAGGATGTTTTGGCATTTTCCAAATGTTCTTTGGTCAACTGCAACATCCTGTAGCGATTCTCGGCTTCCTTTTTCTCTGCCTTCAAATCAGCAAGACGTGCTTCTTCTGCCCCCAGATCATCTAACTGCTCCTGCGCATACAGAATCATATTTCGGAGTCCTAAGAGATTATCCGTAACATCTTCCAGTTCTTCACTACATGCATTCAGCCTTCTTTCACAAAGATCTGCAGTCATCCCATCTTCCCAACCGGCAGGTTTCGCATCAGCTTCCTCTTCCTGCTTCATTATTTTTTCAAACTCTTCACGTTCTTTCTTTGCAATCTCATATTCCTCACACGCAGTCAGGTAACTCTGCAATTCTATCTGTAACGTCTTAAGCTGTTCCACCATATCTTCAGACGGAACAACACCCATTGTTTTGAAAATATCCTGAAGCAAATTTTCCAACTGTTCCTTACTCTTAACTCCCTCTTCATACTTGCGACGTTTCTCGCTATAAACTCCACAAGTTCTGGCAGCTTCATCAATATGATCCATCGCATCCATCCATACTGCACGTCTGGCATCCAAAAGCTTTACATCCTCATCATTTTGTGCAAACAGACGCCCAATTGCCGCGCTCATGTCTTTCTGCTCATACTCATCTCTCAAATATTTCATCATGTAACCATCCAGTTGCATTGCATCCTGTTTCATTTGAGTAAGGGCCGGATCAGTTTTTATGGAATCACGTCTGCGCGTCATCTCATTGAACTCATCATATTCCGTCTTAATACGCCAGAAGCACTTAGAAAGTTCTTCCTCTTCTTTAATCAGACCTTTGCTTGAGAGGCGCATCACCAAATTATCTTCCATTGCCTTAATCGTGTGCTCTTCTTCCACAATCTGGGTTTTCATCTCTTCACTCTGCAAAAAGATAGGCTTTTCTTTTTTACGCTTATACCAGGAACGGAATAAAAACAACGTCGTAAGCAACAATAAACCTGCCGGAATACCTGAACACAACAGATATACTTTCGGATAATTCATCACATAGAACGCAATCAAAAGGCCTGCTGCAACCAGCGTTGCAACCAAAGGTAAAATAAATACAATCGGTGAAAGCTGGCTTGATTTTTGAACCTGTCTTTCTTCCGTTTCCAAAAGAGCATGTGCTTCTTTTCTGGCCATAAGCGAATTCCTACGCGTCTCAGCCTCCTGCCAAACCTTTTCCAATTCTTCTATCTCAGAAGCACGGTAATTCGTTTCGCAATATTTTTTGGAATACTCATCCAGTTTCTCCCGTTCTTCCTTACTCAGCAAAGTTTTTTCATAATGATTGCGCGTCTCATAAAAACGGTCAATCTGTTCCAATTTTTCTTTATGCACTTTGGCATCAAACTTTTCATCTGCAAAGAAAGCTTTCGCTGCCGCCTCATCTGCAAGTTCCTGTTCGCTCAAAGCAAGCACACGTACAGCCTCTTCTTTGGATTTCAACTCGCCTGCTTTTGCAAAAGCATCCTTAAGCATATCAGGTTCAGGCACATTACCCGAGAAATATTCTTTTACTTTTTCACATTCTTCCTTACGCTCTGCCTCTTTGTCGCGCAACTGCGCAAGTGTCTTTGTCTTCACAATGCGAACAGAATCCTCACTGATATAAAGCTGAATTTTTCTGAGTTTGCTCTGCTCATCTTTCAGTTCTTCAATCTTCTCTCTGTAAACATCACTTTTCTTAAGATGTTCCTCCAATTGCTGTTCTATAACGCTCTTCGCCTGAAGCTTTTTCTCAAGTCCGTCCATCTCATCCTGAAGCTTTTTGATACTGCCTGTCGCACGCGTCGGACTCATTGCATTCAGCTCATCCTTAAAACGTTTCATGACATCCTCATAGCAATTCAAATCATCCGCTACATCATTCAAATTCCCCATTTTGGCATTAATGGAATCCGTTGTAAAAGTGCCACAGTCATTTTGTGATAAGAAGACGGTTCTCTTAAAAGCGGCTGCATCGATAGCGAACAGTTCTTCTCCTATTTTTTCGGAAAAATCTTTGCTTGCAAGACCTGTTGCCACATCCAATAGCAGGAACTCATCTTCTGCTTCTTTGGTTCCGAAAGTACGATTCAATCGATACACTTTATCGTTTACCTTGAACCGGATGCTTCCTCCGTAAATGCCGCCCTGCCATGGTTTGAAACGCTTACGTTCATTCTCAAACTCATCTCTCACGCGTTCATTTTCAAAGCCGAAAAACATAACCTTCAAAAAAGCAGAAAGTGTTGTCTTTCCCCAGCCGTTCTGTTCACAAAATACATTCAGCCCGTCGCTGAAATCAAAATTTTTATTAGAAATTTTGCCAAAATTCTCTATGTGGGCAGATAATAGTTTCATTAGAATTCCTCCCCTTTCAACGCACAGATGCCGCAACGAACCACCATTGCCTTCTCTTCTTCGCTTAAGTTCTCATCCTGCATAACATTTCTGACAAATTCCCCTTTGAGCGAAACATCATTTGCAAATGCTTCATAATCAACCTTAAGTACAGTCACATCTTTCATGCAGAAATAATAAAATGCATCTTCAAACTGTTTCTCAAGAAAATCGATATTCCATTCACTCTCACAATCGCGCGCTCCGGTAAGAAGTACACGCACAAGATGCTTGTGAAGGATTCCTTCTTTTTCCAGAACTTCACGGATACGGTCTTCCAGTTCAAGCGTGGTAGAACATTCTGCCACATCAACCGAAATCTCATAGAGTTTCCGGGATGCAAATGGCACAAATGTCGCATCCGTTTTGCCGTCTGCGGTATCAATTGTTACCACAACAAATCCATGTTCACCGCATTCGTCAAATCCTCTGCCTTCCAAACAGCCGGAATAACAATAAACACCACGTGCATCGAGTTCTTCTTTTTTGTAAGAATGTATATGTCCCAATGCGAGATAATCAATATTTTTGTTCTTTAACTCCTTCAGGGATATGATATCATCTGCGGTCCCCCCGGTCGCATCCTGTCCATGCATCATCACAATGTTCACTTCGTCTTTTTCAAGAGTTAGTTTCTGATACAGTAATTCCTTGGAAATTTCACGTGCTTCCGCTGCCGCAATACAAACTGTTTTTCCTTCTTCTTCCTGAATTCTGTAATAAGTCCAGTCATCATTGAATAATTTCAGATTCTCCGGAATTTCCTCCATCCCTCCGATGAAACTGTTATTATCATGATTTCCGCATAAATAATAAAACATAATCTCTGCATTCTTCTGAATTGCTTCCAACACAAGGTTAGAAGCTGTTGCAGATACCTTACGGGTATCAAACAAATCTCCCGCAATCAAAATTGCCTTCACATTTTCTTCCTTCGCATATTCTATCATTCGCGCAAAAGTATGTAAAAGCTCCGTTTTCCGTTCTTTGGCCTTCTGCGGATCCAGATGTGTGTTCATCTTAGAATCCAGATGTAAATCCGCACAATGAATCAACTTCATTCTTCTTTCCTCCTGCCCAATTATTTACCACTGTCACTATATTTAACCAAAAGTAACTCCACACACAAACGGTCTGAGAGTAATCCCTTTTTTACATCTTCATCATATATTGCACAATCCCGAATAGCTTCCACAAGCATTTCCGTAGAAAATTTTGACGCCTGCGTCATATACTTATCTGCAATAAAAGGCTTCAGCTGCGTCCGTTCACAGATACGTTTCTTATCATAACCGCGGTTACGTAAATCCTTAATCAGAAGCAATTGCATGAACTGGCGACTGATCAAATAAAGGATACGCATAGGCGGCTCTTTCAACGCAAGCAACTCATAATAAAGCAAAAGCGCCTCCTTTTGCCGTTTATTCGCCATTGCCGAAATCATATCAAAAATATGATTTCCGATTCTAACCGTACAAACCGCATCCACATCAGGCAAATCAATAGAATCCCGTTCCATGGTATATGAAAAAAGCTTTTCCAATTCACGGCTGATTTGCTCCATATCCATTGCACATCGCTCAAGCAGTGCATCTACTGCACGAACCGTTATTTTTTTCCTTTCACTCGCAACTTTTGAAACGATCCATCGTTTCAGGGTTTCTTCCGTCTGCATCTTAAATTCCGCTGCATGTCCATGCTTCTCCACAGCTTTATACAAGCGGCTTCTTTTGTCCGGACTCTCCTCCACAAAAATAACCGCTGTGGATGCCGGCATATTGGCCAGATATTCTGCAAGCGTATCACCATCCTTGCCAAACAATCCCGAATCTTCAACCAAAATAACTCTTTGGTCCGAAAAAAACGGAAGCGTTTCGGCAATTCCCGTAATCTGCTCTGTGGTAACCTCATTCCCCTTAAAAGCGGTAAAATTCATGTTTTCCCTTAATGCACTTCGTTCCGCCGTGCCACAGAAAGCCTGTAAAAGCTTCTGCCGGTATGTCATCACAAGATAATGTTCCACACCATACAGCAAATAAATATTTCGTAATTTCCCTGTCTTCAAGTCATCATTTATTGTATACATTCCTTTTTCCTCACTCGGCTAAGGTATCAGATATGGCCTGACACTTATATCCCCTTCCTCAATCCGGATTCGGATTGCGCCTTGCAAATCAGTCCTGTAAACAGTACTTTGCGCATATTCCAGTCCCTTCAATGTTTCCGCATGGGGATGGCCGTAAAGATTGTCCTCTGCACATGATATCACCGCTATACGTGCCGCAACAGTCAGCAAGAACTCCTCGGAATTCGTCTCTCTTGCTGAACCATGATGTGCAACTTTCAAGAAGGTAATATCCTCAATTCCATGTGCAAGTACCGCTTCCTGTGCTGCTATTCCGGCATCTCCCATCAGCAGGGCACGAAAAGTTCCATCCGTAATGTACAACACAAGAGAGGCAGCATTCACGTTCTCGTATATTTCCCCATTAACAGGCGAAACAACTTCCACACGCCATTTTTTTAATTGTATCACATCTCCGGCAAAAAGAACACATACTTCAATATGATTATTATCGGCTAATTCGCGAATTTCCTTAAACTCTTTCCATAAAATCGCCGGAAAATAGATTCTTTTGATTCGAATATGCGTATCTGTGTCATATTCTAATAATGCACTTACATGATCCGTATCCGGATGCGTCAGAAACCATCCGTCAACACAACTGATTCCCTCTGACTTAAGAAAAGGAAACACTACATTTTCCCCTAATCCGTTACGGGACGTACTTCCTCCATCTATCATATAGACACCGTCTTTTTGCAGATTCAGACAGATGCCATCTCCCTGTCCGACATCTAAAACCGTAATTTCAGAAGTCCCTTCCGGACGAAAAAGAAGAATGAAAACCAACACAATCAGCAAAACAATTTCGCCAATCATCATATAACCATATTTGCGTTTTATATCTTTTGCTGCTTTTACAAATTCCGCTCCTTTTTGCTCTTTCTTTTGTTCGCAACGCAATTGTTTCAAATAAAGCTTCCGCTTTAAGTATCGGAAACCAAACGAAATCAAAACAATGCCGGTCAGATATACTATGATTTGCCACATCTCCGGTTTTCCGGTTACAACACCTCCCAGCGGCAGGGCAGCAAAGAAACTGACAACGACGTCATAATAGTGTAATATCACATGACACCCATTTGCACATATTTGCGACAAAAGCGGTAGAACAGGATGAAAAAGTATGATTGCAACCCCCAATAACATCAAATAAGATACAGTAGGAATCACCAGTATATTAGCAGGAATGCTATACAATGTAATTTCATAATATATGTTGATTATGACCGGAAAAGTCAACATCCATATTGCCAGACTTGACCAAAAAGAATCCAGCATACGAACCTTTCTGAAATCCACGCCGGGCATTGCCGGATGGAGAATTGCAACACCGGAAACTGCCAGATAGGAGAGTAAAAATCCGGCATCCAGACATTCATACGGATTATGTAAAATCGTTAGCATAGCCGCTATGGCCAAAGCAGTCAACATGTCATATGTACGTCCAAAAACCTTCCCCCCAAGACAAATCAGAAACATAATAACCGCTCGGACCGTAGATACTGACACGCCTGTCATTATCGAATATCCAATCAATACGGTAAGCGCTATACACATACTGCTTTTCTTTCCCAGCCCCAGTTTTGTCAAAATTCCATACAAAAAATTGCCAAGAAAAGTAATATGTAATCCACTGATAGCCAGAATATGATAGATACCGATTGCTTGAAATAATTCTTTTTGCGTCTCATCAATATTACTTTTGTCACCAAGCAACATAGCCTGCATGACACCATAATCAGTTCCTGACAGATAGGAATGCAGCACTGTATTAAAATACTGTTCCATCTTTACAATCCCATCTCTTATCGGATCATATTTATTTCCGCATGCCATCACTTCTGCCTTTTTTAAGCGATGCGAATATCCACGAGAGAGATAATACCTGTGATAGGAAAATTCTCCCGGATTCCTTTCTCCTTCTATGGTTTCCAATTCACCTTTCAGCACGACAAATTGCCCGGGCTTTAACAACACGGGATTTTGAAGATAACAGATTACTCCTATACAATTTTTAATCGTTGGATTTTCGGCAGATACGCCGTTGCCCGAGACTTCGGACAAATAAAGAATGGTTCTCTGATTGCGGTATTCCGTCCGGGAAACTCGTCCTTCCAGGCATACAATACCTGTATCGGTGTTTCCCGACGGTATATTTCCATCATGCAAATGCATCCATAAAATACACACAGCAATCACGAGAAGACAGAACCACATACAGGGTCGTCTCATTGGATTCCTCCCCTTTTGCTCTCTCAATAAAATATTTTAGACAAACTATTCTTCCATCCGAGATTCAACCAAATCAAGATTTCTTTCAAAATAAGTGGACAGACTGATACTCTCCATATAGGTCACTTCTGTTTTACCGTTCACGGAAATCTGTACCTTGTTGACATTATTCAACGCTATAATGGAATTAGCCAGTGCATAAATTGTAACATCTGAATTCACACTGTAAACTTGTGTCAAAAAATTATCATCCAGGTTCACATAGCAGGTTCTGTCTTTTACAATAACATTAAGCACCTTTGTTGCAGGATTCATTACCGGATGTGCATCCTCTCCGGCTGCCGGACCCTGAATAATCAATTCCGCAACCAGTTTCTCCGGCGAGATATTGGTATTATATTCCACATAACGCTGTATCGGAACCAGTTTTGTTCCATCTTCACTCGCAAAATACAACAGAAAAGAATTCTGTGCGTTATTACTGATTTGTCCCTCCGGATTATCTACAAACTGATCCTTTGTAAGCAATCCAACTGCCTCTCCTGTTGAATCCAATAACGGATTACCTTCCACTTCAAAGCTAACAAACTCAATCCCTTTAATCTGTGTCAGAGTTTTGACAATCGCAGCCCGCACCAGTACCTCTGTTGTGAGAGGCAATTCTTTATATTTTGCATCCATATCAATGGTAAGCTTTGTTTCTTCAAGTCGAATGGACAAAATTGTAATCTCTGAAAACGGTGCAGCCTTAAGTTCAGCCTTTTCGGGCGCCTCTTTCATTTTACCGAGCACCTCTTCCACCGCATCCGAAATTTCTGTTGCTTTCATGTTATACGTTTCACTTCTTATGGTCGTTTCATCGCGATTGATATAATATACATCTATCTTCTGATCCTTATAATCTTCCGTTTCCTCTGTCCTTTCACATCCACAGGGAATGCATAGTAAACAAAGCAGAAGAAATATATGCATTATCTTTTTCATACATTTTGCTCCCTACTATGATTGAATATAAGAAAGCGGAATTTTTACCGTAAAAGTTGTTCCTTCTCCGGGCTCACTGCTAACCTTAATGGAGCCTCTGTGCTTTAGCACGGTACTTCTGGTTATGGCAAGTCCAAGTCCGGTTCCTCCGATTTCTCTTGAATGCGATTTGTCAACACGATAAAATCTTTCAAAAATATGTTTCTGGTCTTCTTCCGGAATTCCGATTCCAGAATCTTTCACTTCAAATGTAAAAAACTGATGATCGGCATCCAGCGTAACACATACCCAACCCTCATCTTCATTATTATACTTTATTCCGTTTTCAATCAGATTCATCACTGCCAGCGAAAGTTTCACTTCATCTACTTCTGCTATCACTTCTCTCTGACTTTGGAAAATCAATTCAATATTTTTTTCATTAGCAAGGGGCTTCAAACGTTTGAATACCGCACTGATTAAAAGATTGATATTGACACTTTCCACATTCAGATTTGCAGCCGATTTGTCCAACTTAACCAAAGCAAGAAGATCGTTAATAATCTTATTCTCACGGTCAATTTCATCCACGATATCAGTCATGAATTCTTTATAGAGCTCAACCGGAACATCCTCTTGTGTGTTAAGGGAATCCGCAAGAACTTTAATCGACGTCATCGGAGTCTTCAACTCATGAGAGACATTGGACACAAATTCCTGTCTTGAATCATCCAAAACTTTCATCCTATCCAACAAATGGTTAAATGCGTCCACAATATGCTCTGTTTCGGTATAATCATTCACCGCAATCAAATCATCTGCGAACCCCGCCTTCATATCATTAATTGCATCCGTCATACGGTCAAAGGGTTTCATCATAATACTCGGAATCATGAATGCTAATACACATACTGCCACAAACATCAATGTACTGATTAATAGAGCATTTCTGTTAAGAATATCATAATTTGCCTCAATGCTTTTGCTGGAAACACTGGCATAAATTACCCCAACTGTCTTTATCGATTCGCCTTCCAACTGCTGAATCGGGACAGTAACCTCAATATAACCATTATCTTCATCGAGATTATAAATTGTTTCCCCCTTAATACAACGCATTACTTCCTCAGATATTATTGTTTTTCCCTGATTGATATTGTATGTATCACGAATAATGGTAAGACGATTGTTGATAATCAGAATACGACCATCGTAGAGCGTAGAAAACTGCTCCAGTTCAGCGTTAATCAGATCAGACTGCGGCTCCTGCAGATAATTGTATGTAAGGAGGTGATCTGCAAGAACCTTCATCTGGTTCTGCACATCACCCACCCTAACTTCTACAGCACGATTAAAATAACTCTGAAGAATGCCGAAACGCATTACAGAGCAACTAATTAAGCCTGTTAAAACAATAAGAACGGAAATACGAAACTTTAAGCTTCGATAAAATGTAATTTTATTCAGTTCGCTTTTGACTGTTGCAAACCATTTCATAAACTACGTTCCTTCTACTCCTGATAATAATATCCGACACCCCATTTGGTATGTACATAACGTGGTTCACTCGGATTTTGTTCAATTTTTTCACGCAGACGACGGATGTGCACATCAACAGTACGTACGTCTCCCGGATAATCATGCCCCCATACGGCTTTCAGTAATTCTTCCCTTCCGTATACTTTGTTGGGATTTGTTACAAGAAACAAGAGCACATCAAACTCTTTGCCCGTTACGTTCATTTCTTTTCCCGAAATAAATAATCTCTTGTCTGCAATACGTAAGGTCAAATCACCGGCTTCAATTACCTTTTGTTCTGATTTCTTGGGCGGAGAAACACGACGCATTATGGCTTTCATACGCGCTTTCACTTCAAGTACGTTAAACGGTTTGGTTATATAGTCGTCCGCACCATACTCAAGTCCCATAATTTTATCCATATCATCTCCTTTGGCCGTCAACATGATAATCGGCACATTGGAACTTTCACGAATCTGCTGACAGACCTCAAGCCCGGAAAATTTAGGAAGCATAATATCCAAAAGAATAATATCATATCGGTTTCTCTGCGCATATTCAAGTGCTTCTTCCCCATCGTATGCACAATCTACCTGCATCCCTTCCTGCTCAAGGCTGAATTTCAGACCTTTTACAATTAATTTCTCATCATCTACGATTAAAACCCTGCTATCCAATTATTTTTCCTCTCATTCACATTTAATATAAGGGCGCATCTGCTCCAAAAGCCCTTCTTTAATTCCGCTCACTTTCATCAATGCATCAACACTTTCAAAAGGACCGTTTTCTTCACGATATGAAATAATCGCCTTTGCCTTTGATGCTCCGACTCCCGGAATGCGACACAACCCCGTTTCATCCGCTCTGTTTACATTAATCAATCCGTCATCGCTTTCCTCTTCCCCCAAGAAAGGAATCCGTACCTGCTCTCCGTCTTTCACTTCACGCGCCAGATTAATCCCATCCGTGTCAGCTTCCTCTGAAAGTCCACCGGCTAACGCAGTCGCCTCATATAACCTGCTGCCTACCGGCAACGCATAAACGCCCGGCATCTCGACAGCACCACAGACATGCACATAAACCTGCTCCACATCTTCCTGTATCAAAATTCCCTCCTGCG
Organism: Lachnospiraceae bacterium; assembly: GCA_045530835.1. Classification (GTDB taxonomy): domain Bacteria; phylum Bacillota; class Clostridia; order Lachnospirales; family Lachnospiraceae; genus UBA3766. The sequence continues at coordinate 25,460 of JAZSCW010000076.1, read as the reverse complement.
TTTCCTTAAGAACAGTCAGTCCGCTCTCCTGTGCAGAGTCTTCTTCCACATTCTCTGACACTTCATAAAAATGTATTGTTTCGGCAAGAGTTTCTCCTTCACTTCTGCAAGCAACAAATACTACCCCTGTAACAACCGCAATAGTTAACATTTCAAATAGTTTCTTTTTCATTTCAAATCAGCTCCTTCATACATTCTTTCCTGTATCGAAGGCCCTTAAACCGATTGTATTTTTTAGTTTAAAATACTTTCTATGGAATTACAAGTAGTTTTTCATGTCTTCCACTTAAAAACAATCATTCCGGCGATTGCAATCAATGCACCAATTACCTTACGCCACTCAAACGGCTGTTTTTCCACCCCGAACAATCCAAATACTTCCAAAAGATATGCTGCAATAATCTGCGTAATCACAATGCATAAAACCGCCTGCGCAGGCCCCATCATATCCATGGATTTTACTACAGTAATTGTGATAAAAGCACCGATAACACCACCGAGCAACAAATATTTGGGCTGAACTGACAACAATGATGTTACAGGAGTACGTTCCTTAAGCATCCATGCTGCAAAACAAACCAGAAATGCAGTAAGCTGTACAAATGCACTTGCAATCCAAAGTCCTGACTGCTTTGTTGCCTGCGTATTAAAAACTCCCTGTATACTCATAAGTGCTCCCGATAGAGCTGCAATCAAAAAACCGACCACATTACACCTCCTAACTGGTATTAAGGATAGTATATACATTTGGTCGGTCTCTTATACTTTTTACTCTGACTGAATATAACTTTCGACTACTTCCGGTGTAGGAATTTCCTGCAGTTGTGCTGCACCTTCTCCGAATATCTGGCTGTTCATTTTATTCGCCAGCGTAAGAAGTGATGCATTCACATCCGCACCTTCCCAGATATTGGTGTAACACAATTCCGCAAGTACCCAGTAATTACCGCTTTCTACAATCTTAGGAATCGGTACACTTGTGCGATAACATTCCTTTATTGCTGCCATCTGTTCATGTTCATAGTCTGAAGTCTCAAAAGCACACATTTTTCCGGAACGTGCATACAGATTTTCCACATATTCTCCGCACAAATAAGCTGCGAAGTCTTCCGCCGTTTCACGCTGAGCGCTATATCCGTTAATTACAACAGCATTCGTTACTGACAATGGTTTGGCCTGAAGTGTTGTATTTAGCATCTCCATCGTAGCAATACCGTATTCGAAGGATACTGTTTTATCAGCTCTTGCTGCTTCAAGTTCTTCAATCACGGCAGTATTTGCAAAGGTAAACATTACCTTGCCTTCCATAAACTCCTTAATTACCGAATCATAGGTGGTTTCTTTGGCTTCAATTGAAAAAAACTGGTTAAAATCCTGAAATACACTAAGGGCATACATTGCATTCTCATTATACAAATCAAGTCTTCCGCGGTCATCACCGCCCGGACCTCCCAAATCCATATACGCACCTGCAAACCCATAATTATACATAATATCGGTTACGTCCCATTTCAGGAACACCTCCATCCCTTCAGGCGGATCATAGGAATTTGAAAACTCTAAAATCCCTACAAGGGAACGGGGCAAAATGGAATCTGCCGTAATTTCCTCAGGATCGATTTGCACTTCTTCTGAAGTGCTTCCGTTTTCTGCACCGTCTTCCCCGGATTCTTCGGAAGTTTTTTCTGCTGCAACAGCTTTGCGTGCCTCTTCAGTTGCCTGATTCGCAATTGATTCAAGATATGTTTTGTTATACAAAAAAACAGAAGTTTCAAAGCATAACGGATATCCGATATAATCTCCCTGATAAGACACCGCATCAAGTGCCACCTGCGGAAAATGTGTTGTGTTCATAATATGCTGTGAATCCTCCAGTGCAGAAGCCAAGCCTGAAAGTGCAGCTTTTTCAAGACTTTCATTACCGATAATATACAAATCCGGTGCCGAATCGCCATGAAGTGTCTCCTGATGAATGCTTTCCAAATATTCAAGACCTGACACCAATACCGGCTGAATATGAACACCGGTCTCCGAATAATACGAAATCGCCGCATTGTCAATATAGGAGGTAAGTGCCTCGTCTGTATACCAGATACGGATAAGTTCTTGCGTTTCGAGATTCTTTGCATGTTCCGTATTCGGCACACATATTGGATGAATGCATACCAAAATAATCAGAAAACCGATTAAAATAATTGAAATAAACTTTTTCATATAACCTCACATCATACTGTTTCAACAGTAAGTTACTTGCAAAGTGTCTTCTCAATTGCAGCATCCAGAATTGTAATCATGGAATCAACATCCTGCTTACTGATTACAAGCGGTGGCAGGAAACGAATAATATGTGTTCCTGCATTAATCAATACAAGACCGTTAGCAAGTGATTCATTAATAATCTCTGCTACAGGCATATCAAACACAAGTCCCTGCATAAGACCGGAGCCTCTGTGAAGAAGAATGGCGTCATACTTAACTGCCAATTCCTCAAGTTTCGTCTCAAGGTAAGCACCCACCTCCTGCACATTTGCAAGTACATTCTGCTTGTCAAATAAATCAAATACCTTATCAATTGCGGCTCCTGCAAGCGGATTTCCGCCGTATGTACTGCCGTGGTCACCTGCGACAAGTGAAGAATCGGCAACCTTCTGTGTCATCATGAACGCGCCTACCGGCACACCACAACCAAGTGCCTTTGCAGAAGTCATGATATCCGGACGGATACCGTATTTCTGCCATGCAAACATGTATCCTGTTCTTCCCATACCACACTGAACTTCATCAAAAATCAGTAAAATATCTTTTTCTTCACAAAGCGCTTTCACACCTTTCAAAAATGCCTCAGTAGCAGGATAAATCCCCCCCTCTCCCTGTACGGGTTCCAAAAGAATGGCGCAGGTCTTATCCGTCACCTGTGCAAGCACACTTTCAAGATTATTCATCTCGGCAAACTTTACATGACCAATCATCGGTTGGAATGCCTCGCGGTATTTCGGTGTTCCTGTTACGGAAAGCGCCCCCATTGTTCTTCCATGGAAAGAATGCTCAAGCGCAATGATTTCATGGTCAGTCTGACCATCCTTATTGTAAGCATATTTTCTTGCTGCCTTGATAGCTCCTTCAATTGCTTCCGCACCACTGTTGGTAAAAAATACTCGGTCCATCTGCGCAGCTTTGAGAAGTTTCTCAGCCGCATTTACAGCAGGTACATTATAATAATAATTGGAAGTATGAAGAATTTTGTCAATCTGAGCTTTAAGCGCATCATTATACTCTTTATTGTTATAACCAAGCGCAAATACACCGATACCGGAAACAAAATCCAGATACTCCTTACCGTTTACATCGTAAAGTTTCACACCGTCTCCATGGTCAAATACCACCTGATAACGGTTATAGGTATGAAGCAGAACATTTTCTGCCTGATTAATAATTTTCTGCATACTATCAATCCTTTCACAATTCTTAAGGTACTAATTCTCGTAGTTAAGCGGATCCTCATCTGCTATAATCGCAGTTCCGATACCTTTCTTGGTAAAAATTTCAAGAAGGAGACAATGAGGCATACGACCATCAAGAATATGCACTCTGCTTACACCGCTCTCAATCGCTGTTGTACAGTTATTCAGCTTCGGAAGCATACCGCCACCGATGAAACCGCTTTCAATCAGTTCATGCGCCTGTGACGCACTGATCCGTGAGATAAAAGTACTCTTATCGTTAATGTCTTTGTATAATCCTTCAATATCCGTCAGGAATGCAAGTTTCTCTGCTCCTACCGCCTTGGCAATTTCGCAAGCCGCATCGTCTGCGTTAATATTATAGGTCTGAAACTCGTCATCCAGACCAATCGGAGCAACAATAGGAAGAAAATCATTCTCAAGCAAGTCATAGAGAATCTTCGCATTTACTTCTTTGATATCTCCAACAAAACCGATGTCTTTTCCATCCGGACACTTTTTATCCACACGAAGAAGTCCGCCGTCCTTACCGCTGATACCAACAGCCTTAACACCAAGCTCCTGCACCATGGTTACGAGACTTTTGTTTACTTTATTCAATACCATTTCTGCAATTTCCATGGTCTCTGCGTCTGTCACACGAAGACCGTTCACAAACTCGGGAGTTTTGCCAACCTTATCTACCCAACGGCTGATTTCCTTACCGCCTCCATGTACGATAATAGGCTTAAAACCAACAAGTTTAAGAAGGGTTACATCTTCGATTACCTTCTTTTGCAATTCTTCGTTAGCCATCGCACTGCCACCATATTTTACAACAATAATTTTTCTGTTATATTTCTGAATGTAAGGAAGCGCCTCTATCAATACGGACGCCTTTTCCAATACTTTTTCCATACCTTTTTCCATGATACTTACCTGCTTTCTTTTCTCTTCATACTACGTGTAAAATAATTTCTCGTTACAGCCTGATATGCCGGCTTTTTCTTCTATGAACGATAATCCGCGTTTATTTTAACATAATCATAGCTCAAATCACAACCCCAAGCTGTCGCTTCTTCATTACCGGCCTTCATATCAACCAAAACGGTTACTTCCGGCCTGGAAAGAATTTCACTCGCTTCTTCCTCACTATAGTCGGTTGCAACACCGTCTTTGTATATCTGAATGCGTTTACCGCCACCCTCAAAGAACAATTCAAGTGCCTCAGGATCAAACTTCGCACCGGAGTAACCAAGCGCACAAAGGATTCTTCCCCAGTTAGCATCATGTCCGAAAATTGCAGCCTTGGTCAGCGAAGAACAGATGACGGATTTCGCCAGTGTTCTTGCATCTTCCTTGGTAGCCGCATTGATTACTTTCGTTTCAAAAAGAGCGGTTGCCCCCTCACCGTCACCTGCCATCTTCTTGGCAAGTGTCATATTTACGTAATGAAGCGCTTCTTTAAATTTCTCATACGCCTCACCTTCTGTCTTAATCTCATCATTTCCGGCAAGACCGTTGGCAAGAACAAGAAGTGTATCATTGGTGGAGGTATCTCCATCCACTGAAATCATATTAAAAGTATCCACAACATCTTCCTTCAATGCCTTTGTCAGAAGTTCTTTGCTGATTGCCGCGTCCGTGGTTACAAATCCAAGCATCGTGCACATATTGGGATGAATCATACCGCTTCCCTTACACATACCTCCGACTGTAACTTCCTTTCCGTCAAGTTCAAACGTAACCGCAACTTCTTTGGATACAGTATCCGTCGTCATAATTGCCTCCGCAGCAAGTTTACCGGCTTCTCTTGTTTCTCCCAACACACCTGCAAGACTTTTGACACCGGCACAAATTTTGTCAATCGGAAGCTGCATGCCGATAACTCCGGTAGAAGCAACAAGTACGGAATTCGCCGGTACACCGAGCACCTCTGCTGCAGCATCCGCAGTCTGACTGCAGTAATCAAAGCCCTGTTTACCTGTACATGCATTAGCAATTCCCGCATTAATAACCACTGCCTGCGCATGCGCCTCGTTTTCAACAATCTGTTTGTCCCAAAGCACACAGGCTGCCTTCACCACATTGGTTGTAAAAGTACCCGCCGCCACACAGGGAGTCTTACTGTAAACCATCGCCATATCTTTTCTGTTCTTATATTTAATACCTGCTTCCACGCCTGCTGCCGAAAAACCTTTTGCTGCTGTTACGCCACCATCAATAATCTTCATATGTAATCACTCCTTTATTAAAATATGAAATCTCTATTCATTCACGGTACAAATATTTGCTGCATTCAATGTATAATCATACTGGTTCAAGTCTTCCCGCATGGTCCATCCCATGTTCGTCCAGAAAGCATTTCCCAAATCGTTTTTCTTAAAGGCGACCAGGGACACCTTGCTTACTCCCTCTTCTCGCAGTGCCTGCAGGCAAAATTCTACCATTTCTTTACCTATGCCGTGTTTTCTGTACTCCTCACGTACACAGACATGATACAGACCTGCTCTTCGTCCGTCATGTCCGCAAAGAATACTTCCTACCACTCTGCCGTCAACCTTAGCTACCACACTTGTTGTAGGATTACGTCGCAGGAATCTGACCACACCATCTCTCGAATCATCTACACTTCTTATAGAAAATCCCTTGATACTCATCCATAATTCTTTTACCTGGTCATAATCACTTTCCTGCATACAGCAGATTTCGATTTGAGGCTCTTTTTTCAAACCCGGCACCTCCTTCAAACGGCCTAATCTGTAAATAACTTCTATGCTATCATAACACTTCTTCTCAAAATGTCCAGTACTTTTTTATTTTTCGATGCATAATTATTCTTGTTTTTTTATATTTTAAAGCTTTATGCATCTTTTTATGCATATTATGCATTATTTTTTATAAAATATGCGCATAAAATGTCTTGCTTTTTCTAAAAAGGTGGTGTATAGTTAGGAAAGAGTTTAGCGAAGGAGGCTTATACATATGAAAGAAAAAGTAGTTTTAGCGTATTCAGGCGGACTTGATACAACAGCAATCATCCCCTGGTTGAAAGAGAACTTCGATTATGAAGTAATCTGTGTTTGTGTTGACTGTGGACAGGAAAGCGAATTGGATGGCCTTGAAGAAAGAGCCAAATTAAGCGGCGCTGAGAAATTATACATTGAAGACGTGACAGATGAATTCTGCGACGAATATATCGTACCCTGCGTACAGGCACATGCCGTATATGAGAACAAGTATCTTCTCGGTACTTCCATGGCAAGACCTGTTATTGCAAAGAGACTTGTTGAAATTGCACGTAAGGAAGGCGCAACAGCAATCTGCCACGGTGCTACCGGTAAGGGTAATGACCAGATTCGTTTCGAACTTGGTATCAAAGCACTTGCTCCCGATTTAAAGATTATCGCTGCATGGCGTAATGACAAATGGACCATGGATTCACGTGAATCCGAAATCGAATACTGCAAGCAGCACGGAATCGATCTTCCGTTCTCAGCAGACAACAGCTACAGCCGTGACCGTAACCTCTGGCACATCAGCCATGAAGGTCTTGAGTTGGAGGATCCTGCTAACGAGCCCAATTTCGACCACCTTCTTGTTCTGGGTACAACACCTGAGAAAGCTCCCGATGAAGGCGAATACGTAAGCATCTCTTTTGAAAAGGGTGTTCCTACAGCAATCAACGGCAAGGCTATGAAGGTTTCCGACATCATCCGTGAACTGAATAAATTAGGCGGAAAGCATGGTATCGGTATTGTGGATATCGTTGAAAACCGTGTTGTTGGTATGAAATCCCGTGGTGTATATGAAACACCGGGCGGAACCATTCTCTACGAAGCACATCAGCAGTTAGAGGAACTTATCCTTGACAGAGATACTTATACAATGAAAAAAGACCTCGGCAACAAGTTTGCTGATATCGTATACGAAGGAAAGTGGTTTACACCGCTTCGTGAAGCTGTTCAGGCATTTATCGAATCCACACAGCAGTACGTAACAGGCGAAGTTAAGTTCAAGCTTTACAAAGGAAATATCATTAAGGCTGGTACCACTTCCCCCTACTCACTTTACAATGAAAGCATCGCTTCTTTCACAACCGGTGATATGTATGATCATCACGATGCAGAAGGCTTTATCAATCTCTTTGGCCTCTCCTGCAAGGTTCGTGCATTAAAAATGCAGGAAGTAGAAGGCAAATAAAAAATACTTATACGGAATCAAAAGCTACGGCGCAACCAAACGGTAACGTCGTAGCTTTTTTTCAAACAAAAGGAATGACAAATCTGAAGCATTTGTGATAAACTAAACTTAATATTCATTGTAAGTTGTGAATTGTAATTCTCTTTCGAAAGGAAACAATTATGGGACCCTTAATCTGGATTATCGGATATGTTGTAATCATTAATATCATCGCATTTGTTACCATGTGGGCGGACAAGCAGAAGGCCAAGAAAAAAGCCTGGAGAATTCCGGAAGCGACCCTTTTTCTGCTTGCAATCATTGGTGGCAGCATCGGTTCTATCGCCGGTATGTATACCTTCCGTCACAAAACAAAACATATGAATTTCGTTATTTTTATGCCTGTTATTCTTGGCATCCAGATACTCTTGATTGTAGCGTTATTGATTTCTCCAATCAGTATCACTCTTTTATAATTTTTTGTTGAATGTACCTTCTTTGATGATTGGCTTGATAAAAGGAGAACGAAAGAAATGCATATAGCAATCTGTGATGACACTATCGTAGACCGCAACCGACTTGAAAAGCTTTTACACCGCGAATCAGATGCACGCATTAAGACCACCGGTGTACTCTATATTGATGCATACGGCAACATGGAAGCTTTATTAAAAACTCCCATGCTCTATGATTTGTTCTTCATCGACAGAACGTTACACGAGCCCTTCGGACTTGAAGCAGCGGCACAATTACGTGCACTCGGAGTCAGCGCTCCGATTGTGATGTGCTGCTCCAAAATTCCGTACCGTGAAGCCGGCAGCGAACTGGCAAACCTACATTTTATTGACAAGCCTTTCGACCCTGCCGATTTAACAGCCATGGTCTCAATCGGATACGAACAAATGCAACAGGTCGCCCCACGTATAGAAATCCGCGGCAATGATACCACGACACATTATATCCTTCCCGAAGAATGGGTGTATGCCTATCAGGGAGAATATCAGGTAAACATTGTACTTTCCGATGGTCGAACCGTTTATCAGCAGGGGACAATATCCGGTCTTATTCCTATGTTAGAGCCATTTTCGGAATTTGCCATTCTTGGCAACAAATATGTGGTTAATATGAAACACATAATCACCCACGATCACAAGTATGCGATTATGAGCGACGGTAAACAGATTAAACTAACGCTTTTTGACCGCTTTAAACTCAAATAACTAACCGATGCAAATACTGCCCTACATCCTAATCCCGTGACTTCGGTTTAAAGAAAAGGCTTGCAAGATAGCCCAAAATCAGCGCAGCACTTGTACCAAGAGCACCGGCTGTCAGACCTCCCACAAAAAGTCCCAAAAATCCTCTCTCATCTACGGCTTCTTTCACACCTTCCATCAAAACATGTCCAAAGCCAATCAACGGTACCGTTGCGCCGGCTCCGGCAAATTCTTTCAAGGGTTCAAACAAACCAAAAAAGCTTAATACCACCCCACTGCAAACGAGAAGAACCATGATTCTTCCGGGGAGCATCTTGGTCTTTTCCAATAAAATCTGGGATAATACACATATTATTCCACCTACAATAAAAGCCTTCAAAAAAATCATATTGCCTCATTTCCGTGCTTTTTTGCACACTGTAGATTTATGCAAAACTTCACCCCTTTTAGAGGTTTTACTGCTTTGCATATCCTTATGTTTATTATCCCATTGTTCAAGTTTTTTATTCGTTGTTTAACACAAACCTTATTAAATTATGTGACTTTGTTTATTCCACCGTTACACTTTTTGCAAGATTACGCGGCTTATCAACATCCAATCCTTTGGCACAGGAAATGTAATAACCAAGAAGCTGTAAAGAAACAATTGCCAGAGAAGTGGCAAAATGTTCATCGGTCTTTGGAACATATACCGTGAAATCTACCGTGTCTTCAATTGCATAATTTCCATCGAAAGTAAGCCCCATCAGATAAGCGCCACGACTCTTCACTTCTACAAGATTGCTGACGGTTTTCTCATAAAGTGCTTGTTGTGTCAGGCTTCCGATTACAAGTGTTCCCTTTTCTATCAAAGAAATGGTTCCGTGCTTCAGCTCACCTGCCGCATATGCCTCTGAATGAATGTAGCTGATTTCTTTCATTTTCAGGCTTCCTTCCATGGAAATGCCGTAATCAATACCGCGACCGATAAAGAATACATCTTTGGCATTCGCATACTTTGATGCAAACCACTGTATTCGTTCTTTGTCCTGAAGAATACGCTCAATTTTAGCCGGAAGCGAATGAAGTTCTGTAAGCATCTCTTCATAGCGTTCTTTCTCTAACTCACCCAATTCATATGCAAGCTGCATCGCAAAAAGATAGCAGGCAATCAACTGCGTACTGTATGCCTTGGTTGTTGCAACAGAAATTTCCGGACCGGCAAGCGTATAAAATACACCATCAGCTTCTCTGGCAATAGAACTTCCTACTACGTTCACAATACCAATTGTTTTGATGCCCTTTTCTTTCGCCTCGCGCAGTGCGGCAAGGCTGTCTGCCGTCTCGCCGGACTGGCTGATTACAATAACCAACGAGTTGGGTACAAGAAGTGGTTTCCTGTAACGGAATTCCGATGCAAGTTCAACGCGGACCGGAACCTTCGCCAAATCTTCAATCACATACTGTGCCACCACACCGACATGATATGCGGAGCCGCATGCAACAATATAAATCTGTTCATACTGTTTCCACTCTGATTCCGAAATCCCCAGTTCCGATAAATCAATCCGACCATCTTTCACCACTGACGTTAACGTATCCGCAATCGCTTTGGGCTGCTCATGGATTTCTTTCATCATGAAATGTTCAAAACCGCCTCGTTCTGCTGCCTGCGCATCCCATGTAATATTTGTTAATTCTTTTTTAATTTCTTCTCCATCCAAATTATAAAAGATTGCCTTCCCGCCTGAAAGACAAGCCATCTCAAGATTATCGATATAATACACATTCCTTGTGTACTTAAGAATTGCCGGAACGTCGGAAGCCACATAAGTATCCTCTTCTTCCACACCGATAATCATCGGACTGTCTTTTCTCGCAACCCAAATCTCACCGGGATGATTTGCAAACATAACGCAAAGCGCATAGGAACCACGAATACGTACCATCGTTTTTGCAATTGCATCCACCGGTCCGATATTATACTTTTTATAATAATAATCAATCAGTTTAACAGCTGCTTCCGTATCTGTTCCGGAATAAAAATGATACCCCTTCTTCGTAAGTTTTTCCCGGATTTCCTGATAATTTTCGATAATTCCGTTGTGTACTGCAACCACAAGACCATCTTCACTGACATGAGGATGGGCATTCTCTTCAGAAGGCTCTCCGTGTGTTGCCCAACGCGTATGACCAATACCGCAGTTTCCCCGTAAAGCATTTCCGGCATCTGTTTTATTGGATAAAACTTTCAGTCGCCCCTTCGCTTTCACAACTTCTATTTTACCGTCTCCGTCCCGCACTGCCATCCCGGCAGAATCATATCCTCTGTATTCCAGTTTCGACAGTCCTTCCAACAAAATTGGCGCTGCCTGCTGCTTTCCGACAAATCCAACGATACCACACATGTTCAAGTGCTCCTTCCTTGCTTCTTACCTTATTCTTTTCCTATACAAAATGATACCTTACTATGATTTTCTTTCCTTCTTCTTTTGTACTCTGCGCTCCGCTTCCCTGTCATGCTCTTCCTCATTTTTTTGTACAAACTGCGCAAGAATAATAGCCGTAAACATAATCAGACACCCTGTAATTTCACGAATACTCAATGCCTGATTCGGCAATAAAATCCAGCCCGCAAGAACCGAAATCACAGATTCAAGACAAAGAATCAGTGATGCTTTCGCAGGTTCAACATACTTCTGCCCGAGAATCTGAAATGTATATCCGATACCGCAAGAACAAGCGCCGGCATACAGAATCGGAATATATGCGCGAAGAATATCCGCCATCTTCGGTTCTTCCCAAATCAATGCCGCTACTGTGCAAAGCACGCCGGCCGTTGCAAACTGAATGCAGGAAATAATAACTCCATCCGTATGGGGCGATACATAATCGATAAACATAATATGAAACGTAAAAAAGAGGGCGCACAGCAACAGTAAAATATCACCTTTTTCCAATGCGAATCCGTTGGTCATACATAGCAGATACAAACCTATTACAGACAACGCAACACAAATCCAGATAAATGCCCTGGTCTTTTTTCCGATAAACAGTCCCATAACCGGAACAAGAATGATGTACAAAGCCGTTATAAAACCGGCTTTACCGACAATTTCGGAATATTTGATTCCGAATTGCTGAAAGGTACTTGCAATAAAAAGCAAAAGACCACAGCCAATGCCTCCCCAAATATGCTTTACCGCACTTCCTGATTTTCCTTCTTTTTCGGATAATGCTTCCTTTTGACGTTTCTTCCCCAAAAACCTCATCAGAATATACGGAAGTAACACAGCACTACCGATATAATATCTCGCAAAATTGAAAGTGAACGGTTCAACATAGTCCATACCGACACTTTGAGCCACAAACGCAACGCCCCAGACAATTGCTGCAAGCAAAAGCATTCCGCATCCAAACCATTTTTTCATTTTTCTTTCGTCCTTCTAAAAAGTCTCCTGTTATCTACCGGCTTATTTTATCAAAGGATGGATTCGCACGCAAGAATTTGTTATACATACTTAAGCATTATGCTCAAGCACCACACAATGCGCAATTCCGGGAATCGTTTTTCCTTCATTGTAGCTTACCCGGCTAAGCAATGCGCCGGTCGGCATAAAAATCACTTTCTTCCACTCTCCGCTTCGAAGCTTCGGTAAAATCATTGCAGCCAGCACAGTTGCCGCACAACCGCAACCGCTTCCTCCTGCATTCGTTTTCTGTGCTATGGAATCAAACATCTCAATCCCGCAGTCAATGTGACGATCACTGATTTCAATTCCTTTTTCACGCATAAGTTGCAAAAGAGCCTCTCGCCCAACCATTCCAAGGTCTCCTGTTATGATTCGGTCATACTCCTGAGGTTTACTGTTAAAATCCGAAAAATGACGTACCAGTGTATCTGCTGCTGCCGGTGCCATGCAGGCCCCCATGTTCATCGAATCTTTTACTCCAAAATCAACAATTCGTCCGGTTGTAACTCCGGTAATTTTTACCGCTGTTTCCTTCAATGCCGGCGCAGTCTTTGATAACAGGAATGCACCGCTTCCCGTCACAGTCCAGGTTGCACACTCCGGCCGTTGCGTTCCGTAATCAAGTGGCGTACGGAATTCTTTCTCTGCACTTGCAAAATGACTGGAAGTTACACAAACCAATTCATCCGCACATCCTCCGTTTACAAGCATTGAACCGATACTTAAAGCCTCACCACTGGTAGAACAGGCTCCATACAAACCAAAGAACGGCAAATGAAATTCTTCGATTCCAAAAGTAGTACCAATTCCCTGCCCAAGTAAATCGCCGCCAACAATATAACGCACACTCGAAGCAAGCTCAGCGTTTTTTTGCAATAGAATGGAAACTGCTTTTTTTACAAAAGCATTCTCCCCCTCTTCCCATGTTTTACCGTCCATCAAAGCATCTTCTGCCACATAGTCAAACTTTCCCTGAAGAGGTCCTTCATTCTCTTTTTTTCCTACTACAGATACACCGCTTCGAATAAATACGGGCTTTTCATATGCCACGCTACAAATTCCCAATTGTTTTGCCATAACACACCGCCTTTTTTTGTATTATCATTTGCAGAATTTCTGTTTTTATTCGTCATCTTGTAATGAATACGCGGGCGGAAGTTTTTTCTCTTTTTTTATCTCATACACCTTTAGCGGTTTGTATCCTTTTTTATTATTTTTATGACAACAACAAGAAAAAAGCCCCCTCTCTTCAGAATAACAATGATATGGTCCGGAAACCGCAAACATATCCATGTCATCTGACAAAGGGGACTATCCTATTTCTTATATCTGTTCTGCCTTCGCATCCTCTGTCTGTGTTTCAGACGCCGCCTTTTTATTATGCTTGCTCTTCTCTGCACCGGCTTTGAAAACCGGCTTCAAAGGCTTATACAAAAGCATTGTCAAAACTCCGACAGCTACACTCTTTAAAAGGTTGATAGGCACTGCCGTAAAAAGAACAAATGTGGGAATATCTTTAATCAATGGATTGATTGCACTTCCCATGCCAACAAGGGCTTCCATATCTCCACCGCAAAACATTTTCAGGAAAGTCGGGAAAATGTAGAACCAGTTTAACAAAGAACCAAACACTGTCATGCTGATACCTCCTATAATACATGCAATGACAGCACCCTTCTTGGACTTCTTACACCAATAGATAGTTGTTGCCGGCAAAATTAAAGATGAGCCGATTAGAAAATTAGCCATTTCTCCGACAAACGCCGTACTTGAAGGTCTGAATAAAAGTTTGATGATAACCTTAAGCATCGCAACCAATACACCTGCAACGGGACCGTAAGCAAAACCGCACAACAAACCTGCCAGGTCGCCAAGCTCAAACTTATGCGTTGTCGGAATACCCGGAAGAGGAAATTCCAATACCATCAAAATTCCGGCAACTGCAGAAAACATACCAATAACGGCTATTTTTCTCGTCGTAAGAATCTTCTCTGTATCTTTGTTTGCTTTTTTGATAATACGTTCAATTACATAGGCAATCAAAAGTACTGCCGCAATAACGGCCACCAATTCCAGTAAAAACAAAGAATTCTCCATTAAGTTACTCCAAAAATCTTCGTTGACAAACATTTCTTTAATCATCGTTTCTCATTATGTACGCACCTTGCGCACAAGCTCCCTTCTATTAAATTTTTATAATTGGGGATTGGTGATAAAAGAATTGTGAAAGGCATTTCGCCTTAAGACTTTTTTTGCAAATAAAAAAACCCGGAAAAATTCCGGGACATGCATAAAAAAAGCATCTTCTTTCATCCAGACTTTACTGTCGGTTTCGGAATCGCACCGAATCGACCGCTGACGCGGTTCGCGGACTAGTGAAACATTACCGCCGGTAGGGAATTGCACCCGCCCCTGAAGATTATGACATTATTTATCATATTCTTCAGGAACGTATTTGTCAACTATTTTTCTGTTCTTCTTTCTGCATTTCTTTCTTCTCTTAACGATTCATTCATCCTATCATGCCATCCGTCACCGCCGCCCCCCATAGAGCCCAGTTTGGACAAATCAAGTTCTGAAGTATCAATCAGCTTCGATGCATCACGCTCCTGTCCCTCCCTAGTTGTTGCAATTGTTCCGTTCAACTGGGCAAGAACACTTTCTCCCCTCAATTCACAGAATTTAAGAAGTGCGTCTGTGCCGTTTTCAAACTCCTCATATGTACAAAATTTTGTCGGGTCTTTCTCTACATACGGAGCAATCAACACTTCTGTTTCTTCAATCATCCGTTGTATTTTACCCGTGATGTAAAAATCATCAATGAAATCCCTAAAACAGGCATGATACTTCTGTGTATACCTGTCGGAAGACATAATCCAGTCAAACATTGGTCGGTCTTCATTCCCTGTTTCTCCCGGTGTATCTATCGGATCGTTGACTGCACCGGAAGCATCCTGTGAGCGGAACGAACCAAATGCCAGATTGTAATCCCAAGGGATCATCGACATGACACCATCTTCTTCATAAAGATAATAATTATGAATCATAGACCCGGTGTAACTGTCATAGTTACATACAAAATTGTGAACCACAAAATAACGTAATACCTGCTCCACATCCACCACTTCTTCTACTTTCTTCTCAGACAATTTTTTCAGGCTGTTTATGAATCGTTGCTTATCCGTCTTTGTAACATTTGTCTTGGCATTATCAAAGATATTGCAATAACTGTCTGTGTCATCATCAATATATTGCAGTTTCACATCATTACTCCCCATTCCAACTTCTTTGAAACCACCCGGCATCTGTGGCATTTTTCCTTCTTCGAAATCACCCGGCATCTGCGGCCTCCTTCCTTCTTCGAACCCCTCCGGCATCTGTGGCATTTTTCCTTCTTCGAAACCCTCCGGCATCTGCGGCATTTTTCCTTCTTCACCACGAGCCATATTCATACTTTCCGGTTTGTAAAGTTCTCCGTAACCGGTTCCCTTATTGCGCAGCAAAAAGCTCTCTTCAACACCTTCTACAGCCAGATAAAGACCCCAGTCTTCACCATTTACCGTAAGATAGGTATAGCTGCACAGCGGACTGTCAACCCCAAACTCACCCATTAGCCTGTATACCAGATAATCCTTCATATATGTATTATCCTGAATCAAATTATTCAAACATAATTTATCCAAACCATAATATGTCATATTATCCTGATACCGATCAAACTCAACCTTGAAGCTATAGCGTTCACTTCCGGATGAAGATACCATATTTAAAGATGTATTTCCTTTCGCACGAAACCCGATATTTTCATACCGCTCTCCGTCAATCACCACCGTTGCTTGTATATATTCCTCATTTTCACAGCTCTCAAGAAAAGAATTCCAGTCTTGCGTCTCTATGTTAATAGTATGTACTTTGTCTGTTGTAAAAAGCCTGGTTTCATATCCCGGTACTTTTTCCGCATTGCCTTCATAAAATAAACCAAAAAACAACAGCAACACAGTTGCAACACCCGTACATGCAAATACAACAATGCAAATCTTGTCAATACTCTTGTGTGTTGACATCGGTTCCCCTCCTTATCCAAGATAGTCTCCGTTATAACTCACCAATACCGCATTGCTTACACCCGGGAAAGAAGCAATTTCATTGATAAAATCCGTGTTATCCGACTTCATTCTGATATCAATATTCAATTCCAAAAAATCTTTCCGCGCAGTTTTGCTTTTAATTACGCTCTTATCCACACAATTTTTCAAATATTGTGTTACCTTCTTTTCACTATCGGCTCCGTCGCATTGAACTACTAAAATATACGGATTTCGGTGTGATTTTTTATTAGTGAATATCAGAAGAACTGTGCCGATTGCCAAGCTTCCCAAAACGGCAAGTAAAATCAATCCCGCCGCCAAAACGATTCCGGTTGCAATAGACCAGAATAAAAAAACAATATCAAGCGGTTCTTTGATTGCAGTTCTGAATCTGACAATGGAAAGCGCACCTACCATACCAAGCGAAAGCACAACATTGGAAGTGACGGCAAGAATCACAAGTGTTGATACCATCGTAAGACCAATCAGCGTCACGCCGAAACCCGACGAATATAAAATACCGGAATATGTTTTCTTATAGATAAAAAAGATGAATACTCCAAGACCAAACGCCAGCAGCAATGCCAGAACCATATCCGTAATACTTACGCTTGTAACATTTTCCAAAAAGCCCGATTTAAAAATATCTCCAAAATTCATTTTTCTTCCTCAACTTTCTTTTTTCTTATATTGTCTTATCCAAATTTTCTACACGATGCATACTTTGAAAAAGCATGATCTTTGTGCTCAATTTGCACAATATCACGAATCACATCCGGCAGAAATGCATCCCATTTAACTTCCATCAGATATTTACCGTTTCCATCAATCGGTACACGCTGCCCGAGTGACTGCAAAAACGAACCGCAATCCAAAGAAGTTCTGATATCATAATCCAGCGTCACTCTTACATTACCTACCGGATATACATATGGCTCTCGCACATAATCTACAATCACCTTCGGTTGCAGAACTTTTGCCCAAAGTTTCCCATAAAATTCCACCAGAAGCGGCCGGTCTGTACACTCAGTCATCCACTGATAATCACCTTGTAAGATACGCACCGTCTCCTCTGCGGAAATTTTAACCTTTTCCTTATATCCGAGCCCTGCCATCTTACTTTTCTTTTCTAGATGAATCAGAGAAATATCTTCGTTATAAAACCTGATTCTGAATTTTTCCCGGTTGCTGATTCCGTCAAGCTTCTCCCTTAATGCAGCATCCGCTAAATTATCAAAATAAAGACTTCTGATTGTATATGTTCCGCCTGCTGCATGCTTATCACTTCTCATCACTGCACGCAGGCGCTGATGTAAAACCAGATACTGCGAATATGTAATTTCACATTTTATCTCATGTCGCATCTGCATCTTATTCACCTCCTTATGTCCGCATTTATCCTAACAATTTTTGCTGAAATGATTCTGAAAAAATATCTTTTTTTGTTCACGCAATTGACACACTTTTCTGCTTTTATAGAGGCAGCACTATTTTCAGTTTCTTTTCAGCTTCTTATTTTATGATGAATCTATATCTCTAAGGGAGGACTTTCTATGAAAATTTTATTAATAGAAGACGAGCTCATACTTGCGAACTCCATTCGAACGATGTTGGAAAAAAAAGGATTTGAAGTAGAAATCATCAGCGACGGCAAAGAAGCCGAGGATTATGCAATGCTTGGCATCTATGATTTGCTCATTCTCGACGTAATGCTACCTTCTTTAGACGGGTTTCAGCTCGCCCGAAATGTCAGACAAAAGCGCCTGACCACACCAATATTGATGTTGACTGCCCGATCTTCTCTCGAAGACCGAATCGAGGGACTGAATGCAGGAGCCGATTATTATCTGACCAAACCGTTTGACGGGCGCGAGCTTCTTGCCTGTATCAATGCACTTTTACGGAGGCAGGGCGGACAAATTAACGAACTTGTATATGGTAACACATCTCTTGATTTGGACAGCGGTTCGCTCGTTTGTGACGAAGAAACGGTACGCCTCTCTGCCAAAGAATTCGATGTTATGAGGCTTTTACTCCATAATCCGGACAAAAATGTATCCAAAGAAAACATCTTAGCTTATGCATGGGGGTATGATTCGGATGCCGTAGAAAATCATGTAGAAGTTTATATTGGATTCCTGCGAAAAAAACTGGCAGGAATCGGTTCAAATATTCATATTGTTACGGTACGCAGACTCGGCTATCATCTGGAGGTAACTAAATGATTCGGAACTTAAGAATTAAATTCATATGCATTACTATGGGAATTGTAGCACTGATGCTTATCAGTATCATGGGGCTCATTATTCTATTTACCTACAAACAACAAGAAGCAGAAAGTCTTAATATGCTAAAAACCATAGCAGCAAATCCGGTTATTAACAAAGGACCAAACGTTCCGCCCCCGGCTTATCGTCATCCACATCTGGTGGTGCACTATAAGAATTCTCAATCTCTTATTCAGGTAAGCGGAAATCTGATCGATTATTCGGATACAAAAGCTCTTGGCGAATTGATGTCGGCGGTAGAAGACTCTGAGAAATCTGTAGGGATTTTGGAAAAACAACAACTGCGCTTTTTCAAACAATCACATCCTTTCGGAGAAGTGATTGCCTTTGCGGATATTACCGGAGAACGTGACACCCTTCACCTTTTGATACGTAACTGTACGCTAATCGGAATAGCGAGCTTTTTGATTTTTTTCCTGCTTTGCAACCTTCTTGCGTATTGGCTCACCAAACCGGTCGCAGATGCATTTGCGAAACAAAAGCAATTTATTTCCGATGCATCGCACGAGCTAAAAACACCGCTTACAGTCATTATGACCAATGCAGAGCTATTACAGAATATGGATAATAACGCTGATGAAAAAGTTTTCTTCGCTCAAAACATTTTGGCCACAACAAAGAAAATGAAACATTTGGTCTCCGAGCTTCTTTCGTTGACCGCTATCGAAAAAGGAACCATACGAACCCACATGAGTACAATACCCTTTGGCAGCATTGTTCAAAAGGCAAGTTTTCCATTCGAACCTCTCTATTACGAAAATAACCGTACCTTGATTACCGACATAGAAACAGATATTATGTTAACCGGAAACGAGGATTATCTGCAACAGGTCCTTTCCATTCTTCTTGATAATGCACTGAAATATTCTGTCGAAGGAAGTGAAGTTGCATTAACATTAAACAAAAACAACCGTCACTGCCTTCTCTGTGTCAAAAGCATTGGTCCTACCTTGAGCAAACAGGAGTGCTGCGCAATTTTCGAACGCTTCTATCAGAAAGATAGCGCACATCATGACAGTGACAGTTACGGACTCGGCCTTTCAATTGCCAAAAGTATTGTAAAGGAACACAAGGGTAAAATATGGTGTGAAAGCACCCGGGGGTGTAATTCCTTTTTTGTCAAATTGCCAATCCGACCGTAATATTCCAGCGCTTTCCTATTGTCGAAGCTTGTAAAATACGATATAATTTTAACTAATTTTACGAAATGATACATGTAACCCATTTATATTACCCCAGAAAAGGAGGAATGAAATCAAATGCAACATGAAAAAACAACCGGAAAGAAAAAAATCAGTCCTTTACTTGCTTTTACGGCAATTACCACAGTCTGCTGTCTGTGTTGCTGCATTATTATATTAGTCTTGCAGATTTGGGGAATGCGTGAAACGCCTACCGGCTTTGAGACTGTCAACGTGAGCAATACATCCGCAACAGATGAAACCGCCCAGCATGCTTACACAGAAGAAGAATATCTTCTTGCTATTTCCGAAGCACGGGAAGAGGCAGATAAAGAAGCACGTGCCGAGTTAAAAAATGAAATCAAAAATCTCTATATGAATTCCACAAGTGTTGTAGAGGGCTTGCGTAATCTTTATCCTGATGATGTAATCTTTTATCATAACGGAAGTTACCAATTTGTTCCCCTAAATCCAAATATCCCTGCTTTCCCGTATTCACACGATGGAATTCAGGTACTGGAAAACAAGGAAATTCAGTACTTAGAGAATCAGGAAGTTGTGTCTGTTAAAGGAATTGATATTTCCAAGTATCAGGAAAATGTAGACTGGGAAAAAGTTGCGGCAAGCGGCGTAGAATATGCCATGATTCGCGTTGGTATCCGCGGCTACGGTACTGGTGAAATTGTGTTAGATGCTACATTTGAAGATAATATAAAAGGTGCAACCCAAGCTGGTATTGACGTTGGTGTTTACTTCTTTTCCCAGGCAGTTAACGAAGCTGAGGCAATCGAAGAAGCAAATTTTGTTTTAGAACAGATTTCAGGTTATCCTGTTACCTACCCGATTGTCCTTGATGTAGAAGAAGTTAACGACTCTGCAGCAAGAACTGCCAATCTCACCCCGGAAGAACGCACAAAGTGTGCAATTGCATTCCTTGAAACCATTCGTAGTGCAGGCTATACACCCATGATTTACGGTAACCTGAAATCATTTTTCCACATGTTGGATTTCGAACAAGTGAAAGAATATGAACGATGGTTTGCATTTTATGATACCGACATTTACTTTCCGTACGACGTAAGCATCTGGCAATATACTGACAAAGGGCGTATTGACGGAATTCAAGGCGATGTTGATTTGAATATAATGTTTCAAAAGAAAGAATGGGCGCACCCGTGAAGGTAATGTCATTTAGTTATGGAAGGTGGATATCAGCAGTTCTTACCCGGAGGGGGGGCCGCCATGCAAGGTGTTCCCCCCTCCGGGTAAGAATTGCTGATATCTAAAATTCTTAACCAAATGACATTGCCCATAAAGGTGCACCCATTTTCTTTTTTATTTCTCATCCATTCTCATCGTAAGACTGATTCTCTTCTTCGGAATATCTACTTCGAGTACTTTTACTTCGACAATATCCCCCACACTAACTGCTTCCAACGGATGCTTAATATAGCGATTGGTAATACGTGAAATATGAACCAGGCCATCCTGATGTACTCCGATATCCACAAAAGCACCGAAATCAATCACATTGCGGACGGTTCCCTTTAATACCATACCGGGTTTTAGATCAGCAAGATCCATTACATCACTGCGAAGAATCGGTGCCGGCATATCCTCACGAGGATCTCGCGCCGGTTTCTCCAGTTCTTTCAGAATATCCGTTAATGTTATTTCACCGATTCCAAGCTCCGCAGCCAGCTTTGCCTTATCTTTCACACGTTTTTCAAGACCGGAAATCTCAACTGTTGACGTTTGGACAGGTACAGCCTCCTGTTTCAGCGTTACACCACCCATTGCCTCAGCCAAAGCTTTGCCCATGGCAGTATTGGTATTTTTAACCATTACCTTCTTCTCTTTCTTAACAGGCTTCGGTTTCGGTGCGTCTTTCTTCTTGCCTTTTATTGCAGCTTTTTTCTGTGCTTCCTTCACATCTTCCATTGTAAGCCCCAATTTATCAAGAAGCTGTAAGGTTGCTTCATAACTTTCAGGATGTACGCTGGTTGCATCCAGCGGATTTTCTCCATCCGTAATACGTAAAAATCCTGCACACTGCTCATACGCCTTAGGACCCAATTTGGCAACTTTTAGAAGCTGAGCCCTGTTTGTAAATCTTCCATTTTGTTCACGATACTCAACAATGTTTTTGGCAATCACTTTGGAAATACCGGAAACATATTCAAGTAACGCAGCAGACGCGGTATTTAAATCAACACCTACTTTATTAACACTGTCTTCCACAACACCCGTTAAAACATCACCCAGTTTTTTCTGGTTCATATCATGCTGATACTGTCCTACACCGATGGATTTCGGATCAATTTTCACCAATTCCGCAAGCGGATCCTGTAGTCTTCTTGCAATAGAAGTTGCACTTCTTTGTCCCACATCGAACTGCGGGAACTCTTCTGTTGCAAGTTTACTTGCAGAATAAACAGACGCTCCAGCTTCATTGACAATAACATATTGAACGGGTTGGTCAATTTCCTTTAACAATTCGGCAATCACTTGTTCAGATTCTCTTGATGCTGTGCCGTTTCCCACAGAAATTAAATCTATATTATATTTTTTAATCATCATTTTTAAGGTCTTCTTGGATTCTTCCACCTTGTTTTGCGGTGCAGTAGGAAAAATAACCGTAGTCGTGAGTACTTTTCCTGTCGGATCTACTACCGCAAGCTTACATCCGGTACGGAATGCAGGGTCCCACCCAAGTACTACTTTTCCTTGAATAGGCGGCTGTAACAATAACTGTTCCAGATTTTTACCGAATACGGAAATAGCTCCATCCTCCGCTTTTTCCGTTAAAATATTTCGAATTTCTCGCTCTATCGCAGGCGCAATCAAACGCTGATAAGCATCCTCACATGCAGCTTCAATGGCCGGTGTGGTATTCGGATTTTCATTTACAATCATTTTTTTGCGAAGATATTGCAGAATGCGTTCTACCGGTGCATCAATCTTAACTTTCAAAATGTCCTTTGCTTCTCCGCGATTCAACGCAAGAACTCTGTGACCCACCACTTTGCTCACCGGCTCGGAATATTCATAATACATTTCAAAGATCTTATCCGGTTCCTCGTTCTTCTTGGTGGAAGAGATAATTCCTTCTTCCATGGTCGCTTCACGGATATAAGTACGATACTCTGCATTATCAGAAATCAGTTCTGCAATAATATCTGCCGCTCCTGCAAGTGCTTCCTGCACATTTTTGACACCTTTTTCTTCAGAAACATAACGTTCTGCCTCTTGAATCAACGAATCTGTTGTTTCCTGCGCAAGAATAAGTTCCGCAAGTCCCTCAAGTCCTTTTTCTTTCGCAACACTTGCACGTGTCTTGCGTTTCGGACGATACGGACGATATAAATCTTCTACAGCAACAAGTGTCGTTGCCGCAAGAATCTGTGCTTTCAGTTCTTCTGTTAATTTCCCCTGTTCTTCAATGCTTGCAATCACCTGTTCCTGCTTCTCACAGAGGTTACGCAAATACAACAGTCTTTCATGAAGTGTTCGAAGCACTTCATCATTCAGATTACCGGTCACATCCTTACGATATCTTGCGATAAAAGGAATTGTATTTCCCTCATCAATTAACTTAACCGTAACGTCAACCTGTTCTTTCTTAATACCTAATTCTTTTGCAAGTTCTAATGATATATCCATCTTGTCACTGCAAGGGGAACTATGTCCCACACTCCCTTCTTAACATTCCAAACGCCCTGTGCGTCCTTAACAAGTATACTAAATTTCACCGTATTTTCGCAACAGCTTTCTGATAAAATAACGCGGTAAAATTGTATCTTTTGTGAAATTTTCCCATTTAGCTTTTATTTCAAAAATGAACATGTTATACTATGATAAATAAGTATACATTTTTAATGAGGTGATTTTTATGTCCTTTAGCGAACCCGGTTTTCACCATATGAAACTCGCACGAACAGCTAAAACAATGGCTTTTTTTGCTCTGTTTTCCGCGTTGTTTCAAACGGTTATTTTCCCTTATATATTTGGCGGATTATCGATTCTTTTTGCCGCCATCTCCAAAGGAAATACGAAACAGTACCAGTTAAATGC
This sequence comes from Lachnospiraceae bacterium, assembly GCA_045530835.1. Lineage (GTDB taxonomy): Bacteria > Bacillota > Clostridia > Lachnospirales > Lachnospiraceae > UBA3766. Next base: position 1,538 of record JAZSCW010000076.1, on the reverse strand, counting down.
CAAAATAGCAATCTGGATTTCTGTAATAGTCATGATTCTGAACTCATTGTTCATTGGAATTACAACCTATAACATTCTTTACAATGATGCATTTAAAGCGAAGCTTAACACAACTACGCAACAAATTTACGGTATGAATTTCGACGACTTTTTGGATCAGATATACGACTCATACGGCTTCAATATGATGCCGGAATAGACGCTTACTCCGTCATACTGCAATTCTGTTGATATCCGAATCGGTTAACACCCTAAAATATCATTTTTTAGAAAGGTTTTTATTTCATTATGACAATCAAAGAAATCAAAGGAAGTGCCAGAGAAAACCTGCTGCCATACTTGGGAATATCCGTTGTAATTACCCTAATTGCAACATTACTTAAAAATGTGATTTCACTACTTGCATCTCTCCCGATTGCCGGAACAGGTTTTTTATCATTTTTCACCTATGAAATTGCTTTTTTTATCAGTTCACTGCTGATTGGCATTCTGCAAGCAGGAATCAGTAAATATTATCTTACAATGTCAACAATCAAAGGAATCAACCCATTTGACTTATTTTACGGTTTCAGCCATACGCCGGATAAAATTCTCATCATTACATTGATTACAACTGTTTTGAAGGCACTTTGCACGTTACCGTATGCCATTTACACAAGCTTTTTTATGACGACTGTTTCTCAAGCAACAACTATGGATTCCTTACTCACAATCGCTTTTTTGTCACTGATAGGGGAAGTCCTGAGTTTCCTTGTTACGATTCCTTTTGCCTTATCCTATTTTGTTTACGTTGATATGCCAGAGCTGACACCGTTTAAAACACTGAAAATGTCCTGTTATCTTATGAAAAATCGTTTTGCAAGCTATATCGGATACAATTTGAGCTTTTTGCCACTCATGTTTGCCTCCCTCCTTACATTGGGAATCGGTAACTTTTGGTTGGAGCCTTATATGAATGCAGGAATGGCTGAATTTTATCTGGATGCAACAACTCGCAAATCAAAATAAGAAGAGTCCGCATTTGCTAATGTCATTTAGTTAAGGAAGGTGGACAGCAACAGTTCTTAGTCCGGGGGGCCGCCATGCAGGTTGTTCCCACAAACAAGTTATCGAATGCGAGAACGACTAAGGTCTGTATGGTTTACCCCTTAGACACTGTCCCAAAAAACTCGAAAGGGACGCGATGCACAGTGGGGGCTTTTTATGACTTTTATGCAATGATTAGTTTATCTTCATTTGGAAAAGGTTTCATTTGCCGCGTGAGGTTTGTTTGAGCTTCACCTAGGAAAAAAAGGAGAACATGATGCAACATGTTCTCCTTTTTTTCCTAGGTGGAGCGAGTTTGCCGGAAGCGGCAAAAATGGAACCTTTTCCAATGTTAGATATACTTTCATTGTATAACCGGAATAAAAAGCCCCCACTGTGCAGCACGCCCGCTTTCTCAGACAATTTGGGACAAGCAGTGTCTACGAGGTAAACCATACAGACAAGACATTCTACGCATTCTCAAAAAAGTTTATGGGAACAACCTGCATGGC
>JAZSCW010000002.1:0-5392 GCA_045530835.1 Lachnospiraceae bacterium | reverse complement strand
ATATAGGAAAGTTCTCGGTAAGAACTTTCCTATATGATAAAAAAACGCTTTGCGATGGATGCACACTCGCGCGCAAGGAAGATGTCGCTGTCGCGACCGCGCTCAGCGCGAGGGTCCGCTTGCGGACTCTTTGTTCTCCTGTCTTTGTCATTCCGGGGAGCAATAGTGTCTGTAATACGTTAACCATTAAATTCCGCAATCTAAAGTACATATGAGTCTTAACGCGGAATGAATAAAGAGAAAAATCATGTCGGTCTCGTGAGCGATGCCATGACTTCCCGGATAAGAACAGTTGATGTCCACCTTCCTTAATTAAATGATATTGTCCGTGGGGGTGCGTTTTTTTGTTGCCAAATTCGGTACGTACCGCTATAATTCATATAGCAAAGAAAAAGCAAAAAAAAAGCAAGACATCTGTCTTGCTTTAAACCCAATACGTTTGGCGCTTATACAATATAGGGAGCCAATACAGCGAGAATTTCATCAACGCTGTCTTCCGCATGAATGTTTAAATCGATGGGCTTGGATAAATCTAAACTGAAAATACCCATAATAGATTTTGCATCGATAACATATCTACCGGAAACTAAATCAAAGTCATAGTCAAATTTGGTAATTTCATTAACAAAAGACTTAACTTTGTCAATTGAGTTTAAAGAAATAGATACTGTCTTCATAATGTTATCCTCCTTAACATATATACCTTCTGGTTGTGGAAGTATTTCTCAACTTCCGCTTTTATAGTAGATGAATTCGGAGGAAAAGTCAATTGATAAAGGTGCCAAAAAAAAAGGAGATTTCTATGAAAACTATAGCATTACACAATCTCGGTTGCAAAGTGAATTCCTATGAAGTAGATGTTATGCAACAATTATTACAAAAAAGCGGATATGAAATTGTACAATTCAACCAAAAAGCAGACATTTATGTGATAAATACCTGTTCTGTAACCAATATGGCAGACAGAAAGAGCCGTCAGATGCTTCACAAGGCACGTAAAATGAATCCCGATGCAGTTGTGGTTGCCGTAGGGTGTTTTGTGCAGGCGGATGCTTATCAGGCATCCCGGGATGATGCAATTGATTTGTTGATCGGAAATAACCGTAAAAAGGATATTGTAGAGATTTTATCAGATTATGAAGCAGTGTCTGCACGTTTGGCATCGGGTGAGAATCCGTATGCGGATATGATACGCTTTGAGGAAGGGGTGGGTCCATGTGAGGTTGACTTGTCGGATGCGGATATCTTATCATACCTGCGTAAAACGCTGGGTAACACAACCGTGGTGGATGTGAAGAAGGCAGCATTTGAAGAGGCCTGTGTGGAGGAAACAGCAGAACATACAAGAGCATATATCAAAATCCAGGACGGTTGCAACCGTTTTTGCAGCTATTGTATTATTCCTTATACCAGAGGCGGAGTGAGAAGCCGTACGCCCGAACATGTCCTTGCTGAAGTCGAAGGTCTTGTAAAGAAGGGATATCGTGAGTTTGTGCTGACCGGTATTCATATAAGCTCTTATGGTTTGGATTTTCCGGAGCGAGATCCCGGAAAAGCGCTGAGTGCGCTTTTACAGGCGATGAATGCCGTGGAAGGGGTTGCACGTATCAGAATCGGGTCATTTGAACCGATGATTCTGACAGAGGAGTTTGTTCAAGGGCTTTCCCGTATTGAGAAGCTTTGCCCGCATTTTCATATTTCCCTGCAAAGCGGTTGCGATGAAACTTTAAAGAGAATGAACAGAAGATATACCTCCGAGGAATATTATGAAAAAGTGGAGCTTTTGAGACGTACTTTTGACAATCCGGCAATTACAACGGATGTCATCGTTGGCTTCCCCGGAGAAACGGAAGCGGAATTTGCACAGACCAAGGACTTTTTGCAAAAGGTTTCATTTGCGGAGATGCATATTTTCAAATATTCAAGAAGAAAAGGAACGAAGGCAGATTTGATGCCTAATCAGATTCCCGAACAGACCAAGAATGAGCGAAGTAATATCCTGCTTGCCCTGGAGGCGGAATTGGCACAGGAGTATCGCAGGAGTTATTTTGGTAAGCAGGTAGAGGTTCTTTTTGAGGAGAGGAAAACAATTGACGGAAAAGAGTACTGGGTCGGACATACACCGGAATATGTGTCGGTTGCAGTCTGTGCAGAAGAAGAATTGACAAATTCGCTTCGAAAAGTGGTGCTTCGAGAGACTTTAAACGAAGACGTATGTGTGGCAGAGATATTATTTTAGTTTGGAAAATCGTTAAGAGAGGCGGTTAATATGATAGTAGGACGGAAAGGGAACAAGGAAGCATGACCATAAAAGAAATATATAAAATATGGGCTCCCGCCGGTGTAAAATGGGTTGATTGGGTCCGCCCGGTTCCCTTTGCAGGAATCTCACAATGCATGAAGATGTGTGGATTTTCGGAATTGATAGTTCCCAATATCACTTATTTGAATGAGAAGTATAAAGGCGCGGCACTGATTGTGGATTTACCGGGTGTAGAAGGGATTGAAGAAGGTATCGGACTGGCCAAAGCCGGATACCGTCCCATTCCCGTATATAACGGGACCATTGAACAATTACATTCCAGGGCCACTGTGAATAATCAGGCTGTAGCGCTGGGACTTGCCATGGGAGCGCAGATGCTGGCCGAAATTGAAATCAAAGAGGATGCGTTGCCGGCTTTTTTGGTAGACAGCAATCGCTTGAACCGATATAAAATGGAGACGTCCCTGTTTGATAACAGTTGGGATTTGTATCATCAGGATTTGCCATCGGCGGAGTATTTTACGGAAAACGGTATTTACAGGATTGTAGTTGTCGGAAACGCTTTTTCGCGGGATTTGAAGAAAATTTTGTATAAATTCCGGCAAAAGAAAATAGAAATTTTATGGACTGACAGATATCAGGAACCTGTAAGGATAACGATACGGAAACCACGTGAGAAAGGGAAGGGGTAGAACGTTTTGATTAAATTTGAAGGCCGGATTGTTCAGTTTGGATTCGGGGCAGTCGGAAAAAGCTTCTATGAGAAGGTTGCAAAAGAAATCAAATTTAATGAATATCAATATTATGTTATTACAAGGGAAGAGTCTGAGTTTGCTGCTTTTGTGAACTTAGGAGGCATTGCGTCCAATTTTCTTGTCAGAGAGGTGACGAGACAGAATTATGAGGAAGTTTTTGCACCTTACTTAAGTAGCGCAGATTTATTGATTGATTTTGCGGACACGGTAGGAACAAGAGATATTTGCAGATGGTGTGCTGAGCGTAATATCATGTATTTGAATACGGGAGAAACTGATTGGCCGGACCATTGGTATTGTATTTTTGAAGAAAATGAACGTAAGAACGCTTTGAAGAAGGAATATGCAAACAGCACATGTTTCAATCGGCATCCGATTGTTTTGCAACATGGTAACAATCCGGGCTTGGTGTCTCATTTTGTCAAGGCGGCCATTGACCATATTGTTACCACGCAGTTCAAAAAGGATAAAAGCCTTAAGAAACTGGTAAAGGAGGGGCGCTTTGGCGAAGCCGCCCGTATTCTTGGGGTGAAAATGATTCATGTCAATGATATTGATTTGCAGAAGGTAAAAGATTCTTACAGGGATAATTACCTTTACAGTACTTGGTGTACGGATTCTTTCTGGTTTGAGATGCTTAGTGAAGCCACGATGAATATCGGTACGCATGAGTTAATTGATTTTGAAGAGAAATGTTATTTTGTAGATTTCGAAAAAGGGTATCTGGAATTTAAAAATCTGGCAGCGGACACGAAATGTCGTACCTATTATCCGGGAGGCGGTTTTGAGGGATTTTTGGTGCCGCATGAGGAGACCATAACCATTGCAAAGGGTTTGGAAGTGGTGGAAGACGGCAAGGTGGTTTACCGCCCGACGGTGTTGTTTTTGTATGAGCCATGCGCTTTTGCGAGCAGGTATTTTCAGGAGGCCAAGGTAAATGAGTATCCAATCCCCAATCCGGATAAGCCGCAGGATTGTGAAAATGTCAATGGAAAAACAATCATCCGCGGATATGTATATCCCGAGCGTTTCGAGATTTTATATCAGGAAAAAATAGCTTCCGGAACTGAATATGTGGGTGTTTTGCTGATGGGAGAACATTTTGATCCTGTGTGGGTCGGAAACCGTGTTGAGACTTCGTTTTTATATAAGAATAAAACAGATTCCTACTGGCAGACGCCTACGATTACACCGGTAGCCATGTCTGCGTTAGCGGCGGTTCGCTGGATGCTTTCGAATAAGGAAAAAGGAGGAATATATTTTCCGGATGATATCGGAGATTACAAAGCAATCATCAAAACGGCGGAGAAGTATATTTCTAAGACGATTTACCGGACTTTTTCCAAGCATGCGCTCGAAGAACATATGAAACTTGATTTTACCAATTTGCAGGTAAAGGATATTTTTACTGACAGTACAAGGTTGCCGGAATAGATTGCGAAAAAAAGGGATAAATGTTATAATGCCATTAATTGAGTAAAAAGGAGGAAAAAAATGGGTACTGTCGTTTGGTTAGTGCTTTCGATTATTTTAGGAATCATTGTTTTGATTGTTATTGCCGTGGCTGTTTTTGCCATTGTTACATATAATTCGCTGGTCAAAGCGAGAAACCGGGTGAAGAATTCTTTTGCACAGATTGATGCCCAATTACAGAGAAGGTTTGATTTGCTGCCTAATCTGGTGGATACGGTGCAGGAGGTCGCATCACATGAGAAGGTCTTATTGGAGAATGTCAGAGCAAGCAGAGAAGCGTATATGAATGCCAATGTTGCCAAAGATAAGCTTGCAACGAATACGCAGTTGAATTCAGTGCTCAGATCTTTATTTGTGGTTTCCGAGCAGTATCCCGAATTAAAAGGGAATGCGCATTTTATGCAGCTGCAGGAAGAACTTTCTGAGACAGAAGATAAGGTTACCTTTGCAAGACAGTTTTATAATGATGCTGTTACCATTTATAACAATAAATTGCAGATGTTTCCCGGAAATTTGGTTGCAGGGATCTTTAAATTTCAGGAAGAAGAGTTGTTCAATGTAACCGATGAGGTGCGTGAAACACCGCAATTATTTGATGAAGATGAACTTACGGATGAAGAAAGAAGACGGTATCCGCAGAAATGTCCCAATTGCATGGGAGTACCGGACGGTACAAGATATTGTCCGTATTGCGGAGCAAGAGTAATTTAGAATATGAAAAATGGGGCCGCCATGTAGGTAGTTCCCACAAACAAGTTATCGAATGCGAGAACGACTAAGGTCTGTATGGTTTACCCCATAGACACTGTCCCAAAAAACTCGAAAGGGACGCGATGCACAGGGGGGGCTTTTTATGACTTTTATGCAATGATTAGTTTATCTTCATTTGGAAAAGGTTTCA
>JAZSCW010000093.1:0-2597 GCA_045530835.1 Lachnospiraceae bacterium | reverse complement strand
GGTGTGCGTCGTAGCATCCTTAGCAGCGATTCATGAAAGCTTCTATATTGTAAATTCCAATTTGTGGGGATGATTGAGATGATTATTTTAATTACAGGAGCATCGCATACAGGCAAAACTGCACTTGCCCAAAAACTGCTTGAAAAATATAAATACCCATATCTTTCAATAGACCACCTAAAAATGGGTTTAATTCGTAGTGGAAATACAGAACTTACTCCTATGAGTGATGATAATGATTTGACCGCATACTTATGGCCCATCGTCCGTGAAATGATAAAAACCGCTATTGAAAACAAGCAGAACTTAATTGTCGAAGGTTGCTATATTCCATTCGATTGGCAGAAGGACTTTGACTCCAAATATCTTGAAAGCATCAAATATTACTGTCTGGTAATGAGTGAGGAGTATATCAAAAATCACTTTGCTGACATAAAGAAATATGCAACTGTCATTGAAAACCGTTTGGATGATGAATGGTGCACAATGGAGAGTGTGTTGGCAGATAATGCAGAAATATTAGCCCTCGCGCAGAAGCATGATGTGAACTATATACTCATTGGAGATAAGTACGAAATCAATATTGAGTTATAACGATAAATTCCAATTGTTGAGCAGACAAAAAACACTTTCTTCCGTCATTTGTGGAGGGCGCAATTATACGCACTGTACCAGTGCATTGCGTTTGTACAACCACATAAACAAATGAGCATCCGGCGTTTCGAGTTCTTTTGTCAAGGGTGTTTTGACACATTTTTATCCCAAAATCAAAACGTTGTTGTAGCTTGAACTGTAAATGAATGCATGCACAAATTCAACAAGGGAGGTGTTCTTATTTCGGCTTATCAAAGAATCATTTGGTTTCACAATAGAGTTGTGGAGAATGCATATCCGAATGCCGGAACTCTGGCGGAACAATTTGAGATTTCTAATAGGCAGGCACAGAGGGATATTGAATACATGAGGGATTCCATGAACGCACCGCTTCTGTATTGTGCGCGGAAACGAGGATATCGGTATGAGAAAGAGTATGTATTGCCGAGTTTCTTACTGTCGGAAAGCGAAAATGAGACTGTAAGGTTGCTGGCAAAGCAGAGTAAGGAATTAAGTTCCTTCGGGTACGGAAAGTATGAGGGACAGGCTGAGATTCTGTCTAAGATATCTGCAGAGTCGGGGAATGGTGAGGATGAAAGCGGCATGACAAGAGAACCGTACTTTGCGGAAATTGAGATGTTGGGTGGAAGAGCATCGGTAGCACCGTTGGAATATTTTCTTTGTGGGAAGGTGGAAGGACACACCTATACCTATGCGTTTTTTGATCCGGATGTTTTTATCAGCGTTTTGATTGCCGGTGGTTTGGATTTTCGTATTATAAAACCAAATTGGTTAAGAGAGTATATGAAAGAAAGACTTTCCGGAATTTTAAAATTGCTATGACATTATATGTCATACCTCCTCTGGTATAATAGGGCCAGAAAGAAAAAGGAGGGGTTTGCTATGGCAAACAAGAAGTTGGACATTGAGGTGTTTTCTGCGTGGAACACTTATGCGATCAGTATGATGAGTGTACTGGAGCACTGTGGAATGTGGAATAAGGAGTACACCTTTCAGAGGTTCTTAAGTGTAACGGGAATTGCATCGCAGTTTTGTGTGGACGAAAATTGCAGTGCATTGCCGATTACGGATTATGACTGGATGGAGGAACATGCTTTTTTTACGGAGCGAATCGGTGTGCGGACGAAGAAGTATTATGCCGCACCGGGTGCAGAGGAGTATTCCGTAAAGCAGAAGGAAGCAATTACTGCAATCAAAAAAAGTATCGAGGATGGCAAAGCCTGCGTAGTATGGGGCATCGATACAGGTGAGTTTGGCGTGATTTACGGTTACGACGATGAGGACAAGGTGTTCTTTTCGAAAGGAATCGGGAGTCGGAATGTGAATGCCAGCATGCCGGTTTTATACAATAATCTGGGGAAAACCTTTGAATGGGCCCCGGTGTTATATTGCGAAATTCCGGAAGCTGCACAAGAGGCAGATTGGAACCAAGCCTATGTGGAGGCGCTTCGTCTGTATGTACAGGGGATGAAAGCAATTTGTGAGAATGGACGATCATACGGCTTGGCAGTGTACGATACAATTGTGAAAGCAATACGGGAGGATAGATTGGATTCCTTCGGTTTTAAGTATTGCATCGGAATTTTTTATGAAAGAAAGGGCGCATTCTTACTGTATCTGGAGGAGCAACAAAAGGTACAGACGAATGTATTGTTGGAGAAGCTGATAGAGTCGTTCCGGACGACAGTTGAGTTATACCGTAGGTTAATGTTTGAGATACTCGGTGGAGGAACCGAAGGATGGAATTCCCTGTTTGATCCGGTGGATAAGACGTGTTATCCGGAGATTGTTAATGTGCTGGAAGAGCTAAAAGCAAGTGAGGAACGGAATGTGGAGCTTGCGAAGTGTGTGGCAGACGGGATATAAAACAAAACAGTAAGTACTTGAAATATTAACTTGTGGCCTTTTCGTCAATCAGTTACTCATTGCAGTATTGGAAGACGCCCGTAAATTGAGGGTGAGCCGGGGACAAAACTACTGAC
>JAZSCW010000095.1:0-46380 GCA_045530835.1 Lachnospiraceae bacterium | reverse complement strand
GTTTTATTTGCATTATTTGGTTTTCCTTTTGCTGTTTTGCAAAGAAAAAGAGATTTAACATCTGCAATTGTAGCACATTCCGTTGTAGATTTAATTCGATTTATTTTACTAGGGATATAAAGGTTGAATTATAATATCTTTTTGGTGACAGAAAAACAATATGCCAAAATAAAATGTGCAAATGAGCTATTTATTCTATGTGGAAGTTTATAGAAATAGGAGCTTTCATTGATGACGAAAGCAAGTGAAAATTTCAGTCTTGTAGAGAGATTGAAAGCAACAGAAGATTTGAATTTTTGTGAGGAAAATATCTATGAAAATTATTGAAATTGGTATTGCCATTTTATCAGCTATATTGATGTTGACCGGAATATTTATGATAGTAAATGGTTCCTTGGAAGCTTTTCCAACACTGGAACAGATTGAGAAAGCAAGAATTGGTGGTATAGTACTTGTAAGTATTGGAGCATGTGTTGAATCTGTTATTTTGATTAGAGTTTTCAAATCAAAAAAAGAAAGATAAGGAATGTGAAAATTTCAGGTTTACGGAGTTTCGCCATGCCGACAGACTCGCAAGCATTCAGCTTGCTCGTTGTCGCGGCATTCGCCGTATGCATCTGAACTCGAATATGTCTGCCCGTGAGCAAGCTCCCGTCAGCCAATTCGGTTCATCTGCGCATGGCTCATTACTACGCGCAAACTTTCAGTTTCATGCAGAGATGATTACAGAAAAAAGATACCCAATTTTACTGCAAAATGTTGGGTATCTTTTTTATTTATATTATGATAAAATGTAGTGGGAATTCAATTCGGGTATAATTAAGATGATTTTACCGAAAATAAAATGATTATGATAGGAGGGTATATGATTAATTTAGATATGAGAACCGCCGGTCCTTTGGACCAAACTAACATTTCATCGCTGAATAAAGCAAATGTGCGCGGTATAGTATCTGCGTCTAATGTACAAACATTGAATATTCCCATCAATAATCTGACGCAGCAGACACCGCAACCGCAGATGACGCCTATGCAGCCGCAGATGACACCCATGCAGCCACAGATGACACCCATGCAGCCGCAGATGACACCTATGCAGCCACAGATGACACCCATGCAGCCGCAGATGACACCCATGCAGCCGCAGATGACACCTATGCAGCCGCAGATGACACCCATGCAGCCGCAGATGACACCTATGCAGCCGCAGATGACACCTATGCAGCCGCAGATGACACCCATGCAGCCGCAGATGACACCCATGCAGCCGCAGATGACACCCATGCAACCGCAGATGGCGCCCATGCAACAGCCTGTGGCAGCACCGGTTTCAAAACCGGTTCCGCAGTTACTTAAGCCGGTACAGAAAGGACAAAAGGCGGCAATTCAGTCAGCCACACCCCTTACATCACTCAAGGCCTGCTTTGGCTGGAATGTGAATAATGCGCAGTGTGACGTAGATGTTTCTGCATTTTTACTGGGGGCAGACGGGAAAGTTTTAGGAGATGACTGGTTTGTCTTTTACGGTCAGACAAACAGTCCGGACAGCAGTGTTATTTTCAAGGAAGACAATGGGGCAGACCGTGAACTTGTAACGATTGATTTGACTCGTTTGAATCCGAATGTAAAAAAGATTGTATTTGTACTAACCATCAATGAAGCATTTGATAAAAACTTAAACTTCTCAATGGTACGAGATGCATATGTGCGTATTATGAACGGAACCGATTCACAGGAACTTGTTAGTTTCAAGATGACGGATTATTATTCAAATGTAATATCAATGATGATTGGTGAAGTTTATCAACATAACGGTGCTTGGAAATTCAACGCTGTCGGTAACGGTGTTGCCAAAGATTTGGCCGGATTATGTGAGTTATATGGTGTTCAAGTAATTGATTAGGAGGAAATAGAGAAATGATAACTTTTGAAACAGTAAATGAATTAACACTGAAAGTTACCTGTAAGGGAACAGATGCGATTTTTACCAAAGCAGGTGCATTTATTGCGGGTGAAAATGTAGGCCCCAAGAATTATAAATTTGATAAGGTTCTTTTAGGACCTCAGAATAATTTTGCTCAGGCGGCACTTGGCTCTTTCATGCGTCGTATTACAGGAGAAAACATTCCCTTAATGAAGGCAATGTTTAATGGCGATTCCGTTACATATTATGCGTGCAACAGCCAGCATATTGTTGTATACAAACTGGGAATGGGCGAAGTGATTTCTGTCGAATCAGAGAACCTTCTGGCATTTACACAGGACTGCGGATATGATGTGCGTTTTATCGGTGTTGGTGTTATGTCACAGAAAGGTCTTGCAACAACTGCATTGACCGGAAATGGTCCGAATGCGTACGTTGCTGTTCTCTGCGACGGTAATCCGGTTGTACTTAGCAATATTAATAACGGTAACACAATTTCTGTTGACCCTGATGCTGTAATTTGCTGGATGTCAACAAGCGGATACTGTGATCCGAGAATTGCAGCGGATGTATCCTGGAAGACTTTCATCGGCCAGAGTTCAGGCGAATCTTATTCCTTCGAATGGAACGGACAGCAGCCGGTTACGGTTATTACGCAGCCGAGCGAGCGTCGCGGCGGTATCAGTCTTTCTGTTGACTAATATACTAAGCTTATTTATCGCGGTCCGAAGGAGACGGTTTAATGAAGAAAATACCGAAGATATACAAAGTATTGCTGTTTTTCATGGGATATCCGGCATATGTTTTTTTGACAGCTTTGCGTCTTCCTAATTTTTTGATAAAAAAGAGATTACGTGAGAATTATACGTATAATGCGGCAAAAACGCTTGCGTTTCCTTTATGCGGACAGGGAGCGGGAGAGCTTAGTACATTGCGTATCGGTACAAAAGAGTTTGCGCACAGCGGTTGTTGTGTGATTGCACTTTTTAATGCATTAAGCATCATTGGCAGAAAACCGAAAATGTGCGAAATTGTTTCTTATATGGAGAAAAAGGGACTGGTAGCTTACGGAATGTTCGGTGTTAATCCGGTTGCAATCGGAAAATTCCTGAAAAAAGAGGGAATATGCTTCACGCGCTATAAGGATATGACACAGTTAGAACAGGACTATGCAGAGGGAGACAGTGTTATTTCGCTGTACCGCTGGGCTTCGGCGGGCGGATTGGGGTTACACTATGTAGCACTGAAACGTGAAAACGAAGTCTGGAAAGCCTATAATGTATACAGCAGCAGTGCCCAAATCTATGAGTATCCGGATTTGAAAGCTTTTATTGCACATAACGACTATTCCAAACCGGTTACGTGGTTCTTATTAAAAAAAGAGGCCTGACAGCCATGCCCATCGCTACAAGCCATGTCCAGCTCGAATTCGCTTCGCTACTTCTCGCTGGCGGGCTGTCGCTGTAAAAACGCTACAAGCCATGTCCAGCTCGAATTCGCTTCGCTACTTCTCGCTGGCGGGCTGTCGCCCTATAATAACGCAACAATAAAATGCCCCTTACCAAGTAAACTTGGAGGGGCATTATTGTTACGTTATTGCATGGCTTGTAGCTTAACCAAAGTATCTCTTTAATAAACCTTCGAATGCTTTGCCGTGGCGAGCTTCGTCTCTGGCCATTTCGTGAACGGTGTCATGGATTGCATCAAGGTTCTGCTCTTTTGCGCGTTTTGCAAGGTCAAATTTGCCTGCGGTTGCGCCATTCTCAGCTTCTACTCTCATTTCGAGATTTTTCTTAGTAGAATCAGTTACAACTTCACCGAGTAATTCAGCAAACTTTGCAGCATGCTCAGCTTCTTCCCAAGCAGCCTTTTCCCAGTAAAGACCGATTTCGGGATAACCTTCTCTGTGAGCAACACGTGCCATAGCAAGATACATACCAACTTCTGTACATTCGCCCATATAGTTTGCACGCAAGTCAGCGATGATATCTTCGCTAACGCCCTGTGCTACACCAACAACATGCTCAGCTGCCCAGGTTCTTTCCTCGGACTGTGCTGTAAATTTACTTGCGGGAACACCACACTGAGGACATTTCTCCGGTGCTTCATTTCCTTCGTGAACATAACCACATACCTGACATACATACTTCATAATTTTAATCTCCTTTTCTTTTAAAAAATTTAGTTTCATTGGTTTCCTATTTTGTTTTGTTCTTTTGATTACAGTCGCTGCATCTTCCGTAAAAATACATCAGATGGTAATCAATGTTTCCGGCAAAACCGGTCTGTGCCAAATCACACAAGGATTTTTGCAAAGGAAGCGTCAGATCTTGTACACATCCGCATTCATTGCAGATAAAATGATAGTGATTGGCAGCATTGCCATCAAAATGATCAGTTGTGCCGGCGCGAAATCTTTGGATTTCTCCAAGTTCTTCAAGCAATGATAAATTGCGATACACGGTTCCCAGGCTCAAATTCGGATATTCTTCCCTTAAAGCGGCGTAAATCTGATCGGCCGTCGGGTGATCTGTGCGTGTCATTAAGTAATTTAAAATTGCTTCACGCTGTCGGCTTCTTTTTAGAACCACACTTCCTCACCTCCTTTTTGCAATCAATAACAGTAATGATTACTGATATTATAATAACATATTTTTAGCGAAAGTCAATAACTTTTGAAAAGATTTTTAAAATTATTTATTATCAGGGATGGATATGTTTTCTATTTTATAGTTGATTCACTGTTCCGATGAAAATCGGAAGGTTTGTCTCGTTATCTATGATGGCATAGAGGAACGGTCTGTCGAGAATGACCTCGCGCCACTCCTTCTCCGGTTCAACTGCGGTGGTGCAATTGCCAACTTCAATGGATGTAACTGCAGACGCCTTAGTGCCGTTTTCATCTACGTTGATATAGGTTTTGTGTAAAACTTTATTGATTACGAGATTCATGTTATCTCCATTTTCCTGTTCGGCGCAAATTCCACTGAAATCCGCAAGCAGCGGGACGAAGGCACTTTTCATGCCAAGTGACTGTAATTGCTCATTCAATGTGACATCATAGGCAGATGTGAATTTCGGTAATCTGGTGGAAACATCGTATTGATATGTTTGACTATCCATGAAATCGTTGTAAGTTTCTTCGGTAAAACCTTCCAGAAAATTTTTAAGTCCAACATCTTCATTCGGTAAAATAGCGAGAAACGCATATTTTCCGCCTTTATAGTTTTTCCGAAAACCACAGGCATTTTCGATCTCATAATAATTTCCCATTGTTTCACATAAGAAATCAGTTGTGGTTTCGCTTCCGTCTTCATTATAAAAGATATCCTCTTTTATTTGATATTCTTCATAGGGTTTCTCCCATTTACCATCAAAGCTGAGAGCGTTAATCAGATAAGCAGCAGCATCGTCAGGTATTTCGTTTATGATTGCAGGAATCATTTCATCAGTGTTTTTACTTACCCAGTTGTTGATTTCCTTGACCGTTGAATCATCAAATTTAGTCAATCTGGCTTCTGCCTGTAAGTTATTTTTCAGCGTAGCACAATAATCCGGATTTAATTTGCTGTCTATGTAAGTTTTGTTAATCCAAAAAGAGTTGGCCACATGGAAACTGTCATTTTCCGGGTCGTTTAGGCGGTCGTAAAACATTTTACAAAAAGTTAAAATCTCATTACGCGAATCGCCTTGTCCCAAAAGAAGGTTCATTTCTTCAAGCGTTTTACCTTCCGCGCCTGCAAGAGCCATTCCTAACGCAAATTCCACACTTGCGGGCGAAACAAGCATATTGCGGTTCTCCTGATAATTCAGACGTGCAAGATTGACCGAAAGTGTCAGATATGCTGCTTCGGCATTCGAATCCTCCTCAATCTCAAGAGGAGCGATAACCGGTGTGGCAGCAGTTCCTGAATTTCCGGATTCTTCCGTTACTTTTTTTTCTGTTGCGGGCTCATCTGAAACATTCTTTTGTTCCGATATCGGTTCTTTTACGATGCCGGGCTGACACCCGCTTAATAAAACGGAACTTGTACAACAAAGTAAAAGCATAAGAGCAACAAATTTTCTTTTCATAGTAAATCCTCCTTTTTTAGGGTAGTGCCAATCTGTTTCAGTCGTTGGATGTCTGATTTCATTGTGAGAAACAGTATATTCGGAATGAATTCCGTTGTTTGGAACAGCATATACTGTTATTGTAATGTGTCATAAGCTGTTATCTATTTAGGATACGGATGAAATAGGATAATTTATGGGTGAAAAGTAAAAAATTTCATTTTTTATTTCCGTCAAATGATCCATGGAATTGATAAATGCTTAAACAAGCCCTGATATCCAAGAAATAAGGAGGAGGAAAGAATCATGTTTCGATACAATGGAAGAGTATCATTTATTGATTGTTACGTGAACGGCATATTTAACGGAAACATCGGATTCATCAGACAAAAAAATAACGAATCACATATATATATAGGAATATATCTGCAGAATCTTCCGCAGGAGGGGATTGAAGGGTGTAAAGTCTATTTGCAAAAATATGAAGGTACGCAAGAAGCAACAGAAACGCCTGTATCAGAATTCCCTATTTTAAAAGGAAAAGGTGAGGGATCCTGTATTTTGACGGAAGAATTGCTGGCGGGCTGCAATAGGGCCGTTCTTCATTTTGTTTGCTCACAGAGATGGGAAGGATTTTGTTTCATCGACGTGGCGAAAAAAGAAAAAGAGGAAATTGAAAGAAAGACCAACGAAACTGTCCCCAAACAAGACGAAAAGAACGAGACGCAATTGCGTGTGGATAAGTGGCAGCAGTTACAGGCGGTTCGTCCGAGATTCCTGCCTTTTAAGGAGCAGGGGTATTATGTAATTCTTGCAGAAGAGGATTGGGAATTTATGCCGAAAAGTTGCCGGAATTTGCAAAACTGTGATTTTTATAGGAGAGCTTATGAAGGCTACAGACATATGATTGTCGGCGAGTACATAACGGATACGGAGCGTGCATTTTATCTTGGAATACCGGGAATCTATGGAGAACGCGAAATTGAGGAAGCCGCCGCTGCAGGATTTTTGGGGTATGAATTCTGCGGAGCGGGCGGATATTATTTATATTATCTTGGAAGCGGGATATAATTTCATTTCTTTTAAATTTTGGCAGCGGAATATAATTTTATTTTTTTGAGGTTTGGGCAACGGGATATAATTTCATTTTTCCTGAATTATGAAAAGAAAATTAGTATTTGACCGTTGCGATTCAGGAAATACCGCGCAGAGAGGTCGGAATTTCCAAGTCGTTTAGTTGACGTGCAAAACTGCGAAGTTCTTCCGGGGTAAAAGCACAAAGTGCATGCGCCTCGGACTCCATATGAAACATAAGAACAGAGTCCTTTTCTTCGTAGGATTGCAGGTAGTAGTGCTCACAACCGGATATCATGGCTGCGATTTCTTCAAAGTCGGCCTGTGTGTGCAGTCCCTTCACGACGGTTGTGCGGAATTCATAAGGAATGCCGGATGTCTTCAAAAGTGCGATGCTTTTTTCAATACGTGACAGGTCAAAAGAACCGACAGCGCCGGCGTTACAGCCGTTCGGAGCCGTATGGTCCGCTGCGTCAAGTCCTGCCGCGGCTGCATAACCCTTTCGGGAACTTTTGATATCCATGGCAACGTAGTCAAGCAGTCCCTCCTGCAGAAGTGCCTCCAGGCGTTGCGGCAGATAACCGTTGGTATCAAGCTTCACCAGCAGACCGAGTGCGCGGATGCGGCGGATGAAATCGGCAAGGTCATTTTGCAAAAGCGGTTCCCCGCCGGTAATACAAACCCCTTCAAGAATTGCGGAGCGTTTTTTGAGAAAATCAAAAAAAGACTCCTCTGAAATTTCCGGTTGCGTGTGAGGGGCAAGCACAAGGTCAGCATTATGGCAGAACGGACAGCGAAAATTGCAGCCGCCGGTGAAGACCGTGCAAGCCACATGGCCCGGAAAATCCAGAAGGGTTGTTTTGTTAAGTCCGTGAATCTGCATATCGCACCTCCGTAAAATCAGCGAATGAAGCGTGTCCATTCGATGCCATGCACATTTGCGCAAACAGAAGATGCCGCAAGCGACCGTGCACAGCGTAAGAGTCCTTAAAACGGACTCTTTCTTTTATACATTGTATTTTATCATGAATTCATCAATAGGAAAAGAATGGAGAAGAGATTTTGTCGGTGAAATAAATACAAAAAGATAGGACTGGTAAAAGGCACAAAAACTGTGATATAATAAAAATGGCTTCCGCATCAGACATACACGTTGCCGGCGCGGACAGCTCGGATTATGATGTATAAGGGGATAATAAAATATGGCAGATTTAAAAAAGATGATACTTGAGGAACTTCGCAAGAGTCCGAATTTGCAGACGGAAACAATTAACGAAATGGAAGAGTATATTGATACCGGATTGGAAAAAACGGAGGAAAACATTACCGAAGTTGCACTGAATTATTTGGATGAAAAAGGATACCGCCGCCGTGCGGATAACTTAGAGTATGCCAAGCAGATGATTTTGAGCTGTTCGGAAGAGTATGATACCATTATTGTTAAGCGTAAACAGGTCATTGAAGAGGATTTGTTCGAAAATGCAAGTATGAATGAGCTGCGTGATGCGCTTAACCTTTGCGTTTTGAACAATTTGAATTCCATTCAGGAAATGTTGGAATATATGCTGGATGTAGAGTATGAGTACAAGGTTGAGACTTTGCCGAAGCTTTATACGGAAGAAGACAGACCCAGGGGCCATCTTGCTTCAGATGATTTTGAGACGTTTGAGGAGTTGTTAAACCGTTTGGCAGGTAAGGGATATCAGCTGGATCGGATTGTCGAGCCGCGTGCAGGCGTGTCACCGGCGCGTTATAACATTATTTTCAAAAGAGAAAAGACAGATTAGACGTTATAGTTGATTGAATTTGTGAAAGTATCAGGAAGAGTTGTTTGCCGGGCAAACGACTCTTTTATACTTGAAAAGAAGCAAAATAAGGAGAAGAGGAAAGATGTTTAGGATTTTCAAATATTTACAAAAAAGAGAGCTGCTATTAATCCTGGCTGCCTTTGTATTAACAGGATTGCAGGTATTTTTGGAGTTGAAGTTGCCGGATTACATGTCTAAAATTACGACTGTAATCGTAACGCCCGGAAGTGCAATGTCTGACGTGATGACAGCCGGGCTTTATATGCTTTTATGTGCCTTCGGCGGCTTGGCGGTATCGATTCTGGTAGGCTTTTGCTCAACCCGTGTCGCTACCGGATTTTCCATGCGTTTAAGGGGTGCGGTTTATCATAAGGTGACGGATTTTTCGCTGGAAGAGATGAATGATTTTTCCACCGCAAGTCTGATTACCCGTTCCACGAATGATATTGTGCAGGTACAGATGCTTCTGGTAATGGGAATGGGAATGATTTTCCGTTCTGTTTTGATGGCGACGCTTGCTATTTTGAAAATTCGTGCCAAAAGCTGGCAGTGGACGTTTTCGACCGGGGTGGCAGTTTTTTTACTGATTATGATTATTGTGTTTCTGATGATTGTTGCCTTGCCGAAATTTAAGCTGATTCAGAGCATGACCGACAACTTAAACCGCGTAACAAGGGAAAATCTTACCGGAATCCGTGTTGTGCGTGCGTATAATGCCGAGAAATTTCAGCAGGAAAAATTCCGGGAGGCAAACGATGAACTGACACAGACGCATTTGTATGTGGGAAAAGCAATGGCAATTATGGGACCGGGAATGTCCATTATCATGAGTGGTCTTTCGCTGGCAATTTATTGGATTGGCGCATATCTGATTCACGAAGCGGCACCTGCACAAAAAGTGGTTTTATTTTCGGATATGGTTGTTTTTTCTTCCTATGCCATGCAGGTTGTAATGTCTTTTATGATGCTTACGATGATTTTCATTATTTTACCGAGAGCTGCGGTGTCTGCGAAGCGAATTCTTGAGGTGTTGGACACGAAGAAAAAGATTGTTGACGGTACACAGACCGAGGGAAAAGAGAATGTGCGTGAGGTCCGTTTCGAAAATGTTTCATTTGCTTATCCGGATGCCGGAGAAGAAGTGTTAAGTGATATTTCTTTTACGGCGTCAAAAGGGGAAACGGTTGCGTTTATCGGTTCTACGGGATGCGGTAAAACAACTTTGATTAATCTTTTGGTGCGGTTTTATGATGTAACAAAGGGCGCGGTTTATGTGGACGGCGTGAACGTGAAAGAGTATAAGTGCGATGCGTTGCGTGATAAAATCGGTCTGGTGCCGCAGCGTGCGATGCTATTTGGCGGGACCATTCGCTCCAACATTGGTTATGGTGAAAAAGCGGGTGTCGGGCAATATACGGATGAAGAGATTGATAAGGCATTGGAGATTGCACAGGCGAAGGAGTTTGTAGATAAGCTTGAGGATGGGCTGGATGCGCACGTGGCGCAGGGTGGCAGTAATTTCTCGGGCGGGCAGAAGCAGCGATTGTCCATTGCCCGTGCAATCTGCAGAAAACCTGATATCTATGTGTTTGATGATTCTTTCTCTGCCTTGGATTATAAAACAGACCGTATTTTGCGCGGTGAGCTTAAGAAAATAACGAAGGATGCCATTACTCTGATTGTTGCGCAACGAATCGGAACGATTGCCGATGCAGACCGGATTATTGTTTTGGATGACGGTCGGATTGCGGGTATGGGTACACATAAAGAGCTTCTGGCAGGATGTGAGGTTTATCGTCAGATTGCATATTCCCAGCTGTCAAAGGAGGAATTGGAAAATGAGTAAGAAAAATTATGAACCCGGTACTGCCAAAATGGGACCAAGGCGTGGTCCCGGAGCGGGTGGACCTCCGGGAACCCGTCCCGGTGAAAAGGCCAAAGATTTTAAGGGAAGTATTTTGAAGCTTTTGCGATACAATAAGGCAATCCTGCCGATTATGTCAGTGGCGCTCGTATTATCCTTTTTTTCCAGTATTTTTACAATTATCAGTCCTGACCGTCTCAAAGCGATGACGGCTGAAATCGAAAAAGGACTGATGCAGCAGCTTGATATGCAGGCAATTGGACAAATCGGGATTTTTCTGATTGTGATTATCCTTCTGGGAGCAGCGTTTAACTATATACAGTCTGTGATTATGGCGGTGGTGACGCAGAAGGTATCCAGAAAACTTCGCAATGATATTTCAGAAAAAATCAATAAATTGCCGCTCAAATATTTTGATAATACAACGTTTGGAGATGTGCTGAGCCGTGTAACAAATGATGTGGATACGGTAGCACATACGCTCAATCAGAGCGCGACGCAGCTGGTTAATTCCCTGACGCTTTTTATCGGTTCTCTTCTGATGATGCTTTTTACGGATATTACGATGACTATTACAGCAGTGGCATCCTCGCTGATTGGCTTTGTATTAATGATGCTGATTATGGGAATGTCACAGAAATATTTCCTCGGTCAGCAAAAATATCTGGGTGATTTGAACGGGCATGTGGAAGAAATCTATGCCGGACATATGGTTATGAAAGCGTTTAATGCACAGCGCAGTGAGGCAGAGAAGTTTGATGACGTCAACAAAAAGCTGGCAGACAGCGCATTTAAGGCTCAGTTTTTGTCCGGCTTGATGCATCCGATTATGGGATTTGTCGGTAACTTCGGTTATGTGGCTGTTTGCGTGGTTGGCGCGATGCTTACCATCAAAGGAAAAATCGATTTTTCTGTGATTGTTGCTTTTATGATGTATATCAGATATTTTACCCAGCCTTTGTCGCAGATCGCGCAGGCGGCAACGAATCTGCAGTCAACGGCAGCAGCGGCAGAGCGTGTGTTTGAATTCCTTGAAGCAACGGAGATGGAAGACGAGAGCTACAAAGAAAAGTTCTTATCAGGCGATAAAATTGCCGGTGATATTGCATTCGAACATGTGAAATTCGGATATTTGCCTGAAAAAGTAATTATCCATGATTTTTCGGCAAAAGCAAAGGCGGGTGAAAAAATCGCAATTGTCGGTCCTACCGGTGCAGGTAAAACAACACTTGTGAATCTTTTGATGAGATTTTATGAATTAAACAGCGGAAGTATTACCATCGATGGGGTGCCGGTATCAGAGCTGACCCGTGAAAATGTGCATGGATTGTTTGGTATGGTTTTGCAGGATACCTGGCTTTTTGAAGGAACCATCCGTGACAATATTGTTTACGGAAAAGAAGGTATTACGGATGAGCGCTTAGATGAGGTTTGCCGGACGGTCGGAATGCTTCATTTTATACGGACATTGCCGAAAGGTTACGACACCATTCTTAATGATAAAGTCAATCTTTCTGCCGGTCAGAAGCAGCTTTTAACGATTGCAAGAGCAATGATTGAAGATGCGCCGATGCTGATTCTTGATGAGGCGACAAGCTCTGTGGATACAAGAACGGAAGTTCTGATTCAGGAAGCAATGGACAGATTGATGCATGGCCGGACATCTTTCGTGATTGCACATCGCCTTTCCACCATCAGAAATGCCGATTTGATTTTGGTCATGAAGGACGGTGACGTAATAGAAAGCGGAAACCACGAAGAATTGATCCGCAAAAATGGATTTTACGCGGAACTTTACAACAGCCAGTTTGAAAAGGTGGGCTGATTCAGGAATTATATTTTGCTAACAAAAAATCCCGGGGCGTTTTGTGCGTCCCGGGATTTTGATATTTAATAAAAGCTGTTTTGATCCGGAAGTTTTGGATCATAGTATCTGTTAAAGCCGAAGTCCGGCTCTTTGCGACAGGAAATGTAGAGAAAAATCCAGTACACAATGGGAAAGAAAATTCCAATTCCGGCAATCCATCCGGCACTGTCTTTTCTGCCGTAAGTTGCAAGAATGTCTTTATATTCCCCGAAATGAATGAGTTTTTTGCCAATCATATAAGCAAAATTTAAAATGGATCCAATAAGCGGTACATAGCTCAAAATGAGTCTGGCCAGGGATTCAAACAAATCCAGTGCGAAATAGGTCCAGAATACGGTTTTTCGATTATAGGTCTTAAACCATCCGATGTAGGAGTATTCTGTAATCGGAAGCATGAGGGAGACATAAGTCTTTCCGTACGGAATGAAAACCAGCCAAGGTTTGTTGTATCCTGCATTGTACGCCATAATATAAAGCGGGATAGCAGGAATAATGTACTTCAAAAACCCCGAAAGGAAAAATAACATAAACACAATTAAATTAAACAAAATCAAAGCCACAAGAAACGGAAAGGCTTCGTTATGAATGCAATCGCTAAAACTATGTACATGTAAAAGCGGATCAAGAGTGCCGGAATAGAGAATCCCAACATTAAACCATAATAAAATCACAAAGAGGAAACTCATAAGGTATTAATCTCCTTATTTTTTTCTGCATAAAAATTGTTAAAACCATAGTTTGGTTCTTTGTTCATTATAATATAAAGCATAACGATTCCCATAATAGGAATAAACAAGGAGAGGATAGAATAGAGCAATGTATTCTCTCCCATTTCATATGTAGTAAACAAATCATAATATATTCTCCAGTTAAAAATATATATTACAATGGAAAATACGGAAATAAGCATGTATAAAAGGGAAGCAATAATCCATCCAACAAAAGGAACAGCTGCAATAACAGAGCTTATAGTAAAGATAATAATGGGTGCATGAAGGACCAAAACACTAATCCAAGCTGCCTTTTTAC
Organism: Lachnospiraceae bacterium; assembly: GCA_045530835.1. Taxonomy (GTDB): domain Bacteria; phylum Bacillota; class Clostridia; order Lachnospirales; family Lachnospiraceae; genus UBA3766. The sequence goes on along the minus strand of JAZSCW010000095.1, from coordinate 32,761 downwards.
GATCCTTAATGATAATCCAGTTGAAAAGATTGAATTCTTCTTTGGAAAGAATTACCCACAAATATGTGCTCATTACCGGAAGAAAAGCAAAAATGGGATATTTATATCCGGCATTCTTCGCCATTTTGTATAAGGGGATTCCTAACACAATAAAAGTAACAAGAAAAATAGCAAAGACAAATAAAAAAATAACCAAAACCATCAAAATAGGTGTCAAAATGCTGATACCTATTCCAAGACTTGATAAAATAGTGTATAAAAGGTTTTCAATATCAGAATTATAATTTGTCATAAATCAATCCTCCGTAAAAAAAGTTTTTAAAAAGTATTTTATACTAAAAGCGTTTGCAGCAGCGATTTTAATATAAAAAAAATGCGCGATCAGGGGCTCGAACCCTGGACACCCTGATTAAGAGTCAGGTGCTCTACCAGCTGAGCTAATCGCGCATGTTTACCAATATTTCTTACGTGCAAAACCGATTATAGTACAGAAATACAAACAATGCAAGTCTTTTTTTCAAAAAAATAAATTTTTTTTTAAAATATATATTTTCCTTGAATTCTATAAGTTATTTTTATATAATGAGAAAACTATACTTAAAAAAGGACGTATATTGTAGAAAAATGGATGTACGTCCGAGAAGATTTCATTTTCCGCAATGTGGATTCATGAATAAGAGAACAGGAAGGAGGGTGTGAGAAAATGAGTGAAAAGAAATTATCTGCAGGCTTACTTCATACACTTGCAGGAGAAGGGATTGCGCCTGAAGAAATTCTTGCGTACAGCCCGATTGATTTGTCTTTCGACTGTGAATATGTATACGGGTACGTATTTCTGACCCGGCAATATCTTGGTGTTGCAACAAGTGCTCCGATTGATTCCCATATTATATATATGAAGGGAACGCAGAAGAAGAATGACATTTCATATGAAGAAACAGCGAATTTTACATACCGGCTATATGAGAATGCGCGAATCGAAAAGCTGCATCGGGAGCATATGGTCGCGACGAACCTGATTTGTATGGAATATGACGGTGAACCAATCAGAGTTGCGGCACATACAAACCTGCATCTTGCAGATATGGAAGCTTTTTTAAAGAAGTACCGGCAGATTATGCGTGGTGAGACGATAGCCGAGGAAGAGGACGGAGTGAAGCAGGAGGAAGAGCTTTATTGTCCTGTCTGCGGAACCAAGTATCCGGACGAAGAGCGTAAGATTTGCCCGAAATGCATGAATAAAGCAAGCATTTTTCGACGTACGTTCCGCTATTTTCTGCGTTATAAATGGATGATAGTCATTCTGGCGTTCTGTTATGTCGCATCGGCACTGGTTAGTCTTGCCTGGCCGTACTTAAGCGGTACAGTCCTGTATGACTGGGTTCTTGAAAAAAATGATGCCTACCTTGCACCCTTTGGACTGGAGGGTAAATATGTGACGGCGCTTCTGGTGCTTGTTGCGTGTATGCTCGCGGCAAAGGTTTTGCAGCAGTTAATCAGCATCATTCAGGGTTCTGTGATGGCGCGGATAGTAGCGACTTCCATCCGCGATATGAAGCAGGATATTTTTGCATCCATGGGTGAGTTGTCGCTTCGATTTTTTACCAGTAAGCAGACAGGAAATCTGATGACAAGAGTGCTTGGTGACGCGGAACGTGTGACAGGCTTTTTCCTGGACGGTTTCCCGTATATTTTCGTACATTCTTTTACCATTCTGGCGTCTTTCATTGTGATGTTCCGCCTGAATTGGCAGATGGCATCGGTAGCCTGTATTCTGTTGCCGCTTCTTGTGGTAATCAGTGTGAAGTTAAAACCTCGTATCTGGAGTCTTTTTGGCAGAAGACATCGTGCCGAGCGTGCGGTGAATACGCGTGTAAACGACAATCTGACGGGTTCACGTGTGGTAAAAGCATTTGGTCAGCAGAGCGGTGAGGTTGCGCGATTTGAGGGACCGAATGATTATTTGCGCGATGCTGAGGTCCGTATCGAGAAATACAACAACCGTTTTACGATTCTTTATAACCTGGTGCAGGAGATTTCTGCTATCTGGGTATGGATTCTTGGTGTATTTATGATGATGCAGAGTCATCGTATTGAGGTCGGGATCTTGATTACATTTGTGGGATATGTTTCGCAGTTGAATGGTCCGATGAACTTCTTTTCAAGAGTATTCCGACTTTGGTCAGACAGTATCAATGCGGCGCAGCGTATGTTTGAAATTATGGATGCCATCCCTGAAATCAAGGAGGCGGAGAATCCTGTGTCGTTGCCCAATCTCAAAGGCGAGATTGCCCTTTCCCATGTATCGTTTGGTTATGATAAGAATCGTCTGATTTTAAAAGATATTGATTTCAAGGTAAAAGCGGGAGAGGTGCTTGGTATTGTAGGACGCTCCGGTGCAGGAAAAACTACGCTGGTCAGCCTGATTTCCCGTCTTTATGATGTAAATGACGGAAAAATTGAAATTGACGGAATTGATGTAAAAGAGCTGGCTTTTAGAGATTTGCGAAGAAATGTAGCAATGGTTTCCCAGGATACTTATATTTTCATGGGAACCGTGGCGGATAATATTGCATACGGTAATCCGGAGGCGACCAGAGCGGAAATTGTGCAGGCTGCGATGCTGGCAAGTGCGCATGACTTCATTTCAAGAATGCCGGATGGCTATGATACGGTAATCGGTGCGGCCGGTAAGGATTTATCCGGCGGAGAGAAGCAGCGTTTATCGATTGCGAGAGCAGTGCTTTCGAATCCTAAAATTCTGATTCTCGATGAGGCTACGGCGAGCGTGGATACCGAGACAGAGAAAGCAATCCAGAAGGCACTTGATTATCTTGTGCAGGGACGTACAACGCTTTCGATTGCACATCGTATTTCAACCTTGAAGAATGCGGACCGTCTGATTGTTATTGACGGCGGACGTGTGGTAGAGGCCGGAACGCATGCCGAATTAATGGAACAAAACGGTGTGTACGCGAAGCTTGTGGAGTTACAGACAAAATCGCTTTCGTTAGAACAGGTTGAGTAGTTTTGCCCGAAACGGATTCCCAAAAGCTACCGTTTCGTAAGCAAAACAGCAATAGATGCCTGCCGCAATGAAATAAGGCAGGAGGAAGTGAGGCTAAAAATGGAACAAAAAAATAAATTCGAAATAGAGTCCATGAATGAAGAAGTGGAGGAAATGACCTCGTTTCGTAATATTACGGCAGAAAATGCCGTTTTTACGCAAACGCAGGGAGGTTTCTTAAGTTTGGATTATGACGGAAAACACTGGGATAGGGTAAATGTCATCCGACTGTTTCCTTTTACGGAGCCGGATAAATTTATCTCGGTACGTACAGCGGAGGAGAGAAGCCGTGAAATCGGTTTGATTGAAGATATAAAGGTGTTGCCTGCAGAAACCGCGAAGCTGATAGAGGCACAGCTGGCATTACACTATTTTACGCCGGTGATTCAAAAAGTGATTGATATCAAGGATGAGTACGGTTATGCATATTTTCACGTTTTAACAGACCGCGGAGAGTGCCGTTTCATTATTAATATGGGAGGAAACGCAGTGGTGCGTCTGACCGACAGCAGATTGCTGATTTCGGACATTGACGAGAATCGTTTTGAAATTCCCGATGTTTTTGCACTTTCCCAGAAAGAACAGCGTAAGCTTGATTTGTTTTTGTAGAAGTAAAGGCAAGGTGATTGTTGTGATACTAAAATATGAACTGTCTTCGGAAATGATGGCAAAATTGCCGCTTTCCGAGGAGGAAAAATTATATTATGCCGTTCCTTTTGATATTGCCGGGGACGGAAGCTGGAAACAGGATTCGTATGTGGCCGTGACCACGAAACATATTTGTTTGTGTGAGAAAAACGGCGAAGTTACCTGTATTCCGATTGCAGAGTGTGAATGGGCGAAGGCCGAAGCACATATCGGAGGGGGATTGTTGATTATTTCGCGCGCCGGTGTGGAAACGAAGCTGGTTCATTATTCTGCGAAGCATTTATCGCGATATGCATACATAGCACGTGGTATTAATATTCTGATTTCCGGACGTCTGGAAGAGGTAGAGAGTAACGAATATGAAAAAGTCTGTCCGAAGTGCCATAAGGCAATTCCGGGAACGCATGAGTGTCCGCATTGCTCCAAAAGCGGTGGATTCCTGCGCAGCTTCCTGCGACTTTTGGCACCCTATAAAGGGCGGGTGTTTGGAATTTCACTGTTGATGATTGGCGCAGCGGTGGTAACACTGTTGAATCCGGCGGTGCAAAGATATTTGATTGATGATGTGCTAAAGAGCGAGGCGGGAGACATTAGGGTTGCATATCTGTGTCTTGGTGCAATGTTCTTTTTGAGCGTTTCCATCGTGGTCATCAATATCCTCAAAAGCTATTACTGTACGGTGCTTGGCGCTCAGATTGCCAAGGATCTTCGTGCACAGCTTTTTGAAAAAATACAGGTGTTGTCGCTTATTTTTATCAATGACCGTCGTCCGGGCGAGCTGATGAACCGTATTATTTCGGATACCGGTAAAATCAGGGAATTTATGCAGACAACGTTTTGTAACCTTTTTACGGTATTATTTATTTTTATCTGGGATATGATTTTTATGCTTTGCATCAATGTGAAGCTTGCGATTTGTGCCTTTTTGTTTATTCCGGTTGCGGTATGGCTGACGGGTGCCTTTCGCAATAATATCCACAGACGTTTTCACTTACAATATAAGAAAAATGATGATGTCAGCAGTAATTTGCAGGACGTAATCTCCGGTATGCGTGTGGTGAAAACCTATGGCCGGGAAAAAGAAGAAAGCGAGAAGTTTGACAGACTGGCTGAAGAATACTGCAGAGTGCAGAGCCGGAATGAAATCTTCTGGGCAATTTTCTTCCCGTTGTTGAATTTTATCATGGGAATGGGTGTTTTCGTTGTAATTACGGTTGGCGGTTTCGATATTCTTGGTGAGAAACTCAAACCGGGTGAGCTGTTTCAGTTTATTACCTATACACAGCTTCTTTACCAGTACATTTCCTGGATGAGTTACATGCCGCGTGATATCATGAATCTGGTATCAAGCATGGAGCGAATCAACGATGTACTGGATCAGGAGATTTATGTGGAAGAAGGTGTGCTGGCGGCAGACGGTAAGGATGACGGAAAGCTTTGTCATGACATTAAGGGCGATATTTCCTTCCGTCATGCGACCTTTGGCTATAAGTCCTATCAGCCCGTGCTCTGGGATATCAATCTGGATATCAAAGAGGGGGAAATGATTGGTATTGTAGGAGCATCCGGAGCCGGTAAGTCAACGATGATTAATCTTCTGATGCGTCTTTACCATATTGATGACGGTCAGCTTTTAATCGATGGGCATGAGATTGATTCCCTGCGCTCAGATTATTATCATTCACAGCTTGGTGTTGTGTTGCAGGAGACTTTTTTGTTCTCCGGTACGATATTGAACAATATTCGTTTTTCAAGACCGGATGCCACCATGCAGGAAGTTGTTATGGCTGCCAAACTGGCGAATGCGCATGAATTTATTTGTAAAACGCCGGATGGATACAATACATATGTAGGAGAAAAAGGACATACGCTTTCCGGCGGAGAGCGTCAGCGCATTGCGATTGCAAGAGCAATTCTGAACCAGCCGCGCCTCTTGATTCTGGATGAAGCGACTGCGAGTCTGGATACTGAGAGTGAGTACATGATTCAGAAGGCGCTTGAGCGTCTGACTAAGGGCAGAACCACGTTTGCGATTGCGCACAGGCTTTCAACGCTCAAAAATGCGGACAGGTTGCTTGTTATTGATAATCACCGTATTGCAGAAATCGGTTCTCATGAAGAGCTGATTGCAAAGAAGGGAATTTATTACCGCTTGATTAAGGCGCAGCTTGAAATGCAGAACGGGTAGCTGAATGAAAAAAGAAAGAGGAAGAAATATGGCCGGAAATGAGATTAGAAAGGTGGCAATACCCAAGGCTTTGTTTGTAGGGTTATGTACGAAGGATATTGTGTATTATACAGATGAGATTCCGGAACATAATCACAAGATTAAAACAGAGGACTTTGCAACATACATTGGCGGCCCTGCTGCCAATGCAGCGATTACATATGCGGCCCTTGGCGGGGATGCGACGCTTGCAACCTGTCTTGGGATAGGACTTGAGAGCGAAGCGATGATGAAAGAACTGAATGGTTATGGTGTGAAAGTATTAAATTATGCAGAGTATGAGACAGCGCCCAATATTGCCTGTATTCTTGTATCCGGCGATGGTAAGCGTAGTATTATCAGCGGACAGCATAAGTTTTCACCGAATAAAAAATTTAATTTGGAAAAGTATGATTTTATCCTGTTCGACTGTAATCAGCAGGAAATCTCGCAGGATATTTTGAAGGAATCAGAAGGGCAGGCAATTGTGCTGGATGCAGGAAGTGTGAAGCCCGGAATTGATACTTTTTTGGAGAAGGCAGATTTTGTGATTGCTTCCGAGGATTTCAGGGATGAAGCAGGAAATGACATTTTCGCGATGCCGTGTAAGGCGGTCCATAAAGCAATGACCAGAGGCGAAAAACCTATTTTATATAACGGAACGGAAATTCCTGTGGACAAAGTTGTTGCAGTGGATACGCTCGGTGCAGGAGATATATTTCACGGTGCCTTTTGTTACGGATATTTTCACATGGGGAAAGAAGCAGAGGCAGCTTTGCGTTATGCAGCATCTGTGGCCGGCGAGAGCGTGAAATATCGCGGACCGCGTGCCTGGATTTGAAAAAATATTTTTACGAAAATCGCACATTTTTACTCCCTCAGATGTTTTTATAGTGAAAGGTCTTTCAAAGAACCCGGGGAGCCGGCAGGAATGCGTCCCGGGAAATACGAACAGTCATGGTGGTAGCTTGTGGATAACAATACATACGAACTAATAGTAACGAAATACATGGACAGCATTTACAGGATTGCAATCAGCCATACCGGAAATACGGCAGATGCAGATGATGTGGTGCAACAGACTTTTTTGAAGCTTCTGTCAGGAAAAGTGAATTTCACGGATGAGGAGCATATGAAACGTTGGTTAATCAGGGTCTGTGTTAATGAATGCAACAGACTTTTTTCCTCTTTTTGGAGGCGGAACGTGAAGTTGTTTGCACCGGGTGAGGATAATGATTATGCTGACGGACCGGTTTCTTTTATAAAACAGGAAAACCGGGAATTATTCGAAGCGGTGATGATGCTTCCTAAAAAGTGCAGAGTTGTAGTCTATCTTTTTTACTATGAAGGATATTCCGCGAAAGAGATTGAAGAAATCATTCATGTCAGGGAAGCGACTGTCAGAACCAGACTTGTTCGGGCGAGAAAGTTGTTAAAAGAAACGCTGAAGGAGGCATGGGAATATGACGAATAAAGACCGGGTGACAGAAAGTTATAACGAGATTCATGCACCGGATGCATTGAGACGGAAGGTGATGAACATGAACAAAGAAAAGAAAAACAAAGTGTCTGCTGCCGCAAAAGCAGCAAAACTGGCGGTGGGTGCGGCTGCGGCCATTGCAATTACGGTAGTGGCATCAAACGGCATCTGTTATGCGGCAACAGGGGAATCGCTGCTTTCAAGGATTAAGATTTTGATGAATGGCGAAACCGTGGAACAGGATGTGAATATCTATGCGGACGGCCATGCCGGAGCGATGGTTCCGTTGGCGGAATTAGGTCGGGAAAAAGAACTGATTTTTTTTGAGAGAGACCTCGAGTACTTTTATAATCGGGATTATGATGGTTTTAGGCTGACAGGATTTGTGGACGAAAATGCGAATCCGCTGGAGGATCCCGTCCGATTTGTGCAGTTAGAGCCGGATGGAACAATAAGCTATTACGGCGAATTAGATGAAAATGTTATTATCGGTTTTGATGAGAACGGGGTTGTAAATTACGTCAGTCCGACGGAGGGCGTATATCCTGTAATCGCAGTTCAAGATTGATAAAAGGGAAAACATGTGATAATATTTGCATTACCTACCAAATAAATTTTGGCAGGTAATGCTTTTTGCTTATGAAGTGAAAAGCAGAAAAAGATTAGATGATTTTATAAGTGAAATTGTTTTAATAAGAAAAGGAAATGTGAAACGATGGCCTATTTAGGAAACCCCGGAAACACCATAGAAGTATTGCAAAAATACAATTTTAATTTTCAGAAGAAGTTTGGTCAGAATTTTTTGATTGATGAGCATATTTTAGAAAAAATCGTGGACAGCGCTGAACTGACCAAGGACGACTGTGTACTGGAAATCGGACCCGGAATCGGAACGATGACACAGTATCTGGCAGAGCGTGCCGGTAGTGTTATTGCAGTTGAAATCGATAAAGCGCTGATTCCGATTCTGAAGGATACGTTGTCGGATTATGATAATGTCACAATCCTGAATGAGGATATTCTTAAGGTTGACATTGCGGCACTTGTGCAGGAGAAAAACGGCGGACGCCCGATTAAGGTGGTTGCAAATCTGCCGTATTATATTACAACGCCGATTGTTATGGGACTTTTTGAGAGTCATGTACCACTTGATTCCATCACCATCATGGTGCAAAAGGAAGTGGCGGAGCGTATGCAGGTAGGACCCGGAACGAAAGATTACGGTGCGCTGTCGCTGGCGGTTGCTTTTTATTCCAAGGCAGAAGTAGTGACAATCGTATCTCCGAATTGTTTTATCCCCAAGCCTAACGTGGCAAGTGCTGTCATCCGCCTGAAAGTACACGGAGAACCGCCGGTTACGGTTAAAGAGGAAGCGTTTTTATTTCAGGTAATTCATGCATCCTTCCGTCAGCGCCGTAAAACGCTGATGAACGGCTTATCCAATGCGCCCGAGCTGCGTGTAAGCAAACAGGATGTGCTCGAAGCATTGCAGGAGATGGGTGTATCCGAAAGTATCCGCGGCGAGACTTTTACATTGGAGGATTTCGGTCGTCTGAGTGATATTTTACTGGAAAAGCGCAGTAAATAAAGGATATTTCGTAAATAATTGGCACATTAAAATAGGTTGATATAGTTGCCTTTGTCAAATGAGGCAAAAAACAGGAATAGATGAGGTTGTACTGATGATTTTTGATACACATGCACATTATGATGATGAAGATTTCGATACAGACCGAGAGGAATTGCTTGAGAGCCTTTCGGAAGCGGGAGTCGGACTGGTGGTAAACGTAGGTGCTGATATGGAAAGTTCGGCAGCAACAATTGCGCTGACCCGCAAATATCCGTTTGTTTACGGTGCGGTAGGCGTCCATCCAAGCGATGTGAGTGAACTTGATGAGGAAGCTTTCATGCTGCTTTCTTCCTATTGTGATGAAGAAAAAATCGTAGCAGTGGGTGAAATCGGTCTGGATTATTACTGGGATAAGTCAGAGCGTGAAGTGCAGAAGGAATGGTTTGCGCGCCAGCTCGTTCTTGCGGATATGAAAAATCTTCCGGTGATTATTCATTCGAGGGAGGCTGCAGCGGACACATTGGCGGTTTTGCGTGCAGAAAAGAGACGCCGGGAGGAACTGCACGGCGGCGAGCGAAAATTTGAGGGTGTTATGCACTGCTTTTCTTATTCTGCTGAGATTGCGCAGGAAGTTGTAAATATGGGCTTTTATCTTGGAATCGGCGGTGTCGTGACTTTTAAAAATGCCAAAAAATTGGTTGAAGTTGTGGAATCAATCGATTTAGAACATATTGTGCTTGAGACGGATTGCCCCTACCTTGCACCGGTTCCGTATCGTGCAAAACGCAACAGCTCCCTTTATCTTCCGTATGTAGCGGAAAAAATCGCGGAGATTAAGGGAATCAGCAAGGAAGAGGTTATAGAGGTAACGACTGCAAATGCACTTCGTCTGTACCGGATTTCTGCAGAAAGATAAGCGGGCCGGTTCTTTTTTCTTCCCCTGCGGCATAGAATATAACAGTAATATGCCAAAGGAGAATGACGGTTATGGAAGGATTGAATCAGACAGGCAAAGCGGGTCAAACGCATAAAATAACTCTTTTAGGTCGAAAAACCTGCGCCCTAAACGGCGTTGTAGATGTGCTGGCGTTTGATGTGAATGAGATTATTCTGGAAACAGAACAGGGCATGCTTATGATGAAAGGCAGTGAACTGCACGTGACGCGATTGTCTCTGGAAAAAGGAGAGGTTGACGTGGAAGGGCGTGTGGACAGCTTGGCATATTCTGATTTGCCAAGTACTTCGGGCAAAAAAGAATCCTTTTTCGGACGGTTGTTCTCATGAATATTTCGGTGCAGATTCTGGAAGAACTCAAGGTTTTTGTGTATGCCGTTACCTTTGGAGCCATTTTTGCTTTTTTATATGATGCAGTATTGATTCTGCGTAAGGTATTTTCTCACCGCCCGGGTTTGTGTATGATGGAGGATTTCCTGTATTGGCTTATGGTTATCCCCTGTTGTCTCGTGGCAATGTTTCAATGGACGCAGGGCGTTGTGCACTGGTATTTTTTGTTCGGCGCATTGTTTGGAGTTTTTTTGTATAAAGGGAGCATCAGTAAGGTTTACATAGCTTTTACAACAAAGATTATACAATATATTGTGGTTCACATAAAAAAGGCTATACATATTGTGGAAAAGCCGTTTGAAATTGTAAAAAACCGCGTAAAATCGGCACATTTAGCTGGTAAAAATTACTTGAAAAAGTTTACCATAATACCTAAAAGATGGTTGACGGTTTGCATAAAATGGTTTAAAATCACATTATGTAAACACAAGAGAGCGGATTCTCTTGAAGAAAATGAAGGAACATTGGGGGATGTAATGAATGGCAGGTAAGAGACATAGAGCTGCTTATCGCCGTAAACGTGAGAATCGTCTGACCACAGGTATTGTTATAGGTGTGCTTGTATTGATGATTGCCGTTGTCGGAATAGGGAGCATTCGTCTGAAAAATCAGCGAGATGAGTATAAGGCCAAAGAAGCTTATTATGAGGCGCTCATTGCAGAAGAAGAGAAGCGTGCAGCCGAACTTGTCGAGTTTGATAAATATACGAAGACAAATAAATACATGGAAGAAGTTGCAAAACAGAAGCTTGGTCTTGTGAAAGACGGCGAGATTGTTTTTATAGCTGAAAAATAACGCATGGAAGGGAACTTAAGGTTCCGTATCCATGCGTTTTTTACTATATACTAAGGTTGCGTATCCGTGTGCTACGCGTATTCTGTCGTTAAAAATCGCCGGTTTCCCTTCCTGCTTCGACAAATATTATGTCCGAGCCATATTAGAATGGAGGCAAATCAGGAAAGGAACGATGAAAAGTGAGAACAGGAAATGAAATAAATCTTCTGCCCGCATACGGCAGAAGGCGCATGTTGGAAATGGCGGAAGCGTATCGCGAGCTGGCACGCTCTTATCGCAGAACTTCGGAAAACCTTCTGCAACGAGAGGGGGAGCTTTTGCAGGATGTGGGAAAACCTCTGCCGGAAGAGGGGAACCTTCTGCAAGGAGAGGGAAATCTTCTGCGAGGGGAAGGAAAATTTCTGCGGAACGAGGAAAAAAGAGGTGAGCGGAAGAACCGCAGGGAACAGTTGGGGCAGAGCCGGTGTCTGAATCATCATCTGCTGATGGCTGAAAATCTGCAAGATATGGCCGATTCCATGTGTCTGCTGGCAAATGAGAATATTACGTATCATACGCCTTCGCGCAAGAAAACAGCGATGATTTCAAACGGTCTGAAGAAGCATGGCATTTTTCTGCATGATATGTATCTGATGGAAAAGCAAGGTGTATTGCAGTTGGTAATGACGATGCATGCCGGGCGGGATGCGGATTTTACCACGGAAGATATTGCGGAAGTTTTGAGCGGATTTTTTCGTCGTTCTTTTATCTCGGCGAAGGAAAATCTCTTTTTTGTTACATATGAGCCGGAGGTATATGTGTTTGAAATGCAACCGCCGTATCATTTGAAGACAGGGATTGCAACTGCGGTGAAGGAGGATGAAAAGGTATCCGGAGACAACACCTTCTTTTATGAGATTTCGGGGAGTGAATATCTTTGTGCAATTTCCGATGGTGCAGGCTCCGGCGAGGAAGCGTATGCGGACAGCGAGCTGGTATTGGACTGGCTTGAAAAGTATGTGGATTCTGGTTTTCGTATGGATCGTGCCGCTGAGCTTGTGAACGGATATTTCATGTCGCTTGCAAGAGAGCAGAATATGCCAACACTTGATGCATGCCATGTGGATTTGGAAAACGGAATTGCTGCGTTTGTAAAATACGGTGCCCCCGCAAGCTACATCCGTCGGGGGACAAGCGTGGAACGCATAGCGGGTGGCGGTTTTCCGCTTGGATTTCGTATTTTGAAGGAGCGGGAGGCTGCAAGAGAGTATGAATTGATAGAGCTTGACAGCATCGTAATGATTTCAGATGGCGTGCTGGAGTGTTTTGAGCAGGAAGAGGAGTTTGTGACGGCCTTACGCGGTGCGTCCCAGGAGGAGCCGAAGGAGGCAGCCAACTATCTGATGCAGTGTGCACTGCATGCCGGAAAGGGCCGTGTGCGTGATGACATGACGATTCTGTTTGCAACGCTTCTTTCCAATTAGAGAAGCAGGCGCAGAGACAGAATATAATTAGGAAAACAGGTGCAGTGTTTTTCATAATTGGCTTGAATTCCGAGACCAAATCCGATATATTTAGGGCATGGTAGAACTTGTTAGAACATATATGGAACAACAGAATATACAGCTTGCAGGAAAAAAGCTTGTACTGGCGGTTTCCGGCGGTGCGGATTCGGTCTGCATGCTAGACATTTTTCATCAGCTTCAAAACAGTCTGGGTTTGGAGCTGATTTGTGTGCATGTCAATCATGGGCTTCGTGAGACTGCGTCCCGGGATGAGGAATTTGTTCGTGATTTTTCAGAGCAGCGAAAAATTCCTTTTTATGTTCTGCATACAGATATTGCCAAAGAGGCGGCGGCCCATAAGCTGTCGGAAGAGGAGGCAGGACGCCTTGCGCGTTATGCGTACCTGAATCAGATTGCAGATGAGACCGGGGCAGCCTATATTTTACTGGCGCATCACAGGGATGATTGCGCTGAGACAATGCTCTTTAACCTGTTTCGCGGCTCCGGTATCCGGGGATTAGGCGGCATCCGACCCGTTCAGGGAAGATATTTGCGTCCGTTGTTGCGGGTTTCGCGTTCGGAAATCGAGGAATATCTTAAGGAGCGGGGGCTTGAATACGTAACGGATGAGACGAATGCGAGCAATAAATACAGCCGTAACAAAATCAGAAATAAAATAATCCCCATGGCTTCCGAGATCTGTTCGGGCGCATCTGCCCATATTGCACAGGCGGCTATGGAAATGCAGGAAATGGAGTCGTATCTGCAACAGGAAACGACGAAGGTTTACAGACTCGCCGTGAAAGCAGAAGAAGATAAACTGATTCTTTTGGAATCGGTGTATCGCTCTTTCCCATCACTGATTGCACGCAGGGTAATTTATGAGGTAATCACCGCTTGCTGTGAAAGTGCCAAAGATATTGGGCGTGTGCATGTGGAAGAGGTTGCAGAATTATTTGCCAAACAACCCGGAAAGCAGATTTCACTTCCATATGATGTAATTGCGCTTCGGCGTTCGGACGGAATTTCGTTTTGCAAAGCGTCCGGCGGGATGGGTGAGAAGGCCTTGTCCGGAGAAAGCAGGGAAGATTCGAAACAAAGTGAAGTTTTGGCCGAAATCGGAATAAAATGCTGTCTGGGTGATACACTGACTGCATGGGGAGAATGTGTAATACCGGACGAAATGGAAAATATTCCGCAAAAAACATATACGAAATGGTTTGATTATGATACAATAAATTGTTGTCCGATTTTTCGCAAAAGGCGGGAAGGTGATTATCTTGTCATCGACGGACACGGAAGAAAAAAGGCGTTAAACAGATATTTTATCGATGAAAAAATACCGGCAAACGAGCGCGACAAAATCTGGCTTTTGGCAGACGGCAGTCACATTCTGTGGGTGGTCGGCCATCGCATCAGTGCGGCATACAAAGTGTGCAGGGATACGAAAAAAGTTGTGCAGTGGAGCATAACCGGAGTGCATTATGATGAAATGAAGGAGGACGAAAGTAATGAATGAGAGAGTTGAAGTAGTTTTTACAGAAGCTGAAGTAGAAGCACGTATCAAAGAGATGGGAGAGCAAATCAGTAAGGATTATGCGGGAAAAGAACTCCATTTGATTTGTGTTTTGAGAGGCGGCAGCTTTTTCATGTGTGAACTGGCCAAACGCATTACGGTTCCGGTCTCCATTGATTTCATGTCGGTGTCGAGTTACGGTGTAGGAACAGAATCTACCGGTATTATTAAGATTAACAAAGATTTGGATGATCCGATTACGGGGCGTCATGTGCTTGTGGTAGAGGATATCATTGATTCCGGCAGAACATTGAGTCATTTGATGGAGCTTTTGGAATCAAGAAGACCGGAAAGCCTGGCACTTTGTACGTTATTGGATAAGCCGGAACGCAGAGTGGTTGAGGTCGATGTGGATTATACGGGATTTGAGATTCCGGATCTTTTTGTAGTGGGTTACGGACTGGACTATGCACAAAAATATCGTAACCTTCCTTATATCGGAAAAGTTTGTTTAGACGAAGAATAAGAGAATGATACAGTAACAGAAAGTGGGGAAAAGACTCGTGGAAAGAAATGAAAGAAGACGAGGGAATGGTGCTATTTTTATTTTGATCGCCATTCTGATTATGGTTGCTGTCTGGGTAAGCACGCTGACCTTTGGGCGTAATACGATTACCCGCGGCAAAATGGAAAAGGAGCTGGAGGCCGGCACCGTAACAGGTGTAATCATTGAACAGAAGCAGTCCTCGGAAGGAGGAACGCTTTTGGTTTCTTTCGAAAACGGTGACCAGGCATTGTTGAATGTAACAGATGTGTATGAAACAGAAATGTGGCTGCGTGAGCAGGGCTTAGACCCGATTGTCGGTGAAGTGCCGCAACCGAACTGGTTTCTTACTTATATGTTACCACCATTGATTATTCTTGCTATTTGCGCATTCTTTTTTGTAATGTTTGTGAATGCACAGAATGCAGCGGCAGGCGGCGGAAGCAAGATGATGGACTTTGGTAAAAGCCGTGCGCGCAGAATCAATGATACCAATAAAGGTCTGAAAGACGTTGCCGGTCTGCAGGAAGAAAAAGAAGATCTTGATGAAATCGTGGAGTTTTTGAAAGATCCGGAGCGTTTTACACAGGTTGGTGCAAGAATTCCGAAGGGCGTACTTTTGGAGGGCCCTCCGGGAACCGGTAAAACATTACTGGCTAAGGCGATTGCAGGAGAAGCGGGAGTTCCTTTCTTTAGTATTTCCGGTTCGGACTTTGTGGAAATGTTCGTTGGTGTCGGTGCATCCCGTGTGCGTGATTTGTTTGAAGAGGCGAACAGATGCAAGCCTTGTATTGTTTTTATTGATGAGATTGATGCGGTGGCAAGACGCAGAGGAACCGGTATGGGCGGCGGTCATGATGAAAGAGAACAGACCTTGAACCAGTTGCTCGTGGAAATGGATGGTTTTGGTGAAAACAGCGGTATTATTGTACTTGCAGCAACAAACCGTGTGGACATTCTGGATCCGGCGATTTTGCGTCCCGGACGTTTTGACAGACAGATTCATGTCGGAAGGCCTGATGTACGCGGCCGTGAGGAAATTTTGCAGGTACATGCCCAAAAGAAGCCGCTTGGCGATGATGTTGATTTGAAGAAAGTGGCGCAGACCACAGCCGGATTTACCGGAGCTGATCTGGAGAATCTTCTGAATGAGGCAGCCATTCTTGCAGCAAAGGAAAAACGTGCGTATATCCGTCAGGAAGACATCACTAAGTCATTTTTGAAGGTTGGAGTCGGTACAGAGAAGAAGAGTAAGGTGGTTTCTGACAAGGAGAAAAA
The DNA here is from genome assembly GCA_045530835.1 of Lachnospiraceae bacterium. GTDB lineage: Bacteria > Bacillota > Clostridia > Lachnospirales > Lachnospiraceae > UBA3766. The sequence goes on along the minus strand of JAZSCW010000095.1, from coordinate 16,829 downwards.
GATTACAGCTTATCACGAAACCGGTCATGCGATTTTGTTCCATGTGCTTCCGGATATGGATCCTGTTTATACGGTTTCCATTATTCCGACAGGCGGTTCGGCAGCAGGTTATACCATGCCGTTACCGGAAAAGGATGAGATGTTCCACACCAAGGGTAAGATGAAGCAGAGCATTATGGTTTCCCTTGGCGGACGAATTGCGGAAGAATTGATTTTTGATGATATAACAACCGGAGCCTCCAGCGATATTCGTAAGGCGACCGGCGTGGCAAGAGAAATGGTAACCCGCTATGGTATGAGTGAGAATCTCGGAACCATCAACTATGAGGCAGATGGCGACGAAGTATTCATTGGCCGTGACTTGGCACATACGCGTCCTTACAGTGAACGGATTGCAGGAGACATTGATGCGGAAGTTAAGGCAATCATTGATGATTGTTATGTAAAAGCAAAAGAAATCATCAGTGAGCATATGGACTTTTTGCATGCCTGCTCAGAGCTTCTCTTGGAGAAAGAAAGAATTAGCCGTGAGGAATTTGAAGCGCTTTTCGATAAAGTGGAAAAGAAAGTCCAAGTGCCTGATAGTTCAATTTAACAATAGGCGGTTGTGCAAAAATACCAAAATATGGCCAAAGGTTTTGTAAACTTTGTGAATTCTATGTATTGTATATTGAGGGGTGGGGTGCTATACTTCTAGATGTAACCCCCCCAATACATTATAGTTTTTTGCTATACCCCATAAGAAGAAATACCTTCTCTAAAAAGGACAGTTCGTAAGACTGTCTTTTTTACGTTTATGGGGTAAATTTCTCAAACACATCTCAAATTCTAATATGCAAAACACTTGATAAGCCCCCACAGATATAATAAAATATAAGAAGTAGTGAGGTATGAAAAATGGACATTAATCGTTGTTTTGAAGTAGAGAAAATATTTCAATATATATCAACAATGAGACCCCTATTGAATAAAAGGGCTTTGTTTGCGGATACAACTGCTGATTATGTGATTCCGATGCAGCCGAAGGTCGGTGATGATGTTACAATCCGCTTCCGGACTGCCAAAAATAACGTGGATATGGTCTGCCTTCATTATGGTGATGTTACGGTGCCGATGAAGAAGGTGGAAAGAGATGCCTATTTTGATTTTTATGAATGTGTGATAGAACAGGTGACGGAAACGCTGTCTTACTATTTTGAAATTAAGGTAGGAAAAGTTTGTTGTTTCTATAACCGAAAAGGTGTTACGAAAGAAATTCAGGAATATTGTAATTTCCGTGTAATCCCCGGATTTGAAACGCCGGATTGGGCGAAGGGGGCGGTAATGTATCAGATTTACGTGGACCGCTTTTGTAACGGGGATAAGAGTAATGATGTGGAGACAAGAGAATATTTTTATTTGAATGATTATTCCGTCAAGGTGGAAGACTGGTATAAGCACCCTGCGCAAATGGGGGTGCGTGAGTTTTACGGCGGAGACTTGCAAGGTGTTCTGGATAAGATGGATTATCTTGAAGACTTAGGGGTTGAGGTGATTTACTTTAATCCGCTGTTTGTGTCCCCGTCGAATCATAAGTATGATATTCAGGATTATGATAATATTGATCCGCATATCGGAAGAATTGTGGAAGATACGGATGAACTGTTAAGTGATGACAGACGAGAGAACCGTTTTGCCGGTAAGTATATTAAGCGTGTTACCAGCAAGGCGAATCTTGAGGCGAGCAATGCGCTTTTTGCAGAGGTTGTGGCAGAGGCGCACCGCAGAGGTATGCGTGTCATACTTGATGGTGTATTTAATCATTGCGGTTCTTTTAACAAGTGGCTGGACAGAGAACGTATCTATGAGAATCAGGAAGGTTATGAGAAAGGTGCATATCTGGATGCGGACAGTAAGTATCGCTCCTTTTTCCGTTTTCATAAAGAAGAGTGGCCCTGCAACGGTTCGTACGACGGCTGGTGGGGACATGATACTCTGCCCAAGCTCAATTATGAAGGTTCCAAAGAGCTGTATGATTATATTTTGGGAATCGGTAAAAAATGGGTATCCGCACCATACAATGCGGACGGATGGCGACTTGATGTGGCTGCTGATCTTGGACATTCGCCGGAGTTTAACCACCGTTTCTGGAAAGATTTCCGAAAGGCGGTTAAGGAGGCGAATCCACAGGCTGTTATTTTGGCAGAGCACTATGGTTCGGCCAAAGACTGGTTATGCGGCGAAGAGTGGGATACCGTTATGAATTATGATGCTTTCATGGAGCCGGTTACATGGTTTTTGACCGGGATGCAGAAGCACAGTGATGATTATAGGGAAGATTTACTTGGCAATGCGGACAGTTTCTGGGGGGCGATGACACATCATGAGATGAATTTTACAACTCCCTCTCTGCAGGTAGCCATGAATGAATTAAGTAACCATGACCATTCGCGCTTTTTGACAAGGACGAATCGTAAGGTGGGACGCATGCATACTCTCGGCAGTCATGTTGCTGAGGAGGGCGTGAATAAGGCGGTGCTCCGGGAAGCTGTAACGATACAGATGACATGGCCGGGCGCGCCGACGATTTACTATGGGGATGAAGCCGGTCTGTGCGGTTTTACCGATCCGGACAACAGAAGAACCTACCCATGGGGACGTGAGGATCATGGACTGATTGCATTTCACAAGGAGGCAATCCGAATTCATAAAGAAAATGCAGAGTTGAAAACAGGCTCTATCTTGCGACTGGGTGCTGATTATCAGTTTCTTGCCTATGCCCGTTTCAACAAGTCAGAACAAACTGTGGTAGCGATTAATAACAGTTCTCATGAGATTACCAAAGAAATCAGCGTGTGGGAAGCAGGGATTACGGATAATATGGTTCTGCAAAGACGTCTTCTTTCGTACGAAGACGGTTTTACAACAGAACCGCATGACTACGAGGTAAAAGGCGGCTGTGCCGTAATTCAGTTATCCTCCCATTCGGCACTGATATTGAAGGCGGTCAAGGAAGATTAGCTTTAAGAAGGGCAGATGCGGGCCCATATCATAAGAAAGCGAGAGAAAGAATGATTACAAGAGCAGTAATTCAAACATGTCTGGATAATTTAAAAGAGTTGACCAAAGTAGATTTTTGCGTGATTGATGTGGAAGGAATGCTGATGGCCGGAACGATTCCCGGAAAATTTGTGGATGAATCCGTGATGGACTCCTTTTTGACTTCACCGGCAGACAGTCAGATGATAGGAGAAGATTATCTTTTCAAAATCCGCGACGACAGGGAAGTTACACATATTCTGATTTCACGCGGAGGCCAGGCTGACGGCTATATTTTCGGAAAAATTGCAGTAAGCCAGATCCAGCAGTTAATTGTAGCTTACAGGGAGCAGTATGATCATACTAATTTCATGCAGAATCTTTTGATGGATAATCTTTTATTGGTAGATATCTATAATCGTGCCAAAAAGCTGGGAATTCCGGCGGAAGCAAGACGCATTATTTTTCTGGTAGAAGTTCCGAGTCAAAGTGAGCGTGAAGCTCAGGAGGCTTTAAAATCTGCGTTTGCAAGTAAAATGGATGATTATGTAACAGCAGTAGATGAGAAAAGTGTCATTCTGGTGCATACTCTTGAGCAGGACGAAAAATATGAAGAAATGGAAAGTCTTGCCAATATGCTCATAGATATTATGAATACGGAGCTTTATTTGAATGTAAGGGTTTCTTACGGTACAATCGTAAGCGAATTGAAGGATTTATCCAAATCCTACAAAGAGGCAAAAATGGGGCTTGAGGTCGGCAGGATTTTTTACCAGCAGCGTAAGGTGATTGCTTATGATACGCTGGGAATCGGGCGATTGATTTATCAGTTACCGGTCAACCTCTGTCGAATGTTTATTCAGGAGATTTTCGGAGATGATATTCCGGAGGATCTGGATGAGGAAACACTGATGACCGTTAACAAGTTTTTCGAGAACAACCTGAATGTTTCCGAAACTTCCAGACAGATTTATGTGCATAGGAATACGCTGGTTTACCGTATTGAGAAGTTGCGCAGTGTAACAGGACTTGATATCCGCGTATTTGATGACGCCCTGACTTTGAAGATTGCCCTGATGGTCACAAATTATATTAAGTATCTTGATAAACAGGGGTATGATTACGACTGAGTCAAAACCGGATGATGTGAAAACGGGCAAAACGCAGAGAAACAACGAAGCAGGAGGAAAAACCATGAAACTGATATCCTGGAATGTGAACGGCTTGCGTGCATGTCGTGAAAAAGGATTTCTGGATTTTTTTAAGGAGGCAGATGCAGATTTCTTTTGCCTGCAGGAGACGAAATTACAGGCAGGACAGATAGAGCTTGAATTGGAAGGCTACGAACAGTATTGGAATTATGCGGACAAAAAGGGCTATTCCGGAACCGCAATTTTTACCAGGCATAAACCCCTGAGTGTGCAGCTTGGTATTGGTGTGGATGAGCATGACCATGAAGGGCGTGTTATTACCCTTGAATATGAGGAGTTTTATCTGATTACCGTGTATGTCCCGAATTCGCAGGACGGTCTGGCGCGTTTGGAATATCGGATGCGCTTCGAAGATGATTTCCTCTCATATATCAAAAACCTGGAAAAAAACAAACCGGTTATTTATTGTGGAGATTTGAACGTTGCCCATAAGGAAATTGACCTGAAAAATCCCAAAAACAATCACAAAAATCCGGGTTTTACAGATGAAGAACGTGCGAAATTTACGACAGTTCTTCAAAACGGATTCATTGATACGTTCCGATATTTTTATCCGGATAAAGAGCAGATTTATTCGTGGTGGTCGTATCGTTTTCAGGCGCGCAGTAAGAATATAGGATGGCGCATTGATTATTTTGTAACATCTGAAGCCTTAAAAGACAGGCTTTCGGATGCCAAAATTCATACAGAAGTATTGGGGTCGGACCATTGTCCGGTAGAACTGATACTTAAGGAGGCAGAATAATGGGGATACTGGATTTTTTCAAGAAGAAAAAAGATGAAAATGTAGCAGAGACAGAAGAAACGAGTGTGGTTCGTCCTGAAATGAAGAGTATTCAACAGCAGGTTTTGGAAATGAATGAGGCGCAGAACGCGCAAGCAAAGGAACCTGTGAAGGAAGAAGTTTCCGGCCCGGTTTTGGTGGGTGTGCTCGAATCTGAACTTCCGCAGGAGGGTGATTTTCTGGTTGTGATGGGAAGTTTAAGGGGAACGGTTTCAAAGGGAGACATTCTTAAGATTTCTCATCCCGGAAGCGATTCTGAGATTATCGGAGAGAGTGAAGTGCTTGCGGTCGGCATTGAAGCAGGCTATGTGGAGAGCGCATCCAATACTAAGGTGGTTCTTCATATTGCGAAGGGGGCAGAGTTTGGCATCAGAGCAGGTTTTGTTCTGCATTCTAAGGATGCAACGCCTTCCGATATTCATAACGGCTATATTGCAGCTTTGGGAGATACGTATGTTTCGGGATGCGATTTGGAGCTGAAAGAGGAAGCGTTAGAGGCTCTGACACTTACCGACTGTGCAGAGATTTTCCGCCTTTATACCTGGTTTCATGGTAAAAGTATGCAGACCGGTCCGGAGGATGTGAAAGCGGAGCTTTTGCAGAAACTTCAGAAGTTCAGTCTTGCGATGGCAGACAAACTGGTGAACGAGCCGGTACTATATTGCCCCTACAGTAAAGAAACCGGAAAACCGTATCTTTTTTCAAGAGTTGCGAGACAGGGTGAGAACAATATTGTTTGTACTCCGCCTAATATTCTTGTTTTTACAAAGGCATATCATAAAACCATGGCGCCTCATTTTGACGATGCCAGATTTGAAGTGAAAGAAATTTTGAATGATCAGGAAGGCAAGGCTTTGTCACACTTTTTCAAGGAAAGCATATGTATAAACGGTGCTGCCGGAGTATGTATTTTATCCGAGCAGACAGGTATACCGGCCAATCTTTTGGTGAAGGAAGATGCGTGGAAAGAAGCCGCGGAATATGAGACTATTGCGAATCCGGAACTGATGCGCTATATGCTTCTGCTTTCCCAGATTGGAAAGCCGTCCACTCAGGATGAGGAGACGATTTATAAGCTTTATTACGGTTATCTTGCAAGAGCCATGCATCGCGCACGTCTTCTTGTGCCGGTTAAGGGCTCAAAACCCCTTGCCAAAGTGGTTAAGGAAGGTAAAATGCCGGTTCCCAAAGACAATCGAGTGGCGCTTTATACCATTAAGGGGAAAAGTGAGAGACCGGCAGTATGCTTTTATACGGATCGTCAAAAGATGCATGAGGCCAATGTCGGTGAATGGGAGTATCTTGTTAAGTCCGTAGCGTCGTTAATCGGTCAGTTTGATTGTGTAGTGAATCTGACAGCGGATGGAAAATCAGGATGCTACATCAATGCCGAAATGTTCGAGGATATGAAGAAGTATGAATAAAAAATTGCCCAAAATTGATAAAATCGGTGATTATTGGGTGCGCCCCGGAGATTATCTGAAAAACGGGGCGACCGTTGTAAAAGAAGGAGTGAATTTCACGATTCACTCCGTTCATGCTGTTGGGATGGAACTTTTGTTGTTTCACCGGGCAGAGATTGAACCGTTTGCCGTGATTCCTTTTCCGCCCACTTACAAAGTGGGCGATACCTATTCTATGATTGTTTTTGACTTAGACATCAGTGAGATAGAGTATGCTTTTCGCGTGGTGGAATATGCGCCGGATGGTGTTACCCTGCAAAAGACGCCGCCGCTTTTAGACATCTATGCACGTGCAGTTGCCGGGCAGAGTATATGGGGAAAACACGCCGATGAGGGTGTTTTTTACAAAGCGCGCGTGGTGCAGGACGATTTTGACTGGGGAGCTTTTGTGCAGCCCGAGCTTGAATTCAAGGATTTGATTATTTATGAGATGCATGTGCGTGGCTTTACGATGGATCCGACTTCTAAGGCGGTGCATCCGGGAACGTTTGCGGGTATATTGGATAAGCTTGATTATTTGTTGGAACTGGGCGTGAATGCTGTAGAACTGATGCCGATTTTTGAATTTGACGAATTAGAGGCAGAGCGTTTCGTGGACGGTAAGCAGTTGTTAAATTACTGGGGTTACAATACCGTGAGTTTTTTTGCGCCAAACACCAGCTATGCGTCCGTCAAAGAACATAATCATGAGGGAAATGAGTTAAAAAAGGTCATTAAGACTTTGAATGAACACGGAATTGAAGTTTTTCTGGATGTTGTCTTTAATCATACGGCAGAGGGAGATGACAGAGGACCGACATTTTCTTTTAAAGGTTATGATAAAGAGATCTATTATATGGATACACTGGAAGGGTATTATTATAATTTCAGCGGTTGCGGCAACACAATGAATTGTAATCATCCGGTAGTGCGCCAGATGATTTTGGACTGTCTGCGGCATTGGGTGGTGGAATATCGTGTGGATGGATTCCGTTTTGATCTTGCATCCATTCTGGGGCGGGATGAGAACGGCTGTCCGATGAGCGCGCCGCCGCTTTTGGAATTGCTTGCGCATGACCCGATTTTATCCAAAGTGAAGCTGATTGCAGAGGCATGGGATGCCGGTGGACTGTATCAGGTCGGTTCTTTTCCGGCTTTTAAAAGGTGGGCTGAATGGAACGGAAAATATCGTGATGATATGAGGCGATTCCTGAAATCCGATGAAGGAATGGCAGAGACAGCTGTGCGCAGAATGACAGGGTCGCATGATATTTACGATGTAGTGTTAAGAGGTGATGCTTCAGTCAACTTTTTGACCTGTCATGATGGTTTTACTTTATATGATTTGTATGCTTACAATTATAAACACAATGAGGCGAACGGCTGGAACGGAACGGATGGTTGCAACGATAATCACAGCTGGAACTGCGGAGAAGAAGGTGAGAGTACAAATCCGGAGGTACTTGCGTTAAGAGACCGGATGCGTCGCAATGCTTTTACCGTGTTGATGATGAGCCGCGGCGCGGTTATGTTTCCTGCAGGAGACGAATTCGGTAATACGCAGTATGGAAACAACAATGCATATTGTCAGGATAATCGGATTTCCTGGCTGGACTGGTCGTTAATAAAAAAGAACAAGGACTTTTATCAGTATGTCAAAGCACTGATTGCATTTCGAAAGGAGCATCCCGTAGTGCGCGCAAAGACGGCGCCGGCAAGTTGCGGTTTGCCTGACATCAGTGTTCATAATGAGCATCCCTGGAACGGAGAATTCAGACATGACACTCGTGTCGTAGGACTGATGTATGCCGGAAGGGACGCGCAGAATGAGGAAGATGATATTGTTTTTATCGCGATGAACATGTTTTGGGAGGAAAAGGAGCAGTTCCTTCCCATTCCGCCCGATGGAAAATGGTGGAAGCTTATGTTTGCAACTTCAGAACATGTACGATTTGAAAAGGATGCGGGGCGGCTGGTGCTGCCGGGACGAAGCATAGTGGTGCTGACCGCAAAGTGACAGATGCAGGAGAAAGGGCAGGTAAAAGAGAATGAAACTGCATACCAAGCTGGTTATTATTTTTATTACAATTATGATTTTGCCGATTGTATTAGCCGTTGTTGTTTATTGGGCAATGGGACTTGGTATGCTTTGGAATGTACGCAAGGCCAGTGCGGACGGCGATGTGAAATTTACCATTTCAGACCCTTCAAGTGCTTATGATAAGGCAATTGATGAGTATTATGAACTGATTGTACGCAGTGTGGAAGAAAATGCGGCAGAGATTGAATCCATAGAACGCCTTATGGGGCTGGACGAAAGTCTGCAGGAGGTTTCTGCATACCTGATGGTGTGCAAGGAAGAGGAGATATATTATATTTCCGATGAAATGAGTGATGAGCCGGTGCTTTCGCATTTACCGGTTGATGCCGGAAAGGCAAATAATGCGGGTTACGATTATTATTTCGGTGAGTACGAAAGACTGGTCAAACAGATTGATTTTAAGTTCAGCGATGGCAGCGCCGGACATGTTTTGATTATCACACGAATTAACATGATGATTTCCGATACGTTGATTACATCTATGTTTGTTGTGATTATTGCGGTGCTTATCGTGACAACGATGCTATTGACATGGTGGCTTAGAAGAGGCATTTTTAAGCCGATTGATGAGATGCGTGAGACGATTGACAGCATTGAGGAAGAGCGACTGGAGACACAGAGCATGAACCGGGAGCTTATCAGTAATATCACGCATGACTTGAAGACGCCGATTACGTCGATCAAAGGCTATGTAGAAGGAATCATGGATGGTGTTGCGGATTCACCCGAAAAGATGGAGCGCTATATCCGAACCATCTATACCAAAACCACCGACATGGATCGCATGATCAACGAGTTGACGATGTATTCCAAGATTGAAACAAAAAGTATTCCCTATCAATTCACGCATATTTCGGTAAAAGAGTATTTTAACGACTGTGCGGAAGAGGTAAGCTTTGATGTAGAAGCCAACGGTATTGATTTTCGCTATGAATGTGCCGTTACGGATAATTGTACGATTTGTGCCGATGCAGAGCAGTTAAAGCGTGTTATTGACAATGTTATTTCAAACAGCATGAAATATGCGGAAAATGAGAATCCGCATATTATTCTCAGGGTTTATCAGAAAGAAAAAATCGTTTATGTTGAATTGGAGGATAACGGCAAGGGCATTCCGGAGGCAGAGCTTGAGAAAGTATTCGAGCGCTTTTATCGAACGGATGCTTCCCGTAATTCTTCAAAAGGCGGCAGTGGCATCGGACTTTCAATTGCGAAACGAATCATAGAGGACCATGGCGGAAAGATTTATGCAACCGGAGATGCAGGGGTTGGTGTGTGCATTCATATTGAGTTACAACGCTATATTTCCGAAGAGGAGCTTACGGAGGAAGCCAAAGGTATTCACAAAATTGAAACAATTATTAAGACCACAGCGAAGGGGATGGAGACACGTATCCAGGGCTTAAATAAAATTGTGGAAAAAAAGGGTGATGGTGAAAAGAGTACGGACGAGAGAGAAAAACCTGCTACTGAGAAGGAAGGGCTTTTCAAATGGCTGAACAAGGACAAGGGAGGAAAAAAGGATGAGTAAGGTTCTGATTATAGAAGATGAGCTTGCGATAGCCGAGTTGGAAAAGGATTATCTTGAGGTTAGCGGCTATCAGGTAGAGGTTTGCAATGATGGCGAAATCGGTGCGAAGACGGCATTGGAGGGGGATTTTGATATTGTGATTCTTGATCTGATGCTGCCGGGAATTGATGGTTTTGAAGCCTGCAGACGCATCCGCGAGCAGAAGGAAATCCCTATTATTATGGTTAGCGCCAAAAAAGAAGACTTGGATAAAATATATGGTCTCGGAATGGGCGCAGATGATTATATGACCAAACCCTTCAGTCCGAGTGAACTTGTAGCGCGTGTCAAAGCACATCTTTCACGATATGTGCGCCTCATGGGTCAGAACAAAGATGAGAATGAGATGATTGAAATTCGAGGAATACGTATCGACAAGACGGCCCGAAGGGTATTCGTGGATGGCGAAGAAAAGATACTGACAACCAAGGAGTTTGATCTTTTGACTTTTCTTGCCCAGCATCCGAACCGTGTTTTCTCCAAGGAAGAATTATTTCGTGAAATATGGGATATGGAATCCATCGGTGATATTGCAACCGTAACCGTACATATCAAAAAAATCCGCGAAAAAGTGGAGGGAGGCAATCAGAAGCCGCAGTACATTGAGACAATCTGGGGTGTGGGATATCGGTTTAAGGTGTAAACCCGAAAAGTTAGTACGTAAGAAGGCAAATTTAATTGAAAAGTAAAAAAATATTGATATAATTGTAATGGAAAGTGAAATAATTTGCTGATATATCCGGCAAACAAGAATAGGGAGGTATTCAAATGGAAAAGGTATGTAATTTTTTGAAAGAAGCAGGTGTGTATTATCTGGCAACCGTGGAAGGTGACCAGCCGCGTGTGCGCCCGTTTGGAACTGCGCACATCTTTGAAGATAAATTGTATATTCAGACAGGAAAAGTGAAGGATGTTTCAAAGCAGCTTGGCAAAAATGCGAAGATGGAAATTTGTGCGTTTAAAGATGGCGTGTGGCTTAGAATTGCCGGAGAGCTGGTAGAAGATGATCGCATAGAGGCCAAAAAATCTATGCTTGATGCTTATTCAAATCTTCGCGGAATGTACGATGAAAATGATGATAATACACAGGTTTTATATATCAAAAACGGTGTTGCAACATTTAGTTCCTTTACTGCGCCGGCTGAAGTGATTGAATTTTAGGAGAAAAAAGAGTGAAAAAGAAAGCAATTGTCATCGTGGCGGCCGTTATTCTTTTAACTCTCGCGATGAGCATTGTGGATGGTGTGATTGCGCCGCCGTATTTTATCAAGTCGTTGATTAAAGTGGCGTTGTTTCTTGGTGTTCCCATGCTCTACTTTGCTGTTTTTCGTCAGGAAGCGGAGGAGTTAAAGAAGCTGTTTATTCCGCATAAGAAAGATTTGCTGCTTTCGCTTTCGCTTGGTGCGGGCGTGTTTGTGGTGGTGTTATCGACATATTTCTTATGCCGCGGTTTCATTGATTTTGCAGGGATACAGGAGTCGCTGACTTCGGGAATCGGTGTCAATGCGGATAATTTTGTTTATGTTGCGATTTACATATCCGTGGCAAATTCTCTTCTGGAAGAATTTTTCTTCCGCGGATTTGCGTTTATCCTGCTGAAAAAAGAAACAAACCGCGTGTTTGCTTATCTTTTCAGTGCGGCAATGTTTGCCGGCTATCATGTTGGTATGACAAGCGGCTGGTTTGGTGCGGGCATCTTTGCCCTGATGATGTTCGGTCTTTTTGCCGGAGGATGTATTTTCAGTTTTCTGAATGAAAAATGCGGAAACATCTATCCGTCCTGGCTGGTGCACTTGTGTGCAAACCTTGCCATTAACACAGTAGGATTTATTTTGTTTGGATTGATATAAGAAGCAAGCGGCGGGAGGTTCCCGCCGTTTTTTGTGTTATTGCCGTAACCGGTGGTGTTATTGCTGCCGTTTGTCGCATTTTCACCACCATTTATCGCATTTTTTTCACGATATGTTTGGTGTGTGATATATTTGATTTGCAATAAAAATGGCTGAAAAAAGCCTAAGATAAATACGCGAATTTTACAGCGTTATTCACAGGAGGAATTTAAAATGGATAATATGAACAATCAATTAGAGCAGCAGATGGCAGACCGTCTGGAAAAAAAGCTTAAGAATCATGTCAAAAACAAGGTAATAAAAATTGTTGTACCGATTGTCATTTTGATCGTATTGCTTATTATCATCATCGCTGTTTTACTTGGTTCTATGCTGATTAAGTCTTTCGGAAGTGCTGATAGGGACCAAAACGGAAGAAATGACAACGACGAGAAAATCATACAGCAGATTATTAAGGAACAGAAAAAGAACGGCGTAACCCTTCCGGAAGATTTGGGCGACGGAGCATATGCATGGGAAGATACAAGACTGATAATGGTTTCATGGCAGCCGTATGGTGTAACCGGTGAAATGTCCTTCGACGGTTTGGAGAAACTTCGTCACCTTGATATCCGCGATGGTTCACTTACTGAGATTGATATCGACGAGAATACAGAACTTCAGTTTCTGGGTGTCTACGGGAACCGGTTGACCAATCTTGATTTAAGTAAAAATGCGCAGCTTGTGACCCTTTGGTGTGGAATGAATCCGTTAAAAACGCTTGATGTAAGCGGATTGCAAATGCTGGATTACGTGGATTGTAATAACTGCGAAATTAACAGAATCAACGTGAATGGTTGCGAAAATCTGACACAGCTTTATGTATATAATAATCAGCTTGAAACAATTGATATAGCGGATTGTACCAAACTGGACAGATTCTGGTGTCAGGGCAATCAGATTCAAAAATTGGACCTTCGCAGTAACGGCCTTCTGACTGCTGTAGAATGTGATAATGGTGTTGAATTGGAAAAATAGCAAAAAAGAAAAGAATAAATAAAAAAAATTAGAAAAATACAATAAATAAATTGCATATGTGAATTCGCCGTGTTATAATTTCAAATCAGTAAAAGAGGAGGTATTATTAACATGTGGACTAGAAGAGAGTTGAAATCATATGCAAAACAAAAGTTGTCGTTTTCTTATTGGCCGATTGTAGGATGGACTTTTTTACTTACAATGGTTCCCATATTCTTTGATATTGAGATTCCGGCAGATGATCTCTATATGGGTGGATTGATTAGCGTAGAAGTATATATGCTGCTGCTTGATGTTAGCTTAATCCTTTCCATAGCATCTTTGATACTTGGCATTTTTGTGTTTCCGCCGCTTAAGGTCGGATTGATAAGATTTTATCTTAATTTAGAAACACGGACTCAATCCTGGAAAGATATTTTTTATCCGTTTAAACATCATTACTGGAATGTTGTCGGAATTCTTTTGTTAAGAGATATTTTTACATTCTTGTGGGCACTGTTGTTTATTATTCCGGGTATTGTCAAATCGTATGAGTACAGTCAGATTCCGTATCTGCTGGCAGAAGATCCCGGATTAAGAGGAGGAGTGGTTTTCCGAGCAACGAAAAGAATGATGGATGGTAATAAAATGGATGCTTTTGTATTGGATTTATCCTTCATAGGATGGTGTATTTTAAGTATCTTTACCGCGGGCATTCTGTTTATTTTCTTTGTAGTTCCGTACTATAACTTGACGATGGCAGAGCTTTACCTTGTGTTACGTGAGCGCGTGAATTACCTTTTTGATGACCCCATGGATAAGCCCGAGACGATAGTGACCGAGGGCGTAACCGAAACACCGTACTATTGGAATAATCAGTGATAAATTGTTGAGGTACAGATGATTGAAATGTGTCATCTGTACCTTTATTTTTTTCTCATTTACCAGACATTTCTCCTAGTAAAAATCGACAAAATGTGTTATGCTTGAAAAGCAAAACACAGCGAATTCGGAGGTAAAAAGATGAAAGTACAGATTACAGATACCGTCAAATATATTGGTGTAGATGATACAACGCTTGATTTGTTCGAGAGTCAGTATGTGATTCCGGAAGGCGTTTCATATAACTCTTATCTTATTTTAGATGAGAAGACTGCAGTGATGGATACTGTGGATAAGCGCGGCATGCAGGAATGGGAAGCGAATCTTACAGAGGCACTCGCAGGCCGCACGCTTGACTATCTTGTGGTGCAGCATTTAGAGCCGGACCATGCGGGCAGCATTGCACGCCTGGTTGAGTTATATCCTGAGGTGACGTTGGTTGGGAACGCGAAGACCTTTGCCATGTTACCGCAGTTTTTTGACTTTTCTCTGGAGGGAAGAACCCTTGTGGTGAAAGAAGGAGACGTGCTTTCCCTGGGTGAGCATGAATTGACTTTTGTGATGGCGCCGATGGTGCACTGGCCGGAGGTAATGGTTACCTATGATAAAAAGGATAAGATTCTTTTTGCAGCGGACGGCTTTGGGAAATTCGGAGCACTTTCTTTGACGGAAGATACAGATTGGGCATGCGAAGCAAGAAGATACTATTTCAATATTGTGGGAAAATACGGCGCACCCGTGCAGACCCTGTTGAAAAAGGCTGCCGGTCTGGATATCGCATATATCTGCCCTCTTCACGGACCTGTTTTATCAGAAAATCTGGGTTATTATATTAATCTTTATGATACATGGAGCAGCTATAAGCCCGAAAATGAAGGCGTGCTTGTGGCATATGCGTCCATTCACGGTAACACCGCCAAAGTAGCTGAAACCATCGGAGAGATGCTGAAAGCAAAAGGTGTTGAGAAGGTAGTGGTAAGTGACTTGGCAAGAGAAGATATGGCAGAAGTGATTGAGGATGCATTCCGCTACGACCGCATGATTCTTTGTGCAGCAAGCTATGATGGAGGCGTATTCCCCTGTATGCAGGACTTTTTACATCATTTACAGAGTAAGACCTATCAGAACCGCAAGGTCGCTCTTGTGGAGAACGGTTCCTGGGCACCGAGTGCAGGTAAAAGCATGAAAGCGGTACTTGATACCATGAAAAACTTAACTGTCGTTGAACCTATGGTAACGATTCGTTCCACTATGAAAGATGCTGATAAAGCGGCATTGGAAGCACTTGTGGCTGAGATGGTGTAACAAAGCACATGACACGAAATAACAGAGTGTGGTTAGGAAACAGATATGAAAACCAAGGTTATTTACGAAGATGAACATATTATCGTTTGCCGTAAGCCTGCCGGTATTGCGGTGCAGACACAAAGCTGTACCCGGGCAGATATGGTAAGTGAGTTGAAAAATTATTTAAAAAGTTCCTATCTTGGTGTAGTGCACAGACTTGACCAGCCTGTGGAAGGGGTTCTGGTTTTTGCCAAAACCAAAGAGGCTGCCGCATCACTTTCGGCTCAAGTGCAGAAGGACACCATGGTTAAAGTTTACCATGCCCGTGTTTACGGTATTGTCGAACCCGAACAGGCGACGTTAGAGGATTTGCTTTACAAAGACGGGCAAACGAATACGTCACGCGTAGTTGATGAGAAATTTTTACGTGGACCGAAAGGGAAACTTGCAAAGAAAGCCCGGCTTTCTTACCGCGTATGCGCAGAAGAAAAGATTCCGCGAAAGACGGATGGCGATAAGGGAAAAGTGGCAGGAGGTGCCACAGAATTTGATGTGATTACAGATTTGGAAATCCGTCTTGAGACCGGACGTCATCACCAGATACGTGTCCAGCTTGCCAATATGGGAAATCCGATTCTTGGAGATACCAAGTACGGAACGGATTCATCCAAGGCGCTTGCGCAGGAGCTGGGACTGGGACTTTGCTTAAAGGCAGCAGAACTGGAATTTATACATCCGGCAGGTAAGAAACGCATGAAATTCAGTGCAGACAGCTAGAAAAATATGATAAGAGGGTGCCCCTAAAACTATGATTTTTTAAGATCATAAAGAGGGGCACCCTCTTATCTATTATGAAACCTGTTCATTCATTTCTAATATTCAATATACCAGTCTTTAAAGTGTACGCGAGGTGCGTCAGCTTCGTCTGTGGTTACTGCATAAGGACCGTAGGTACATCCTACGAAACCGCCTGCAAGTTCAGAAGAAAGGAATGCGCTGTTGACGCCTTCTGCAACAATTTCTTCATTGACACAGAGTGTTACATTACGCATATCGCCTTCGATGGAAAGCACGAGCGGTTCGCCGTTTGCGCCGTCCCATACCTTACCCAGATTGAGTTCGCCAAGCTTGGTAACTTCGGCTTTCTCATTCTTGATTGCTTCCACAATCTGATTTCCGTCAACATTTTTAACCATAAGAGTAATATAGTTATCATCACTATGGATATAGAGCAGTCCCCCCATGGTCGCTGCGGATACAAAAGGATTAACCTTGATTTCTACATGGAACTGATAACTCTGCTGGCGGATACCGATGTAAGAGATGCTCTTATCACGGTCGTTCGGAGTTGCGACGGAAGGAGCGATGGAAACTTCAGTTTCTGCCTCTGTACGATACATACCTTCAACCGGGTGACGGAAGCACATAAGTCTCTTATCAAGTGTTTCGCCGAAGCGAATGTTGATTTCGTTCTCGAATGCCTTTGCTCCGGGAAGATCATTAACTTCCGGAAGGTTAATGGGCTGTTCTAACTGTACCTGTCCGATTCCGGGATTAACAACCGGCCAGCCGTCTTCCCAGATTACCTCTGCGATGAAGGTCTCGCGTCCAAGCTCTGTAATACCGTCAATCGGTCTGGTACCGAGCATAATCAGATACCACTGTCCGTCTTCCGTATCAACCAAATC
>JAZSCW010000050.1:0-7798 GCA_045530835.1 Lachnospiraceae bacterium | reverse complement strand
TAATCTTTAAATGTAGGCATACCTTATTATATCACATAATGAGGTAGAAATGGAGAGCGGCGTGGTAACCGTTCTCTATTTTTTTGCAGAAAGAAAGAGGGTAGCCCCTCAAGTCATTTATGACTTTTGGGACACCCTCTTCATTTTTGACAAACAACAAACTAACGAATTACATCTCTGTCAATAAAGCAAAAAATGTAAGACCATAAATACTAAAAATAATAATATAGGAAATGGCAATCAATATCAAACTGATAATTCCAAGCCAAAGACCCCAATTAGCCATTGCTCTGTTCTGTCCTGACTTCTTTGCAACTATAGCAAAAACAATAGCCAGAATCTGCGGAATAATCCAACCGCAGAATAAGGTTGATCCCAAAATACCAAATACCAAAGATGCAATCGCAAATCCATTTCCATTGTTAGTCGGCGCTACATTATAAGAATAGGGATCATACTGATTATTAAAATTATTTCCGTCCATTCTTTTTTCCTCCCTGTAAAAAAATCATTATAGCTATAAAGTAGCATAATTATTAAAAAAATACAACACAATTCGACTTGACTCGTATTTTTTGTTCGCTTTTTTAAATATCCTGATAGAGTACAGCCGTGCTTCTTTCAAGAATTCCGTTCATTTTGGCAATTGCAATGCCAAAGTTTGTAATCGGTGTCCCCTGCATTTTACAAATTTGCATTCTACGCTGCATCTCTTTTTCATTCAGAGTACATGCCCCACAATGTATTACAACCCGATACGCAGAAACATCTTCTGGAAAATCCGTTCCCGAAGTAAAAGAAAACTCCGGCTCACAACCTGTATACTTACGAATCAGATTAGGAAGTTTCACGGTTCCGATGTCACCGCACTGTCTATGATGTGTACAGCCTTCCGAAATCAATATTTTATCTCCCTGCCGAATTCCGTCAAGGACATTAGCACCTTCTACGGCAGAATACAAATTTCCTTTATATCGTGCCATTAGAATCGAAAACGAAGTCAGATAAATACTTGCCGGAACAATCGCATTCACTTCCCTGAAAGCCTGCGAATCGGTAATGACCAGTTTGGGCGCATTCTTCATCGAGCCCAGCGCCGCCTGCAACCCCTCAGGTTTGACAACACTGCAAAAAGCACCTGCATCCAAAATATCCCGAATCGTCTGCTGTTGCGGAAGAATCAGACGGCCTTTAGGCGCAGATTCATCCACCGGAACCACCAAAACAACATGATCTCCCGGCTCTAAAAGATCTGCCACAAGACGCTGTAACGGTTTTGTCGCAGTTCCCAATGACGCAATCAACTTCTTCAATTCTTCTATACCGGCCCCGGTTGCCGCACTGACTTTTATTACCTCAAAAGAAGGTTCTTTCTTATTCTTTTCTGTCGTTTGTGAAAGTTGCGGCTCTTTTTCCGGCGCCAAATCACATTTGTTTATAACAAAAATACAGGGGACGCTTTTCTGCGCAAACGCTTCTGCCAATTGTAACTCTGTCGCAAGTTCCTCATCCCTTATATCCGCCACAATCACCGCAATATCAACCTGTTCCATCACACGGTTTGTTTTGCGTACACGTTGTGTTCCGAGCTCACCCTCATCATCAATCCCGGCCGTATCAATCAATACTACCGGACCTAAGGGCAATAATTCCATCGCTTTACGCACCGGATCCGTCGTTGTTCCAAGCGTATCCGAAACAAGAGCTACCTCCTGACCCGCAATGGCATTAACAACACTCGACTTTCCGGCATTTCTTTTTCCAAAAAATCCAATCTGAATTCGTTCGGCTGATACCGTTTCATTCAACCCCATTTGTTACCTCCGCTTTTCCTCTCACATTTTATTATCAGAAGCGGAAATCTCTTCCGTTCGACTCTTTGATTGCCGCAATGTTTTCAGTAGCAATTTTACGGATTTTTTCTCCCGGGATTTTATCCAGTTCGCGTTCAACCAACTCATAACCAACCTTCTTCGTCTCATCCGACGCATAGTCTGTCAGATATTCTGTCAGTGTCATCAAAGCATTCGGATGGCAACAATTAAGAATCTGACCGTTTTTACAAAGTGCCATGAAACGGTCTCCCGTTCTTCCTTCACGATAGCAAGCCGTACAGAAAGATGGAATATGTCCGTTCTCCATCAGCCACTTAACCACTTCATCGAGCGAGCGCTGATCCGAAACATCAAACTGCTCCGAATCATGCGGTCTTTCTTCCTCCGTATATCCACCCACAGAAGTACGTGAACCACCGCTAATCTGTGAAATTCCCAATCGGAGAGCGCGGCCGCGCACCTGCTCATTTTCTCTGGTAGAAATAATCATTCCGGTATACGGAACCGCAAGACGAATACAGGCAATAATCTTTTCAAACATTTCATCCGGAATGGAATTATCAAAAACATCCGGATCGATATCATCTGCTCTCTTAATTCGAGGAACACTGATGGTATGCGGCCCTACACCATGTACTGCCTCCAGATGTTCCGCATGCATAATAAGACCTGCAAACTCATAGCGATACTTTTCAAGTCCGAACAAAACACCCAGACCGACATCATCAATACCGCCTTCCATTGCACGGTCCATCGCCTCCGTATGATAATCATAGTCATGCTTCGGCCCTGTCGGATGAAGCTGCAAATAGCTTTCCTTATGATATGTCTCCTGGAACAAAATGTAAGTTCCGATACCCGCCTCTTTTAATTTGCGGTAGTCTTCCACTGTTGTTGCTGCTATGTTTACATTTACGCGGCGGATTGCGCCGTTTTTATGTTTAATACTGTAAATCGTCTTAATGCACTCAAGAATATAATCAAGCGGATTGTTTACCGGGTCCTCGCCCGCTTCAATTGCAAGACGCTTATGTCCCATATCCTGTAAAGCAATTACTTCCGCACGCACTTCTTCCTGCGTCAGCTTTTTACGCGTAATATGTTTGTTTTTCAGGTGGTACGGACAATATACGCAACCGTTCACACAATAATTTGATAAATATAACGGTGCAAACATTACAATACGGTTTCCGTAAAAAGCAAGCTTGATTTCCTCTGCAATCTGATAGATTTGCTCAACTTTCTCCGGAATATCACACGCAAGTAAAACAGATGCTTCTCTGTGTGTCAATCCCTGACACAAAAGTCCGTTTCCATTTTTCTTAGGGCGTGCTTTTTCAAGAATTTCATCAATGAGGGCCACATTATTTTTGTTTGCCTCTGCATATTCGAGTGTGGAGAGAATTTCCTCATGATTGATAAATTCCTCCGCTTTCAGTGATTTTGGATTATAAATTGCCATCGTTTTCTGTTTCCTTTCTTTTCGGTCAGATTATTCTTACCGGTTAGATTTTATCTATATTTCACAGTTTTCCTGTGCAAATATCTCCTCGATCCACAACAACTCTGTAACCGATACGCTCCATGCGCTTTTTCAAATCTTCAAGTCCGCATGCAGCTTCGGCACCTGTGGATATTTTATTATCATAAAGTTCGTAATTGGCACGCACATCTTCAGGGGAAAGATTTGGCATCACAACATTTGCTCCCGCGAGAATCCCTGCCTCACGCCCATTCTCACGAATTGTCCCAAGTGCTGTCGTTGCCGGCAGCAAAACGCAGGGATGAATCAGCCTGATAAGCGAAAGCAGATAAAGCGTCTCTTCATAGCTGCCATTTACAAAAGAGGCAAACGGCGTTGCATGGTGAGAAAGAAAAGGACCGATTCCACACATCTGTGGTTTGAATTTTTCGATAAACTTCAATTCTTTTACCAGATGATATACCGTCTGGTAAGGCGAACCAACCATGAATCCGCAACCGGTCTGAAAACCGATCGCTTTCAAATCCTCCAAGCATCGCATCCTGTTTGTATAAGACATCTCTTGCGGATGCAGTTTTCCATAATGTTCACACTCCGCAGTTTCATGCCGAAGCAGATAACGGTTTGCACCGGAAGCAAAAAGTCTTTCATAACTTTCACGACTTCTCTCTCCCAAAGAAAGCGTTACCGCACAATCTGCATATCTTTCCTTGATTTTTCCAATCAGATCAACCAGTCTTTCGTCTGTATAGTATGCATCCTCTCCTCCTTGCAGAACAAAGGTCCTAAACCCAAGGGGATATCCCGCTTCACAACATTGTAAAATTTCCCGTTCAGAAAGCCTGTATCTTTCACAGGATGCATTACTTCGCCTAATCCCACAATACAAACAATCATTGCGGCAATAATTCGAAATTTCAATCAATCCTCTTATATAAACATCTTTGCCATATATTTGTTCCCGTACCTCGCGGGCAAGTGAAGCCGCAAAATCACGGGCCTTTTCAGAATTATGCTGCAGCAGATACAGATATTCTTCCTCCGGCAAAGTTCTCTCGGCGCGCAACCGCACCAACAATTCACGTACACGCTTATCCATTGGTAATCACATTCGAGTATGCCGTCTTCACGCTCACGCCGGATAACTTACCGATTTTTCCGGCAAGTGCCGAAATTGTATCTTGTGAAGCATCTACAGCTATACTGACAATATTTATATTTTTTTCACGATACGGCAAGCCCATTCTGCCTATGATATGCTCCCCGTATTCATGCAAAATATGGTTCAACGCATCGACGGAATTCCTATCTTCCACGATGATGCCCATTACTGCCACTCTGGTTTCCATATTTTTTCTCCATTAAACTTCAATCCTATGATGTTTCGGTAAAGGCGCCCCTGCATTTCCATACCAGAGAATAATCAGCGCACCCTCCCGCAAGCTTATTCTTGCTTCTTTTTTGATAAAAGAATTGCTTACTCCTAACGCATTATCCGAGAAAAGAGTTGCATCCTGCAATGTATAGAGCAAGCCTTCTTCGCAAACACCGTCAGACCGGGTTGTGTTGGAAAAAACAGAAATCCCACCCTGATATTCATCTGCGAATTCCAGACTCACACAGCCCTCTCCGTTTGCAACAAGCGCAGTCAGCGTATAACCACATCCGTACAGAAACGGTGTTGCACCTTCTTTTGTTAATTGAACCAACAACTGCATCGCAGCAATTGTATGGTCCAAACGTCCGCCGGTCGCACCAAAAATATGCAAATCCGTATATCCATACTGCAAAGCTGTTTTGCAAGCCAGGGCAAGATCCGTATCATCTTTCATAACCGGATGGCAAATCACATTTTCGTCTGCCGGTTCAAATCCCAACGAATCAAAATCACCAACTACCAGATGCGGCTTAATCCTCATTTCCTGCAAAAAAGCATATCCTCCATCCGCAGCAATGATATAATCCTCCTGTTCCGGCCCAAAACGTTCACGGTCAAATTCACCGGCACCTACAATAAAACATTTCTTTCCTGCCATATTAAAACACCATTTTATTTATTTCATTCAATACTCTTTTTTTATCTGCTGACCATAGCGGTGCAATCAATTCTTTTTTATTTCCGTCACCGGTCAGGCGATGCACAATTACTTCGGGGGGAAGAATTGCCAAAGCATCTCTGAGAATGGAAAGATATTCTTCCATAGACAGGACTTCAAATTTGCCTTCCTGATAATCTTTTGCCAAATCCGTTCCACGCAACACATGTAAAAGTTGAAGTTTGATTCCGTTTGCACCGGAATCCACCACATATTGCACAGTCTCAAGCATATCCTCTCTGGTTTCTGCCGGCAACCCGAGTATTACGTGCACAATAACCTCAATACCACATTCTCTTAATCTTCTGATTGTATTGTCATAAACAGAAAGAGGATATCCTCTTCTGATATATTCCGCAGTTCTTTCATGTATGGTCTGTAATCCAAGTTCAATCCAGACCGGTTTCACTTCATTCAAACGACATAAAAGCGCAAGCATATCTTCCGAAATACAATCCGGTCGTGTCGCAATAGAAAGTATAACCACCTCATCATCCGAAATAGCCTCTCTAAACTTCGGTTCTAAAGTTTCTACCGCACCATAAGTATTCGTAAAAGACTGAAAGTATGCAATGTATTTTCCACCACGATTTTTGGATGCAATCAGTTCTTTCCCGCGTTTCAACTGTTCGCAAACCGAAAGTGCAGCACTCTGCGCAAAATCACCTGAGCCCTGATTTCCACAAAAAATACAACCACCCACCCCAATCGTTCCATCACGATTGGGGCAGGTGCATCCTGAACTTAGTGCTATTTTATATACTTTACAGCCAAATTTATGTTTCAGATAGCTATTAACAGAATTATACATGATAAATATCCGTATACTGCGCAATATCACGATTAATGGTACACAAGTCCTTCACATTCAAATCTTTCACTTCATAATGACCTGTTTCCTTCGCAATTCGCTTAAGCTGTTCCCGGATTTCCTGCATATCCTTAGCAGAATCATTCAAAACAATCACATCAGCACCCATTGCAATAATCTTTGCAGCTTCCTCTGCATTTGCAATATCTTTCACTTCAATCACAAGATTCATATCCGACTGTACCGTATTCAGATATTTGTTAGCCCTGTATAACGCATACGGAAGAGGTACTACATCGAAATTATTAAGTACTACAAAATCCGGTTTGGCAAATACACAGAACTCAAGGTCTCTTTCAATACGTCCGGCTGCAAGCTTGATGCCGATAGGACATCCGTCTGATTCCAGTCTTAAAAATGCCACTGCCTGTCTCAAATCTTCTTTGGAGCTGATGGTCTTTTCAATGCCTTCACCTCTGCCAACAATAATTTCAATCACATCTGCGGCCTGGAAATCTTCACTTGTCAATCCCTTATTAGGAGCATACTCTACAACATTCTTAGTCTTGGTCTTTGTAACCGGCTGTTCAAGATGCATCGGGCGCTCTGCACCAAGTCCGATTATCGTTGCGGTATCAATCACCGCCTTATCATCTAACGGCATAGGACTAAGCTGCGCAGGGAGAATCATGATATCCTCGAGTCCATTGGAATATTCTTCTTGTGTCTCAGCAATCTCTTCACAAGATATTGTCTGTTCTTGTGTTACTTCCGTTACACTTTCTACCTCTTCAACAATCGGTGTTTCAACAGTTGCTTCTTCAACAGTCTCTGTTGTATCGACCGTTACATCCTCTTCCTTATTTTCTGCAACCGCAATGTTTTCACCCAATTCCTTAGCAATGAATTCATAACGCTTCGCATTCTCTTCCTGCCCTTTCCAGGTATTGGACATACTATTGTTAAATGACCATTTTTTATTAGGGTCTTCTATTGTTTCAATATAGATTTCTTCGACTTCTCCCGAGGTTTCTTCCACATCATCCAAATCACCGAAACTGAATTTATCTTCTTCTGCTTCCTCAACCTGTTCTTCAACGGTCTCTTCTTCTTTTTCCTGTTCCACAGGCAAAGGCTCTGTACCTTCAGGTGTAATAATCAGCTCATCTTCAGGAAGCTCTGTTACTATATCCTCGAAAAACGTTTGGTTCAAATCTAACTTTTCAACCGCCTCCGGAGATGCAACAAATACCGGTACCGCATCTACCGCTTCCTCTGCGGATGTTTCAGCTGTCTCTTCAGCCACTTCTTCCTCTGCAGGTGCTTCGACTGTCTCTTCAGCTGCTGCTTCCTCTGCAGGTGCTTCGGCCGTCTCTTCAACTACTTCTTCCTCTGCAGGTGCTTCGACTGTCTCTTCAGCTGCTGCTTCCTCTGCAGGTGCTTCAGCTGTCTCTTCAACTGCTGCTTCCTCTGCAGGTGCTTCGGCTGGCTCTTCAACTGCTGCTTCCTCTGCAGGTGCTTCGGCTGTCTCTTCAACTGCTGCTTCCTCTGCAGGTGCTTCAGCTGTCTCTTC
>JAZSCW010000037.1:0-2844 GCA_045530835.1 Lachnospiraceae bacterium | reverse complement strand
AAGGGCGGACAAGCCACACAGAAAGAGATTGAAACCTTTCTGGAAGTATCACATCCGACCGTCGTGGGTATTGTTTCAAGAATGGAACAAAACGGTCATGTAACAACCCGGACAGATGCCCGGGATAAAAGAAATAAAATTGTCAAATTAACCAGGCAGGCGGAGGAATTGGGGATTGATATGGAACATAATATTCTTACCACGGAACAAAAAATTATATCCACTCTTTCCGATGAAGATGCTGAGCGATTGAGAGAAATGCTGTTAATCGTATATAAAAATCTGGAATAAGTACGCCGGTTGCATATCGGCTTTCACTTAGACATAAAGTGTAGCATGCTACACCAAAAGGAGGCAACTATGATAAAAACATTGGCAAAAAGCTTGCGCGAGCATAAAAAAGGCTCCGTTCTAACAATTATTCTGTCAATTCTGGAAGCGGGATTTGAGATATTAATACCGCTTTGCATGGCAAACGTAATTGACAAAGGAATCGATCTTGGGAACATGGGCGCAGTATGGAAGTATGGTCTCATTCTCTTCCTGTTTGCATCTCTTCAGCTTATCACGGGCGTATTGGCTGCCCATATTGCAGCGCGCACCTCGGTTGGATTTTCTGCAAATCTTCGTCAGGATATGTACGATAATGTACAGACCTTTGCATTTTCCAACATCGATAAGTTTTCAACTGCATCGATTGTAACCCGTCTTACAACAGACATCACCAATATTCAGAATGCGTATCAGATGTTAATCCGTATGGCGATTCGAGGCCCCATTATGCTTATCTTTTCCATGTGCGTATCTTTTAGCATAAACAGCTCGATTGCATGGATTTTCCTTGCGATTATTCCGCTTATGGCGGCTTTACTGCTTTTGATTGTCAGAAGTGTACACCCGATATTCGGTCGTGTTTTCCGTACCTATGACGAGTTAAACAATATCGTGCAGGAGAATGTACGCGGAATCCGCGTTGTGAAATCCTTTAATCGGGAAGAATACGAAATTGATAAATTCAAGGGAATCTCCCAAAACATTTACAAGGACTTTGCCAAAGCAGAACGACTTCTGGCATTTAACTCTCCCATCATGCAGTTCTTCATGTACACATGCATGATACTCATTTCCTGGATTGGTGCCAAAGCGATTGTCGTAAGCGGAAACAATGCCGCACTTGGTATGACAACAGGCGATTTGACCGCGATGTTTTCTTATGCGATACAAATCCTCATGAGCCTTATGATGCTCTCCATGGTTTTTGCCATGATGACCATCTCCATGGCTTCGGCACGTCGTATTGCCGAAATCTTAAACGAAAAAACAGATATTGCGAATCCGGCCAATCCGCAAATGGCAGTGAAAGACGGTTCCATCTGTTTTGAAAACGTGGACTTCGTTTACGCTTCCAAAGCGGACAAAAAAGTACTTGATAACATTAATCTCACCATCGCTTCGGGCGAAACAGTCGGCATCATAGGCGGTACGGGCTCATCCAAATCAAGCCTTGTACAGTTGATTCCGCGTTTGTATGACGTAACCGGCGGTCGCCTTTTACTTGCCGGTGTTGATGTCCGTGAATATGACCTTGAAGTCCTTCGTAATGCGGTTGCCATGGTTCTTCAGAAGAACGAGCTATTCTCAGGTACCATCAAAGAAAATCTGCGTTGGGGAAATGAAAATGCCACGGATGAAGAAATAGAGCATGCCTGCAAACTTGCCTGTGCGGATGAGTTTATTCAAAGCTTCCCGGATAAGTATGATACGCATATCGAGCAGGGCGGCACAAATGTTTCCGGTGGGCAGAAACAGCGTCTATGCATTGCCCGCGCTTTATTGAAAAAACCGAAAGTTTTGATTCTGGATGACTCCACAAGTGCTGTGGATACAAAGACCGACGCCTCCATCCGGAAATCCTTCGCGGAATATATTCCGGACACAACCAAAATCATTATTGCACAGCGTATCAGCTCGGTACAACACGCAGATCAAATCATTGTTATGGACGATGGTAAGGTTGTTGCCGTTGGTAACCATACAGCACTTTTAGAAAGCTGCAATATATATCGCGAAGTATATGAATCTCAGAAGAAAGGAGACAGCGATCATGAATAAGAAGAAGAAAATGCCCCCGATGGGACAGATGCCTGCGGGTATGCCGCCAAGGCCTCAATTTGATTTGAAAACACTAATAAGATTGCTGTCTTACATGAAAGGTTATAAAGCACAGCTGATTTTTGTAGTGGCATGTATTCTGTTAAGTTCCGTTGCTTCTGCAGCATCTTCCCTGTTTCTGCAGAAACTGATTGATGATTACATCGTACCTTTGCTGGCGACTTCGAATCCCGTTTTTACGGAACTCTTCAAGGCGCTGCTTTTCATCGGTGTTATTTATCTGGTGGGAATCTTCTCTACACTTTTTTACAATCGTGTCATGGTTACGATTGCACAGGGAACACTGAAAAAAATCCGTGATGATATGTTTGAAAAAATGCAGCGTCTTCCCATTCGTGCATTCGATACACGAACCCACGGAGATATTATGAGTCTCTACACCAATGATACCGACACACTGCGTCAGATGATTGCGCAGGCAATGGCTCAGCTTTTCTCTTCTGTTTTTACCATTGTTTCCGTGTTTGTCTGTATGCTCTATATCAGCGTTTGGCTGACACTTGTTGCGGTTGTTGTTATTTTCCTGATTTTGCAAATTGTTAAAATCGTAACCGGTAAAATCGGCATCTTCTTTATGATGCAGCAAAAGACACTTGCTGACGTAAACGGCTACGTAGAGGAAATGGTAAACGGCCAGAAAGTTATCAAAGTTTTCTGTCATGAAGAAAAATC
>JAZSCW010000046.1:0-7455 GCA_045530835.1 Lachnospiraceae bacterium | reverse complement strand
TCATTCACGATAAAAGGAACACCGTATTGATGACATAGCCTGCATGCCTTCATTGCTTCCTCCATAAATTGTTCTCTGCCCATATCTTTTTCACGAAGCTGAACCATTGTCACTCCGCCTTTTAAAGCATCTTCCAGCTGTTCCGCAAAAGACTGCCTTCCAACCCACTTTCGATCCGTAACTGCATACAGCAACAACATCTTTTTATCAAACTTCATACTGCTCCTCCATCCTTCTCATAAGACCCTCTGCGTCTTCACTCACCATAAGGCTGCTCATCAGGCAAACGCCGGAGGCACCGGCAGCTTTTACCTGCGAAACATTTGACGGTGCAATCCCACCGATTGCATACACGGGAATCTCAACTGCCGCAGATACCTTTTGTATAAAAGCAAGCCCTCTTCCCGGCAGTCCTTTTTTACAATCCGTTTCAAAAACATGGCCGGCTGTGATGTACGTACATCCCAATGCCTGCGCTTCCATAGCCTCCTCTGTGCTGTGACAGGATGCTCCGAGGACCGCAAAGTTTTGTCTTTTATCCGAAGGCATCTCCCGCAGTAATGCTAACGGCATATGAAGGGCATCACAATGAAGCGAAATTGCAACATCCGCAAAAGCATGAAGAATACACTTCACTCCGTGGCGGTTGCAAATCTCCATGACAGCAGATGCAAGCTCCGTATACGCTTCTTCGCTCATATCCTTTTCCCGCAGAATAATCCCCGCAGGATGACAGGATACAATCCGTTCCACCCGTGTTAAAAAATCCTCGCGGCATAATTTACGATTGGTAACACAAAATACATCACACATATACATAGTCATTTAACACCGGCTGCAAACCCTCGGCAGCCATATCCTGATACATTGTTTCAAAGTTGCGCTCATCATTGATTTCAAACTGCTCATCACCCTTGGCTGCATCATCCTGTTTCCCCGAATATTTACTCTCGTGATCCCCGATTCCCGTAGAAACCCCGGCGGAAACCTTTGTAGCGGCAATTTTTACAATACCGTTCCTAAAAGCTTCACTTTCTCGCGAGGATACGGTAATCCCGACAAAAGGAAGAAAAATGCGGTAAGCGCAAAGAACCTGACAAAGCTGTTTCTCTCCCACATCAAGCGGATTGATTCTGTCATTATTGATAATCGGACGCAGACGCGGACAGGAGAGTGAAAATTCCGCATGCGGATATTTGCGTTGCAAATAGTACACATGAAGGGCACTCGCCAATGCATCCTTCCTGAAATCAGCCAGACCGAGTAACGCAGAGAATGCAACCCCGCGCATACCGCCGCGAAGGGCACGCTCCTGTGCATCAAAGCGATACGGCCAGACACGTTTGTGACCAAACAAATGAAGTTTCTCATACGCTTCGGTATCATAGGTTTCCTGAAATACCGTCACATAATCTGCGCCGCATTCATGAAGATACCGATATTCCTCCGTATTCACCGGATAAATCTCAAGCCCTACCATACGAAAATATTTGCGTGCCAACTTACATGCTTCTCCGATATATTCCACACCGCTTTTGGCACGGCTTTCCCCGGTAAGGATTAATATTTCTTCCATTCCGGAATCGGCAATGACTTTCATCTCATGCTCAATCTGCTCCATATTGAGTTTCATACGGTTAATGTGGTTATAGCAGTTAAAACCGCAATACACACAATAATTCTCGCAATAATTGGCAATATAGAGCGGTGTAAAAAGATATACCGTATTCCCGAAATGTTTACCGGTCTCAATCCGCGCCTTCTGCGCCAGTTCTTCCAGAAACGGTTCTGCTGCCGGAGAAAGTAATGCCTTGAAATCTTCAATCGTACAGGTATCATGTGCAAGTGCAGCCCTGACATCTGCTGCCGTATAGGTGAACGGGTTGAACGACTCCATCTGCGCCATTACCTGTCCGCATACTTCCGATTCAATGACTTCCATTCCAGGCAAATATTCCATATGGTTCTTTCTGGAAGCCGGTTCGGTTTCCAGAAGATGCTTCTTCTCCAATGCTTCTTTTGATAAAAATTCCGAATCCACCAAAAATTGATTTTCCATCCCTTATCACCTCTTAATCACGCAGGAATCCGGTCAATGGATCTGACGCGGAAGCTCCGCGAGTCAGTACTCTTCCGAGTCCGGCTAAATATGCTTCCCTGCCTGCTTCTATTGCCTGACGAAATGCCTGCGCCATCATAGGAAGATTCCCTGCGGTTGCAAGTGCTGTATTTGCCATAATGGCAGCAGCCCCCATCTCCATCGCTTCACAAGCCTGTGAAGGTCTTCCTACACCCGCATCCACGATAATCGGAAGTTCAATTTCATCAATCAGAATCTGAATGAATTCCTTTGTCGCCAGTCCTTTATTCGAACCAATCGGAGAGGCAAGCGGCATAATCGTAGCCGCACCGGCATTCACCATATCCCTTGCTGCATTCAAATCCGGATACATATACGGCATTACAATAAATCCTTCTTTGGCAAGAATCTCTGTCGCCTTAATTGTTTCCTGATTATCGGGAAGCAGATACTTGGTATCACGCATAATCTCTACTTTCACAAAATCTCCGCAGCCAAGTTCCCTTGCAAGCCGGGCTATCCTGACTGCCTCTTCTGCATTTCTCGCCCCGGAAGTATTCGGCAGAAGCGTAACCCCTTGCGGAATATAGTCCAGAATATTCTCATTCTCTTTGGTATTTGCCCGACGGACAGCCAGTGTAATCATCTCTGCCCCCGCATCGTTCACTGCCGCTTCAATCAGTTTCATGGAATACTTCCCGGAACCCAAAATAAAACGGGAATTGAATTCATGGCCACCAATGACCAGCTTATCGTTTTGCATCATAATCAATCCTTCTTTCTCATAGATTAAAGTGTTAAAACACCCTTTAAACAAGTTCACCTGCAAGAATACGCAGGGTTGTCAGCGCCTGATGGGCCGCACAAAGCATAACGCGCGGTGCAATCAGACTGCCGACATCATCCACATCACTTTCTTCATCTCCGCAGAGATAGAAGCGCTTGGTAACGCTTCTGGTGCGAATGGAATTTGGCGTCCCGATACCTGCCATACCGGAAGCCGCAACCAGATAAGAATCAGAGAGCAGTTCCATGACACAGTCTGTCAGCATCGCCTTCTCCTCTGCCCGATCGAAGGCCTCGCAGACGACATCCGCGCCTGTTAAAAAAGCCGCGCAATTATTCCTTGTTATCTTCCCCGTAATCAGTTTTACCTCTGTATACGGGGCAATTTCCTTGAGGATTTCTGCCATGGCATCTGTTTTGTATTTACCGATCTGGTCTGCCTTATATTGCTGTCTGTGCAGATTCGTGATGTCTACACGATCATAATCAATAAGAATTAAAGTCCCCACACCTGCCCTTGCCAATGTCGTCGCAATATGAGATCCCAAACCGCCCAAGCCGCAGACAGCAACTGTCGCTCCCGAGAACTTCTGCTGCAATGCCATCCCGTGACGTTCCTCCAGCGCTTCCATCCATTCTTTCCGTGTCGGAATCATTCAACCACCTCCCACAAAGCTGACAACTTCTATCACATCGTCTTCATTCAGAATGCAGGAATCGTACTGTGATTTGGGTACAATCTCACCATTCCGTTCTACTGCTATCCGCTTAGAATCATACGCTGTCGTTGCAAGATACTCTGCAACCGTCTTCCCTGCGATGTTTACATTCTCGCCGTTTACTTTTACCATGTTTCTCACCTCCCATCTAAAAACAAAGAATGTGCTATGCATATTCTTCGCGCCAAGCGCGGTCGCGACAGCGCCACACTCCTTGTACGCGCGAGTTCGCATCCTCGCGGAACGTTTTGGCTTTATAAGTAAAACTTACAGACTATAGTGTGACAAGTTCTTTCTTATAAAGTCAAAAACGGGAAACCTCTGATTTGAAGTTTCCCGTAATTACTACAAAGATCCCTACGTTGGCATTATCCAAATCAGGTATATGGGTCGAAGGTTACACCTTCCTCTCAGCCCGTCCAACGAGCTCCCCGTTTGCTATAAAAAATTAAATGCGTGATGTTGCAACGCAACTATTTTCCCTGCCGCGAGCTGTGCATCTCTCGCGAAGCTTTTTATGTCATAGGATTCAAATGTCAAAAGGTCAAAAAATTTCCTATGAACTAAAAAAGGCATCCCTACGGAATGCCTTCTGTAAAAAATCCTTGTTCATGACTTCCTACGCCGGCATTACCCGGATCAGGTTATAGGGTCGAAGTTTGATGACTTCCTCTCAGCCTGCTCTTACAAGCTCCCCTGTATTTATTTCGTTTTGTATTCTATACCATTTTTTCTATAAATGCAATAGGATAATTCATTTATTTCTCCAGCAACAATTCCATTCCTATTTTTTGCGGAAGCATTCCCATGGCTTCATAGAAACGCATTGCAGCAGGGTTGCAGCTCCACACATTCAGTGTGATATTGTAGCAATCGCGCTCTTTGGCAAGGTTTACCGCCGCGTCAAAAAGTTGCCTTCCGATATGCTTCCCGCGCATCTTCTCATCCACACAAATATCATCAATGTAAAGTGTTCTGATATCCGTCATAACGGAATGCTCTTTATACTGTTGTTCCATGCAGAAACAATATCCCATTACGGTATCTGCTTCATCTGTACAGACAAGAATCGGTCTTGTCTCATCTTTTAACAGCACTTTCAATTCTTCCTCCGAATATTTTTTACCAATCTTAAAAATATCCGGTCTGCCGTTATGATGAACGAAATCCACCTGAGCAAGCAACTCTTCTATTCTGTCGATGTCCTTTTCACATGCATATCTGATCATTTCGCTTCTCCTTAAAGCTTCTCTGCAATATCAAGGATTAACTGTTCCGTCTTCTCCCAGCCAAGACAGGGATCTGTAATCGACTTACCGAATACATGCTCTCCCACGCCCTGCGCGCCGTCTTCCAGATAGCTTTCAATCATAAGGCCTTTTACCAGTCTCTTGATATCACTGTTCTGGTTACGACTGTGCACGATATCCTTGGAAATTCGGATCTGCTCCAGATATTTTTTACCGGAATTGTTATGATTCGTATCCACAATCACGGAAGGATTCTTCAAGTTCAGCTCTTCGTATAACTCCTCCACTCTTAACAAATCTTCGTAGTGGTAATTCGAAACATTTCTTCCCGCATAATCAATATAGCCACGCAGAATCGCATGCGCATACGGATTGCCTTCGCTTGTCACTTCCCATCCTCTGTAGATAAAAGTATGGCTTGACTGTGCTGCCACAACGGAATTCATCATGACTGTCAAATCTCCGCCCGTAGGATTCTTCATGCCAACCGGTGCACCGATTCCGCTCGCAGTCAGTCTGTGCTGCTGATTTTCAACCGAGCGGGCGCCTACCGCAACGTAGGATAAAAGGTCTGATAAATATCTGTAATTCTCCGGATAAAGCATTTCATCCGCGCAAGAGAAACCATAGTCGCGAAGCGCTGCCAGATGCAGTTCCCTGATGGCTACGATTCCTTTATACATATCCGGTTTCGCATCCGGATCCGGCTGGTGAAGCATTCCTTTGTATCCTTGCCCTGTAGTTCTGGGTTTGTTCGTATAAATTCTTGGGACAATAATTATTTTATCAGCAACTTGTTCCTGTATTCTGCGAAGTCTGGAAATATATTCAAGAACAGGCTCACTATGATCTGCTGAGCAGGGACCTATTATAAGAATAAATTTATCCGATTCTCCGTTAAATACTGCTTTAATACTCTCATCGCGTTCCTTTTTGACCTGAATCATTTTCTCCGTCAAAGGGTATTCTGCTTTGATTTCTCCTGCTGAAGGGAGTTTTCTGTGAAATGTCATCTGCATAATTATAACCTCTTTCATCCTAATCATTCAGCCTCAACGCCTAAACTGTTGCATAGAGGCTGTCAATCCCTGCATACTCTTTTAAAGTTTGCAAATATCTTCTCTTCCGACAATCGTCTTAGGCGGCATCAATTGCACGGAAGAATATTCATCAGAATTTTGGATTTCCTATGAAATAACAAAGAGTCCGCAAGCGGACTCTCGCGCTGAGCGCGGTCGCGACAGCGACATCTTCCTTGCGCGAGTGTGCATCCATCGCAGAGCGTTTTTTATCATATAGGAAAGTTTATATGAAAAAAAATCCTCTGCATTCCGATTCAGAATACAGAGGACGAGATATCAATCTTTCTCGCGGTACCACCTCAGTTCGTCGTCACCTCACGGTGACGACCTCGTCGAGTACTAACATACTCCAGTTCTGTGACGGGAACTCCCGTTGCATCCTACTTAAGATTGCCCTTGTTCAGCGCACTGCTAACAGAATGAATTCGTGAAGGACGCCCCCATTGCCTCGCACCATCCGGCAACTCTCTCCAGGTTCTTTCCAACCTACTGGTTTCTGCTCATCGCATTTAAATCCGCTATTCCATTTTCGGATTTGATTTTAGCACCCCTTTCTTTGAAAGTCAAGACGTATTTCAACACTTTATTTCTTGACAACATACCTTTTCAAGCGTAGAATCCAAAACAAAAAATGAATTCACCATTACGAAATAAAGAGACAGAGGTACTTGCATGTATTTTGATGATTTAAAACTCGGAATGACGGTAGAGACAGCTCCCGCACATATTGAAAAAGATAAAATGATTTCTTTTGCCAAAGAATACGATCCTATTCCGTTGCACACAGATGAAGATTATGCCAAGCAAACACCGTTTGGCAAACTGATTGCACCGGGTGTCATGTCATTCATGTCTGTCTGGGCCAAATACCTTGAAGTAGATTTTCTGGGAGATGAATTGCTTGCCGGTAAATCTACCCGCATCGAATGGCTCAAACCCGTTTATGCAGATGACATTCTTACCGGCACCGCCACTGTCACAAACCTTCAGAAACGAAATGAAAAGAACGGCATCGTCGAAATTTCTTTTGATGTTTACAACCAAAACGGAGAACTTGTATTAAAGGATATAACCGAAGCAATTGTCAAACGCAGACAGAACTCCTGACGGCTGGCGACAATGTTTTTTTTATTTTTCTATTGACAACAGTTTTTTTGCGTGCTAGTATCAAATCAGATTTGAATATCACAAAGAACGACTATGACGAAGACGGTCGGAATGCAAAACCAGACAGAGAATTGCCGGTTGGTGCAAGGCAATGGCATAACATTCCAATGACTTATCACTTCTGAGTCGGAGGACCGAAAGCGAAAGTAAGTAGACTCCTTCCGTAATGCTGCGTGAAAGCAAAGGGCTTGTTAGAGCTCGGTGAGTGACGGATTTTTCCGTAATTTGAGTGGTACCGCGGGTTAATATAACTCGTCTCAAAGAATTCTCTTGAGACGGGTTTTTTTGTTTTATTCAAGTTCGTAAATAATGATACGTTTTCGAAAATGAAAGGAGACAAAACAATGGATTACAGTTTAAAAGAAGTTGCA
>JAZSCW010000005.1:0-15666 GCA_045530835.1 Lachnospiraceae bacterium | reverse complement strand
TCATCCCTGCCTCCGTAATTGATGGCGATCTGAAACTGCAAACCGGTATTATCAGCCGAATCAGCCTCCAAGTCGGCTATTGCCTGCTGAATGTCGGGAGCGAGATATGCTTTATCTCCAATAATACGTATACGAACATTATTTTTTGCAGCTTTTTTAAAACCTGATAACAGATAACTGCGAAGCAATGTCATCAAAGCAGAAACTTCCTCTTCGCTACGCTTCCAATTCTCTGTCGAAAATGCATACACCGTAAAATACTTGATACCAAGTTCATCGGCCACATAAAGCATCTCTTCAACATTTTTGCCACCCTGTACATGTCCCATTTTACGAGGCAGCCCTTTACTCTTGGCCCAGCGCCCGTTTCCATCCAGGATAACAGCTACATGATTCGGAACATTCATTTTATGCCTCCATTGCAACTAAACAGTAAGTACTTCTTTGGACTTATCTTCAACCATTTCTCCGATTTCTTTCACATATTTATCGGTCAGCTTCTGAAGTTCATCTTCCATACTCTTAATTTCATCTTCTGAAATCTCTGTCTTAGCAAGTTTCTTTAATGCATCGTTTCCGTCACGACGAATATTACGAACCGCAACTTTGGCATCTTCACCTTTCTTACGAACATCTTTCACAATTTCTTTTCTTCTCTCCTCTGTAAGTTCAGGAAAAACAAGGCGGATAACGGTACCGTCATTACTCGGTGTAATACCGATATCTGAAGCCATAATTGCCTTTTCAATTGCCTTAATCAGACTCTTTTCCCAAGGAGCAATCTGAATCATTCTTGCTTCAGGAACCGTAATATTACCAACCTGCTGAAGTGGTGTCATTGTTCCGTAATAATCTACTGCAATCTTGTCCAAAACGTGCGGATTAGCTCTTCCTGCGCGGATTGTTGTAAATTCAGCATTTAAATGCTCACATGTCTTTGCCATTTTCTCTGCATACGGTTTAATAGTTTCATTCATATTCTTATACCTCATTCTTTCTTAATTTAAATTATATTTGTAACTGTATTTATTTAAACAGTAACTTTCGTTCCGTTGAAATTACCTTTTACGGTATTAACAATGCTGTTTTCTTCTCCGAGTCCGAATACCCACATAGGCATTTTATTATCTCTTGCAAGAATGGAGGCTGTCATATCAACCACCTGCAGATTCTTTGCAATTACCTCATCAATGGATACTGTATCATATTTCTTCGCATCCGGATTCTTGCGGGGATCATCATTATAAACACCATCTATCGCTTTCGCCAAAAGAATCACATCAGCCTCAACTTCGATTGCACGAAGCACAACACCGGTATCCGTACTGAAATACGGATGTCCCGTTCCTCCGGCGAAAAAAACAACCATCCCTTTTTCAAAATACTTGTTTGCACGGTCTTTGGAAAATAATTTTGTAAAAGAACCACATTCAAACGGTGTAAGAATGTTTGTCATCATTCCGACTGAACGGAAAATTTCAGAAACATAAATACAATTCATAATGGTTGCAAGCATACCGATCTGATCCGCTTTGGTTCGGTCAATATTTTCACTGGTACGTCCGCGCCAGAAATTGCCGCCGCCAATCACAATACCTACCTGAATATCATTATCAACCAGTTCTTTTACCTGAAGTGCAACTTTACGGACAGTTTCCTCATCAAATCCTGTCTTTTTTTCTCCTGCAAGCGCCTCGCCGCTTAATTTCAATAAAATCCTTTTCATGGAATTGCTTCATCCTCCTTTATTTCATGTCATCAAAAAACGTACTTGGACTAACCTGTGCGTAACACTGGGAAAACATTCCTTCAATTACTGCACCGTTATTCATCTGAACGGTTCCGGTCTTCATATTACCTTTAACAATAGCCGTTGACTCAAGAATCACAAGTCCGTCAACATCAACATCACCTTTTAATGCACCGGAAATCACCGCAGCAGTTCCGATAATATTTCCGATTACCACACTATCTGCATCAACCTCAATTCCCTTGCTGCAAATGATATCTCCTACCACTTTGGCGCCGCGCAAAATAACTTCTTGCGCCTGAATTCGGCCATTCATCTCTCCACTCAGGCATAAAGAACCGGGGATTGTCAGGTTACCGGCAATTTTGCCGGAAATTTCAAGACTTCCTTCAGTCACATTCATCTCTTTTCCATACGCAAACATCTGCTCGTATGGAATTGTATCTGCGACCGGTTCTGTCATCTGCGGTTCTGTCATCTGCGCTTCTTCCTCAATTTCTGTCAATTCTTCCACTTCTTCCAGAATAGAAATCAAATCACTTTCCGGTTCGGGCTGCACGGCAGAAAGTTCACTTTTCAAACGCTCTTCTTCCGCCATCATCTCTGCTTTCGCCTTTTCGTCCGTCATTTCGGTGACTGCCTGCGTTAAATCATTCTTCAAATCACTAAAAAAGCCCATAATTTATCCCCCTGCATTTATTCATAGGAACTGACCACATGGCGTACCGGTTCCGTTCCTTCCGTTATCGGTAACACTACAAATGTTTCATCTTTTGTCAAAGCATCCAAAATCAAAGGTAATGCTTCAACGGTAGTATACTTATCAGCTGCGTCATGTAATAAAACAACGCCGCATTCTTTTTCTTTTACACCTTCCATAACGTTTTGCTGAATCCTGATTGGTGAAAGTTTCACACTCCCTGCATCCTGACTTGCAACATTCCAGTCAAAGTATGACAATTCTTCTTCCCGTAAAATCTGAAACAATTCTTCTTTGTCAAAATCCACCAATGTATTTGAACTGCCTCCCGGGAAACGATAAAAAAGACTCTTCTGTCCTGTTCTGTCCTGCACATAATCCTGAATCAGCCTGATATCTTCCCGAAACAATGTCGGTGTAGAGTAAATGGTGCTATACTTATGTGAATAAGAATGAAGTGCAAGCGTATGACCTTCCTCTGCAATTCGACGATATTCTTCCTCAAAACCATCCTTTGCCAGCACAAAAAAAGTTGCTTTCACATCATATTCTGCCAAAATATCAAGAATTTCATTTGTATACTTACTTGGTCCATCATCAAATGTCAGATAAACCCTTTGTTTATCCGGATATAATTCACTGTCAGGAATAATATATTCTTCCCCGGTGACAACTTCTTCAACCTGCGTCTTTTCTTCCGACGTAAAAGATTCTTCATGTTTTTCAATCGTAGCAGATTCTTTTGAAATCATTTTGTAGATATCATCTATCTTTTTGTTCATTTGATAATTCTGTACAAAAAGATAAATGCAGGAAATATTCGGAAACACCAAAAGAACACACAAAGCGACCATCAGCAAACTTTTCATCCGCTGAATTCTGTTCCTGCGCTTCTCAATCTGCTCAATTTGCTGCCGCGCATCCGGCTTTATATCATGCATCTGTTCCATACTGCTCCTGTCGCTTTACAATACTCCAAAGCAACTTTTCCTCTTTTAAAAAATAACATTCCAATCTATTTTACCACAACATACGTGATTTGCAAATTCAAATTTTACATGTTTTTCCTTGAAATTTGAGTAATAAAATAAAGAATTCTTAATACACTATTTCATGACACTATAAATTACAACAAAGGAGTATGAAACACTATGTGGAACAAATACAAACCTTATATCATTTCTATTCTGATTTCCCTTGGTGTCGGCGGACTCTCTGCATTTCTGGTGCGTAATAATTTCAATTTATATAATGAAATAAATACACCGCCACTTTCACCGCCCTCCATCACTTTTCCGATCGTATGGACCATTCTGTACGTCTTGATGGGCGTAAGCAGTGCTATGATTTATACCGCTGATACTGCAAGTGAATCAGATAAAAAAACTGCCCTTTGGCTTTACGGCATCCAGTTATTCTTCAACTTCTGCTGGAGTCCTGTATTTTTCAATCTGCAGTTCTATTTGTTTGCCCTTATCTGGCTTTTGATTATGTGGGTCATTATCATTATCATGATCATCAAATTTTTTACCATTGACAAAAGAGCCGCCTATTTGCAGATTCCCTATCTTTTATGGACTACATTTGCGGCATATTTAAATTTCGGTGTTTATCTTTTAAACAGATAATTCCTCCCGTCAGGCAAAAAAAGAGTCCGTTTACGGACTCTCTTGCTTGGCGCGGCTATGATATAAACCGCTTTTTTTGCAAATTATGATACATAGAAAACAAATCGTCACGAGACAATGCAACGGGATGATTTCCAAGTCGCTGTATGTTAACAGCTGAAACCAAATATTCTAACTCTTCCTCTCTGATTTCAACATCCGGCAATTTCAATGACTGATAGAATTGTTCAAACTCCATTACCGCTTCCCCTATCCGTTCACAACCCATTATTTGCGAAAGATTTTGAAGAAGTAACTTAAGTTCGGGCTCATTTTGGGAAGCTTCATATAATTTTTTAAAACATTCCGTCATACACATTGCAACTGCATGACCATGACTGATTCCATATAATGTAGTAAGTTTATAACTCATGGCATGCGCTGCCGTTGTACGTGAAATGTGAATTGCCTTACCGCTAAAATTGGCTGCTTCCAATATTTTATCGGCATTGCTGTTAAACTTCAAATACCCTTCTGCATATTCACGAATGAGCAAAATACAACGCGCCGCATAAAATCTGCTCTCCGCATTTGCACCGCGTGACCAATAAGATTCCATTGCCTGACAATATGCATCTGCCAAAGCACTTTTTTTATGATAATCCGGTAATGTATCAAGTAACCCCGCATCGAGAATTGCAATCGCAGGAAGAATGGAAGGATGCGCAACCGAATATTTCTCTCCCTGATAATACATCACCGCAATGGCGGTGGATTCACTTCCGGTTCCGGCTGTTGTAGGAACTGCAATCAGACGGATTTCATTCTCCAAAAAATGTTGTTCCAGAAAGTCCTCTTTCGATGTATGCAAAAACAACTTAATGCATTTAGCAACGTCAATCGCACTACCGCCGCCGACGGCAACAATGGTCTGTGCTCTCTTCTGTTCCAGAAGCTTTACACCCTCCATAATTTCTTCATACTTTGGATTCGGAGAAAAACCATGAAAATAGGTCATTTTATCCTCAGGAAATATTTTTTTAATCCGTAATGACTCTCTTTTACTGCAAACAATCAAAACTTCGTCCGTTTCAGGCAATAACGTTTGTAACACATCGGCATAATTGCAGGTAATCTCTATTTTTTGCATCTTTTGATCCCATTTTTGAATCATTAAAGATACAGTTCTGTAATCTTCTTCATTATCGATTTCCTCAATGAAATTTTTACTGCAGGACAATCCGGGAAGAGACATTTGATTCAAAACCTCATTCAGAGCATTCTCTGCATAAACCTGCGTTTCTCCGGCTTTCACAAACGCTTCAATACTCTCTAACCAAAGAAGCATGTCTTTTTTGCTCAATTTATAAAATGGCTGGAAAGCATAGCAATCGTCATCAAAGATGGATACAGAAACTTCCTGTAACACTCCATCGCGAAACCTCCCTTTAAAATCCTTCCCGGGCAATGACTTTTT
Organism: Lachnospiraceae bacterium; assembly: GCA_045530835.1. Classification (GTDB taxonomy): domain Bacteria; phylum Bacillota; class Clostridia; order Lachnospirales; family Lachnospiraceae; genus UBA3766. Next base: position 10,132 of record JAZSCW010000005.1, on the reverse strand, counting down.
TTCGTCATAAAGGCAAAGCGAAGTTCTTACATCTCCGAGTATTTTGCATACAAGACTCTCATCAAAAACCAGATCTCCATGCAAAAGCAAAATATCATCCTTTATATATTCACGCGCATTATACATGGATACAATATAATTTGTATTCTCATACTCTTTGTTTGGAACAAATTCAAAATGATACTCCGGATATTGCTTTGAAACAGCAATCAACTGTTCTTCATATGGTCCTGTTGTAATGACAAATTCACGGATACCGCACTTTCCAAGAATTCGAATCTGTCGTTCCAAAATAGTTTCTCCATTGTAAAGTGTAACCATACATTTCGGTCTGTGAGACGTCAATTCTCCCATTCGCACGCCACGACCGGAATTAAAAATAAGTGCCTTCATCCTTCACACTCCTTAGTTTCTTTTCAAAACATTCCCGATTTTCTTTCGGCGTAGTAACCGGTCTGCCAAGCTCCTCTCTGGATTTGCTGTTCGTATAAACAATCAACGCCATCTTTCCCGTCTGCTGCAAAGCACAAAGTCCCGCCTCTAATTCAGAAATATCCTTTGCCTGCACCACGCTTGTAAATCCAAACCCCTTAAGAATTTCCGGAAGATTCAGGCTGTAAGATACCGTCGGCTGTCCTCCTACCGATTCATGACATCCGTTATTGATTAAAATATATTTGAAATTTGCTCCCGCATTTTGTATTGCAACAGCCAAAGCTCCCATATGCATAATCAGCGCTCCGTCTCCGTCTATGCAATATATATTTTTTGCAGTTGAAAGACTTATGCCAAGCGCCAGGGAAGAAGCATGCCCCATCGAACCTACAGTCAAAAAATCATTTTCATGTGACATTCCGTTTTTTTCACGAATCTCATAAATTTCACGCGATGCTTTTCCTGTTGTGGAAACAACAAACTCTTCCTCATGTAACCCGCCAAGAATGGTAAAAAGTGCATCCTCGCGCGTCATCGGATAACTATTTTGATTTGCAATCTTTTTAGAATATGTGCCAAAATAATCCTTTTGAACGATCAAAGCTGCCGACCTGTTATTCTTTCGCATATACTGTCTGCAGTCGCTCAACTGCTCCTCATACTGTTCATCTGCCAGCCAATATTTTATGCCAAGTGTTTCAAGTAAAGGCAGTGTCAATTCTCCTTGAGTGACATGTTGCGGCTCATCCTTTTTACCCGGTTCACCACGATAACCGATTATATATAATACAGGAATTCCGTATACTTTTTCATCTGCCAGCGACAACATTGGATTCACGGCATTTCCCAAACCGGAATTTTGCATATAAACCACACCCGTTTTGCCGGTTGCAATGCGATACCCGCACGCTAACGCGACCGCATTCCCTTCATTTGCGGTAATGATATTTTTATCAGAAGATACCACATCCTTGATACAGCTACAAAATTCTTTTAATAATGAATCAGGAACACCTGCAAAAAAATCATATCCGTTTTTCACCAGACATTCATAAAATTTGATTGGTTCTACCATATTCTATCCCTCTTCCACAAGCTCCAAAATTTCTTTAACCGAAACACAATAAAGTTCTCCCGCCTCTTTAGCACAACCATCTTCAAGAATCTTTCGTGCAGTCTGCTGCATCGCTTTATATGCACTTCGCAACAGATGATTCGCATAGATAATCACATTTGCACCATATTGCTTAAGCTCTTCTTCGCGCAGGAAAGCATATGTTGTCGGAACAACAATGGTAATAACCTTAGGATACTTCTTTTTAAAAGCTTCTAAAAAGGAAATAATTTCCCGACCGTCATTCTGATAACTATGTATCATAATACCGTCCGCTCCCGCCTCAACATAGCATTGCGCGCGCCTTAGCGCCTCTTGCAGATCTTTGCCTGCCACAAAGCTTTCTATCCGGGCAAAAATCATGAAATCCCTCGTCTGTAAAGCTTCTTTTCCATTTCGTATCTTTTCTGCAAAAACTTCGGCATCTTCCAAAATATGTGCCTGCGGATCCCCCTTCAAGGAATTTTGTTTCAATCCTTTTTTATCTTCAATAATAATTGCAGAAACTCCCATCTGTTCAAGTGTTTTAACACGAGAAACAAAGTGCTGCATACATCCGCCGGTGTCACCGTCAAAAATAACCGGTTTGGTAGTCACCTCTAAAATCTCTTGCACCGTCTGGAGACGTTGCGAAAAATCTACCACTTCATTATCCGGTTTTCCTTTTAGCACGGAATCACAAAGAGAACTAATCCACATCGCATCAAATTCTCTCTCTTTTGAAACAGTATTCTCAACAATAAGACCTGACAAGCCATTAGAGGCTTCCAAGACACGGATATACTCTTTTCTTTGCAATAATTTTCTTAATTTCCCTCTTCTTACTTCAGGCATTTCATTCATATTTTTCTTTCCTCTTACACAACATACGATACAGCAAAGCAGCATTTAAGCAAAATGCTGCTTTTATGTTCTGTACCGGACTGATTCTTTGCATATAAACTTCATCTTCCGTTTTTTTGTCCAATAATATTTCTTCAACCGGAAATTTCTCCAAAAGCTTATCCATCTCCGGAATATTGTATTTATAAAACGGTTTCTCCATGGTAACCGCACCACTTAATTCAATTATTTTACCCACAAAAGACATGCAATTATGTGCTTTATAAATACGCAAACCATGTAAAACAGGCATTGTCAGCATCGCATATAAATTAAAAACATATTCCCCATCATGCTCAATACGGTTTACATAACTCACAATTTTTCTTTTATTTTCGGCCGTCAGTGGAACTTTTATCACCTTAACCTTAGCATACGGATTTTTTCCAAATGCATAATGCTCACGCTTTTCATGCATAAAACCGGCAGTGAACGGTGAATGATGAAACTTACGGGAAAAAGTAACAAAATCCTCCAGTTTTTCATCAAGACAAACCGCAATATGGGTATATTCATACTTATTCCACAGTCTGCAAAAACGCCCCAATCCCGTCAAAGCTTTGATGCAAACCACATAAATGTGTTCCTGTTGCGTCATTTTCGCTCCTCTTTATCAAGCACACGAAGTCTTCTGTATAACTGAATTTGCAAACGAATCATTTCGAAATACATCGGAATTCCACCGATTACCAACACCAAATCTGCAAATTTTATGCCAAATCCCCAGAGACTAAAAAGCGGTTTGCTTCCAAAAATCATGCTTCCTATACAAATCACAATGAAAAAAAGATGCGTTTCAATAGGCCCGAGGCGCGGAAACAAAAATTCCTTCAGATAAAGAATGTAATTCATTGCAGTAAAGATAATAAGCGCATATACAGGCACCAGAAAAATAGCAAGTTCAAAGCTCACATATCCTGCAAAAGCAAGTGCTATAATCAAATAGGTTATATGTAAAATATCCGTCAACAAATCAAAATATCCGCCGGCTTTAGAGGTCATATTACGGCTTCGTGCCACAAATCCATCCAAATCATCACAAACCAAATGACAGCAAAGACCGCAAATGGTTCCAATCAGAAAAAACGGTGATATTTGAGATAAAAAAGCGCAAATGATACCTGCCAGCCCCCCCAGTGCACCAATCAGGGTTATCTGATTCGGCGTCATCCCGGCCGGAATCATTTTACCTAGTGTTTTATATAATAATTGTTGAAAACCGGTCTCTAATTTACTCGGAATTATTTTTTTTACCTTATTCTCTTCATTACTCATCATCGTTACTCCTTTTCGAACAGAATATGTTTTTCACAAATGACCTGATATAATCACCGTAATCGATGAAATCATACACGCCATCCCTTTTTCCTTTCAAAAACAGTTTGATTAATAAGATATAGTAGTGGAAATAGTACTGCTTCACACTCATTTTATCCGGTTGGGCCACCACATGCAGATAATCCCAATGGGACGGATTATCGGTAACGAGTCTGTCTTTGTAGATATCAAACGTTTCAAGTCCCATTTCCGGTGTAAAAATCGAAATAGCCACATGGCGTAATGCATGTTGCTTAATCCAACGGTATAGCATGCGGAACTCTTTCGCCGTATAATCCAAATCAATGATAAACATCCCCATCAGGTGAAGTCCCAATCGATTACAGATTTCAATACTTTTGACATTGTTCCTCATGTCAGACTTTTTGTTATAATCCTTCAACTGCGCATCAGTAATTGATTCCAGACCTACCAGCACATAGTAAAGACCAATGCTTTTGAGTTCTGCCATAAGTTCTTCATTTTGTGCAATGAAATCGGCTCTACCATAACAGATATACGTTTTCTCCAGATTCTTTTCCCGTACCAGCCGAATGAATTCTTTCAATCTGTCAACATCAAACAAAAAGTCATCATCAACAATATAAATATTGCGATCCGGAATCATTGCAATCTCATCAACCACATCTGCTATCTCACGACAAACATAAGTACTCATATTCATCCTGTTGCGATGACAGAATTTGCAACGATACGGGCAGCTGTACGCCGTTCTTACCCACGCCGCATGTTCCAGTTCAAGATAACGGTAGTTCTGCGGATGCTCATAAAAATATGTTCTGTCCGGCCAAGGCAGTCTTTTGATATCAAAAGGTTTCGCGGGATTATTGATCCACACACCATTCTTCTGATAACAAATTCCTTCTACTTCAGAAAGCTGTAAACCACCTGTTCCAAAACTACATTCCATAACATCTTTTATTTTATAAATATCAAATGTTGTAAAAATATAATCAACTTCCGCACAATACATTCTTTCATAACACAATTGAGCATGCAAGCCACCTATCATAGTGACCGTTTCACAATTCTGCTGTTTGGCTTCCCTACAGTATTCCAACATGAAATTTTCCTGTCTGGTTCTTCCGCATACATAAACCACGTCAGGTTTATACTTTTGAATGGTTTCTGACACGGAAACCCTTTCCACCTGACCGTCATACAGATAAACCTCATGTCCCTCCTGCTTCAGCATTGCTGAAATATACTCCAATTCCAGACATTCATTCTCTATAACACCGACAAAATTATATTTTGTCCTCGATATTTCAGGGTGTATCAATAATATTGTCTTTTTCATTTTTCTTCCGTTCTTCCTCTTCCAGCTTGGAATAAGCAACCTTTCCAACCAATGTTTTAGGTAATTCACGCCTGAATTCATATTCGTAAGGCCACGAATATCTGGCCAAATTCTTTTCGCAATGAGCCTTAATTTCTTCCCGCACATCATCGCTCGGCTCATACCCATTTCTCAGTACAATGAACGCTTTTGCAACCTGTACCTTATACGGATGGTCTGTTCCAATCACACACGACATCAGTACTTTAGGATGAGCATCTATTACATTCTCCATATAGGGGGGATACAGACAATACCCTGAACTGATAATCATTCTTTTAACCCTCTGCTTGAAATAGACAAAACCATCTTCATCCATATATCCCAAATCCCCTGTATACATCCATATCTTGCCATCCTCATGTCTGCGAAGGGTCTTTGCAGTCTCCTCCGGCGCATTCAAATACCCCTTCATAACGGAGGGCCCGCTAATGATAATTTCACCTTCTTCTCCATAAGGCAGCTCTTCAGTCGTCTCCGGCTTCACTATTTTATAATAGGTATCCGGATAGGGAATCCCGATACTTCCTTCTCTGTAATCATTTATCGGTGTCAAACAACTTCCTGTTACGCATTCCGTTAAACCATAGCCTTCCCGAATCTGTATCTTGGCGCCATGCTCCTGCAAAAAAGCATCCACCTTACGCTTTAATGATACTGACAATGAATCTCCGCCGGATATTACGCATTTCAAAAAAGAAAGGTCATAACCTTCCAAATTTTGATTTTTCAGCAATGCCTCATACAAAGTCGGCACACCGGCAATGATATTCGGTCGATATTTTTTGAGCAGCCTGTCAAACGTTTTTGCATCAAATTGTGGCAACAGAATGCAGGTTCCGCCAAAATACTGCACGGTATGAATACAAATACCCAAACCAAAACCGTGAAATACCGGCATAATCGAAAGAACGCGGTCGCCCTCATCCAAACATCCGCAAGCCACATAACTTTGCATGGCAAGTGCGTTAAAATTCAGATTTGTAAGCTCAATCCCTTTCGGATACCCACTGGTTCCACCACTATATAAAATTGCTGCAACCTCTTTACCGGTAAACGAAGTTTCCAATTCCCCCGTATCATTACGCGCACTTTTCATAAAGTCTTTCCACGAGAGAAAAAGATTGTTCTTTACATATTTAATCTTCCGGCCTTTGGTAATCCAATATCCCAATCGCATTGCAGGTGGCATTGCATTCCCTGCCGAAACAACAATACATTTTTTAATGCCCGTTTCTTTGCTGATATTACATATCTTTGAAAAAGCAATATCTATCGTCACAACATACTCACTTTGTGAACCGTTAAGATAAAAGAGAATCTCACTTTCGGCAGATAAGGGATGAATCATATTGGCAACTGCACCGATTTTATTAATTGCATAAAATGAAATGATTGCCTCCGGTGTGTTTGGCATACAGATACTGACCTTGTCCGCCGCCTTCACACCCAAAGCAAGAAATGCTTTTGCACATTTATCTATTTCAGCCAAAAACTCTTCACCTGTTCGTTTGGTCCCAAAATATTCATAACTGATATTTTTCGGATGCTTCCTGACAGATTCTTCCAAAAATAAATACAACGAAGTATCCGGATATTTCAAAAATCTGTTTTCTTCTTCATAATAGCTCAACCAAGGAGCCTTCGGGTGTTCATTCATTCTTTTCCAAACCTTTTCTTTCCTGCAAAAGAAGCTTTTTCACCCTTTGAAAAACTACTTCATTCGCATCTTCAACACTTAAATCTGAAACATCAATCGGCTCATCAAAAACAATTTTAAGATTATTGCTTCCGAATTTGTAATCACCTGTTATTGCATAAGGAATGATGTTGCAACCGGTTCTTTGCGCCATCACTACAGCCCCGGGCTTAAAAGGAAGCAAAATCTCTTCAGTATAGTTCCTCTTTGCTTCAGGCGACACATTAATGAGTGACCCAATTTGCAAATAGTCTATTGCCGCCAAAAGTGCCTCCTTATTTTTCTCGGCCCTCAAATCAACAGGAATGGTTCCAATCATTTTAAAAAACCATCCAAAAATACCATCATGCAAATCTTTTTTTGCCAATGTATGTACAACACGCTTTGTACATACATCTACCAAAATAGGATCCAATGCATGCTTATGATTTCCGGCAATCACCGCAGCGCCATCAGACGGTATATATTGTTTATTAACAATAGTCGGGTTAAAAAAGATTTTAAAAATGACCGTAAAAACAGGCCTTAATATCTTATATAAAACAGCTTTGTCCTTTTTCACAATTTTCTTAATCCTTACTTATAACTTCAAAAATCAATATCATTGATAAAACTCATTACCAATTATATCATATTTTCATTATTCTGACTATTTATTAATTCTACCCCAAAAAAGAAGCGTTGTCACAATAAAGAACAACGCTTTCTCAAAAAATTATTTAAATAATCCTTTTAACTTATCCGCAACATCTGCAATATTTTCTGCTGTCAGTTTGGCTTTGACACCATCAATGATTTTCTCAACAATATCATCCGGCAAATCAACGCCAACAATTTTTTCAATCACCTTCACAGGTTCTTTTTCAAATTCTTCTTTGATATTAGGATTTTTAGAAATCTGTTCCACAATATCACTGATTTTTTCTTTCACATCCATCTTTTATTCCTCCACGATTTCCGCATCCGGTGCGTTTTTCTTTACTGATTCAATTCCGTTCATGCAATTTGCATGTGACTTATATCCTTCTCCTGTTGCAACAATCTGTCCGTTTGCAGCCTTCAAACGAAAACGAAATTCTCCAGCCTTATCCGTATATAACTCAAACTTAGGATTCTTCACTGTTGTATAGCCTTCCACTGTCTGATCTTCAATGCCTGCCAACGGTGCATTCTTCCTTACTGATTCAATACCGCTTTTACAAGTGGCATCTGATTTGTAAACCTGTGACGTTGCAATAACTTGTCCGTTTGTAGCCTTCAAATCAAATTTTACGCCTGTATTTGTTTTCTTTACTACAAATTTTCCCATTTTAAGTACCTCCGACTTTTCTCAATAGTAACATCAATAAATATATCGGCAAATAATTTTTTTAGTTTAGCATAAGTACACCTCTGCTCGCATATCGTTTCACAAACATACGTTATGAAATAAATATACAAAAAGAACCGATTACAAGTAAACTTGCTCGGTTCTCTTCGTATATTTACTGCGCTTGTACGAAACGCTTAGTTGCCTGCCATCTGCTTTGCTACTTCTGCTGCGAAGTCTTCTTCTTTCTTTTCCATACCTTCACCGGTTTCGAAACGAACGAATTTAACAACCTTTAAGTCAGCAGAAACACTCTTTAAGTACTGTGCAACAGTCTGCTTACCATCTTCTGCTTTCACATAAGTCTGGTCCATCAAACAGATTTCTTTCACCTGCTTAGAAATACGTCCTTCTACAAGTCCGCTGAAAATCTTATCTGCAACATAGTCAGCTTTGCCATCCATAGCAAGCTGTGCCAATGTAGCAGTTGCTTCTTTGGAAAGGAAGTTAAACAAGAAGTTCATATTACTCTTCTTTTCTTCGTAGATAGCCTTATCTTCTTCACTCCAAAGAGACTCTGTAACAGCCTTGTCAATCAACTTATTCAAGATAGGCTTAGGAAGAGATGCAGGATCATTCAAAGCACTATCAATAGTAATTTCTTTTAACTTAGCCAATTCATCTGCAGAAATATCATCTCTGCTGGCATACTGAGGATTCATTGCTGCAATCTGCATTGCAATGTTACTAAGTGCCTCTTCTGTTGCGTCAGACTTAGTTCCTTCAGCACCAACGATAACACCGATACGTCCACCACCATGAATATAACCAACAACGATAGGAGCTTCAACCTTTTCAAATCTTCTGATGCTCAATTTTTCACCAATAGTAGCAACCTTTTCAACCAATGCTTCGTTTACAGTTTTGGATGTATCATCCATCCATGTAGAAGCAAGAAGAGCCTCTACGTCAGCAACATCAGTTGAAACTACCTGGTCTGCAATTTTCTCAACAAAAGTCTGGAAAACTTCATTTTTAGCAACGAAGTCTGTTTCTGAGTTTACTTCCACAACAACTGCCTTGCCATCTGCCTTTGAAATACGGCAAATACCTTCTGCTGCGATACGGCTTGCTTTCTTTTCAGCCTTCATTGCACCGCTTTTACGTAATGCTTCAACAGCTGCTTCAATATTTCCATCACACTCTGTAAGTGCTTTTTTACAATCCATCATACCTGCGCCTGAAATTTCACGCAATTCTTTAACCATAGCTGCTGTAATAGTCGCCATTTTATGATCCTCCTTATTGAATCAGATTATAATTATTCTGCGTCTGCAACAACTTCTTCTGCAACTTCTTCAGCTACATCTTCAGCTGCTTCCATAACTTCACCCTGGTTTGCTTCAATGATAGCATCTGCCATCTTAGCAACGATTAATTTAACCGCTCTGATCGCATCATCATTACCGGGGATTACATAATCAAGTTCTTCAGGGTCACAGTTTGTATCTGCGATACCAAGTAATGTAATACCTAAGTTATGAGCTTCCTGAACACAGATTTTTTCTTTCTTAGGGTCTACAACAAAGATAGCGTCGGGAATTCTTGTCATATTCTTAATACCGCCAAGGTTCTTCTCGAGTTTATCCCATTCTTTCTTTAAGTTAACAACTTCTTTCTTGGGAAGTACATCGAATGTACCATCCTCTGCCATTCTTTCGATTTGTTTTAATCTTTCGATTCTGGAACGAATGGTCTTGAAGTTTGTAAGCATACCGCCTAACCATCTTTCATTAACATAGTACATACCGCAACGTTCAGCTTCTGTCTTAACTGCATCCTGTGCCTGTTTCTTTGTACCTACGAACAATACGGTACCGCCTGCGCTTGCGATTTCAGAAATAGCATTGTATGCTTCATCTACCTTACCTACAGACTTCTGTAAGTCGATAATATAAATACCATTTCTCTCTGTGAAGATGTAAGGAGCCATCTTAGGGTTCCATCTTCTTGTCT
>JAZSCW010000067.1:0-46577 GCA_045530835.1 Lachnospiraceae bacterium | reverse complement strand
ATCTGTTTTAATCTTTCGATTCTGGAACGAATGGTCTTGAAGTTTGTGAGCATACCGCCCAACCATCTCTCGTTTACGTAGTACATACCGCAACGCTCAGCTTCTGTCTTAACAGCATCCTGTGCCTGTTTCTTTGTACCTACGAATAATACAGTACCACCTGCACTTGCAATTTCAGAAATAGCATTGTATGCTTCGTCAACCTTACCTACAGACTTCTGTAAGTCGATGATATAAATACCATTTCTCTCTGTGAAGATGTAAGGAGCCATCTTAGGGTTCCATCTTCTTGTCTGATGTCCGAAATGAACACCTGCTTCAAGTAACTGCTTCATTGAAATTACGCTCATTTTTAATTCCTCCGTTTTTTGGTTTTTTGCCTCCGTATTCCTCCTCTTAAGAAACCAACTTCCCGCGTAAAGAAAGCACCGATTTCCAATCAGAATACGTGTGTTATAGCATAACGCATTGATTTTAACATAAAAGAAACCCCTGTGCAAGAGGTTTCTTTATATTTTTTGATATTATTTTTCACAATTATCTTCTTGTTAATGCATCAGCAATTTCCTGCATGGTAGCACCCTTTTTCACTTCATGCTGCCCAACCGCAAGAATTCTTTCATACCCGTTCGCGCAAAGAAAAGTATCAAACTCCTTTGCACTTTCAACCAGACCCATTTCAAAAACCTTTTGACTTACAGAAACAGAACTGTCTCCGCTTATAATGTGGATAACCACAAATTCTTCTATCACTTCATCACTTTCAGAAGTTCCTTCACTTCCTGTCTCTTGCGCACTGTTTCCCTCTGCGTCCGCAATCTGTTCTTCGCTTACCGGTTCTGATATTTCTTCCGATTCTTCTTCCGATATTTCAGTCTCTTGTTCAGACAGAGGTTCCTTTATTTTGTCCGTTTCTTTTTCTTGTGCAAGATCCTTCAATACCGTATTTTCAACAAGCCCTAAGTCTTTGGCTCTTTTGATAATCTCTGCATCCGACATCGGTTTGGTTCCCGCTCCCCCCAGCATAAAAAGAACTGCGGTTACAATCATACCGATACCGATACCCCGCAAATAATATTTGAGTTTCATCTGTCAACGCTCCCTCTAGCTTTGGCGAAACAAATCAATCACCAATTTCACTTCACCTACACCAAGTCCCAATTCCTTGGCTATTGCGACATTCGATTTGCCCTCCGCATGCAACTTCAATACTGCTTCATTATGATTCCCTTTTGCATCCCGGGACTGTATCTGCGGCAATGTATTAACATTTTTAGCAGTCTTTGACTTGCCCCTTTTATTTCCGGTAGCTTTTGAGGCAGGATTTTTATCGCGTTTCACGGGTTGCTGTGAAAACTCTTCCAACGCACTAACCAGCTCTTCAATGGAATTATCGTTATCATCCGTCTTAACAGATGCATTCTCAACACTTACAGACATATCCTCTGCAACAAGATGATTCATCTCCTGTTCCTTCATAAACTCTTTTTTTTCTGTATCTGCGTTCTGCACGATATTCTGAGCCTGTCCATACTGTGTACGCAAAATTTCATCTGTTGAATTCCGAAGCAAAACCATTTCATTCAGAGAGCTCTGTACTGACTTTGTCGTCTGTTCCATTCCGACAACAGTTTCCTTGAGCTGCTTATGTTTATCATCCAACATGGAATATAAAAACATAACCTCTTCATGATTCTTATTGATGTCCTTAAGTACCGTATCCGAATATTCATTGACAGCCATTATTTTATCATTTGAAATACGTTCCAAACTTCTTGTTGTCCGCTCAATTGCGTCCTCCATTTTTTCATCAGCCTGCATTTCCAATTTACTGACTGCTTTTTTTACTTCTTCATCAAGAATCTTTTTGATATCATCCTCTGTGTTTTTTTTATCAAAACCTGCTCCGGCCTTCTCCGGAAGAATAAAACTCAAAACAAAAATAACAATTCCTAATATCAATAAAATAATCTGATACCAAATCATCCGTTATCTCCCATCAGTTACAATTTAACGTTATATTCGCATATCAAAACCGCCCGGCTGTTTTTTTACAACCTTACCGTCTTCCTGCTTTTCTTTTTTCTTTTTATCTTTTCGGTTGTCCCTATAAGTACCATTGCCCTGCTCTTTTGCGTCGTAACGATACTCATTATACTCCGTTTTTTCCGGATTCACAACCTGTTCACGTTTTTCCTGTGATTTTTTTACAACCGCATTTGCAACATTTCCCTGTTGTAGCACTGCTCTATTGTCTTCGTTATGCTTCAACATGGATAAATCCTGGGAACGTGAAACCATTCCATTCATTTCAATCGGATTAATAGCCATGTCCTCTCCTCAATTCTTTAAAGCGAAGAATACCGAACATCTCCACCCTCATAATAAAAGCGTGCAAACCTCACATCACTCTTTAATATCGTCGAAACATCAGAAATAGATATTTTAGTTCCTGCATAAGCGACATCCTTAACTTTCACCGTAGCAGTCTGATTGGCATTAATCAAATCTTCCAATTCCTCATATTCCTTAATCAGACGTTCAAGTTCTTCACGTAACTGACGATAAGAAACTGCAGCTGTCTGAACATATTGCAGTTTTTCCTGTGACATTTTTTGTCCCTGACTCATCTTCTGATTTGCAGCAAGTAAAAGCGGCTCTATCTGTTTCATTTTTTTCTTAACAGCATCCACTTCTCCCATAATATTCTGATATCTTAATTTTCGGCCGGGGTCAATCCCTAATTCCAAGACGGTATCCGATCCCATTTGTGAACCTAAAACCTTAACACTAATCGAGTTGGTTGCTGCAACGGTAGAACCGGAAATCATACCCTTTCGTCCTTCAACATGTATATCACCGTTTGCCATTACTTTAGAATGCAAAATTGCATCTGTTTCGATGTAGCCACCGGCTCTTGCAGTTGCATTTTCGATAAACTTTGCAATTATGTTTCCTCCGGCATGTAAATTTCCTTTTCCCATGCCATTCACACCACGGACAATAATAATATCGCCCTCGGCTTCAAGAGTTGCACCTTCCACAACCCCCATTACTTCTATGTTCCCTTTTGCACGAATGCTGAAATTGGTACAGACATTTCCCGTAACCTGTACGCTTCCGTCATATTCTATATTGCCGGTAGAATTATCAACATTTTGAACCTGATAAATATCCGAAACAAAAATTTGATCATCTACCAGCATTACATGTCCGTCCACCTCTGAAAACGCTTCGAGTCTGTTTTCGGATATCGTAATATTACGACCACCCTTCAAGATTAGCTTTTTAACGGTTCTGGGGCGAACATATTCTTTTGTAACCGTAATTCCGTTATCTCCGGAATCTTCCGGAGTAAGACGCGCAAGAAGATCTCCTTTTTTAACATGATTCATGGTATTTAAATTGAAAAAATCTACGCTTCCGTCTTCATTTAAAGTTGGGCGCGCTTTTAAATCAGTATTAAAATAATACTTAATTTCAGCATCCTTGCCATGTCGTACCGGCGTACCACTTGCAATTAATATATTGGTACAATACTTCTTTTGTTCCAAATAATTACGAATGGTATCCATCTCGATTCCATGCAACACTTTTGCTTCATGCAAATCCGCAAGAATCACATCTGCAGTATATTCAATACCTCCAACCGATGCCGGATAAAAACGGGCATAAGCAGACATTTTGTCTGCTGAAATTGTTACCGTCATCATCTCTCGCTCAGGATAACGTTTTATATTATCAAGCTTAATAACGCCTTTGTCCATTATTGCGGTTATTTTTCGATTCAAATCAGTTATCTCAAAAGAAATTCCTTTTCGCTGCAAATAGTCTGCCACTTCAACAGCCTTAACAGGTTCTCCGCCATCTGTTTCCGCAAAAATCCACAAATATGTTCCGTCTGCCCTACAATCTAATTGAAAATATCCGTTCATATATGTCTCTCCTCTATTGCCGGTCATGCTAAATTGCATCAAGAACGCCGACATACTTACCAAGTTTTGTTTTCATCTTTTGTAAGCCTTTGGTGTGCAACTGAGACACTCTGGATTCAGAAACCTCAAGCAGCTCACTGATTTCTTTTAAAGTTAATTCTTCGTAATAATACAATACAATAACTTTTCGTTCTTTTTCGGTAAGAAGTTCTAACGCTTCCACCAGCATTTCTTTCAATTCTTCCTGCTCAGCAACTTTTTCGGGAGCATCAAAATGTCTTGAAACATTTCCTGCATCATTAGAAATTTCGGTTCCCATTTCCAAATACTCATTCAACGAAACAACATTCGTGACTTTCATCTGTGACTGCCACTCAAGGTATTCGCTTTCATCAATCCCCAATGCAGTTGCAATTTCCTCATCCTTCGCAGGACGTCCGGTTGCGGCTTCAATTTCCTTTGTTGCCGCATCAATCTGCTTCTGACGCTGCCTAACTGTCCTTGGGATCCAGTCCATTTTACGAATTTGATCCAGAATCGCTCCACGAATCCTAAGACTCGCATATGTTTCAAATTTAACTTCTTTTTTGTAATCAAATTTGTCAATTGCATCTATCAGTCCAAAGATACCATAACCTACCAAATCATCATACTCTACATTGTAACCGAGATACATGCTCAGACGCCCGGCAACAACCTTAACCAAAGGGGCATACTCTATAATAATTTGCTCTCTGATTTGCGGACTTTTTGACTTCCCGTATTCATCCCATAATTTTTTTCTGCTCATCTCGTCCATTTACATTCCTCCGGCAATTCCATTTATCCTTTTACTTACTCTGGCATTTCCTGTTCCCTCAATAAATCTTCAAGCTCCGGTTCCGGCTCCGGTTCCTTTATGGGCTGACAATCCATTAATATCTTCATTGCAACAACCCCAATAACATAAAAAACAACCAGAACAATTAATAAAATTAACAGCATTGAAAATAAATCAATTTGAAACAGATACAATAATATACTGGCAATTGCTCCTGCACCAAATGTAATCAATGGCGGTAAAAGTCTGAGTTTCTTCATTTTGCCACATCCTAAATAATTTTTTCTTCTTTTCCCACTGCCCTAACATGCAATTCTCCGTTTTCGGGATTAAAAATAATGGTTCGTCCATAATTTAATCCTGTATCTGAAGATATAATCGGGATTTTGTACTCACGTAATATGTTTTTACACGCCTCTACGTTCTGCTCTCCGATACGGACCAGATCTGTAGAACCCTGTATCGCAAACATTTGCGCTCCCCCGGCAACCTTAGCAACCATATGCGCTCTGGCAGCCCCCATCTGTTCCATCTGCCGAACAAGCTCTTCGATTCCGGTATTTGCAAACTTATATAAATTAGAATTATTTTTAATATGACGGCTATCCGGCAACATTATATGTGCTAAACCACCTATTTTAGTAACAGGATCGCGTATTGCAACCCCAACACAGGAACCAAGTCCCAATGTCGTCAAACCATCCGGTGCCCTGCACACCTTCAGATCCGCCATACCGACTTTATAGATTTCCCTCATATTACTCCCCCAATGTTGTTTATTTACACTCCAAGTGAGGATAAAATTTTATCATAAGAATCTAAATCCGGCGCAAGAATAAAATATCCGTTTAAGCCGTCAAAAAACTGTGTCTGAATCATCAACAGTTTATCAGCAATTGTCCCGTAAACAATAGCCGGTACACTTAGAATGGCGCCCGCCATATCAACACTTAACGCAGGAACCGTCGGCTGGATGGAAAGTCCTGTCAATGCAGAAAGAGAATTTAAATAAGATGCGGTAATAATATTACCGATTTCCTTAAGTACTGACTGCTCCATTTCCGACAAATGCTCTCCCGAAGAAGGAACCCCCAAAAGGATTTCTATCAGTTTTTGAGCGGAATCTTTTTCGAGCAAAAACATCATGCTTCCGGTAATATCACCTTTCACACCAAGATAAACTCCGGCCATCAAGAGTTCTTCTCCTCCCATGATAGAACCCACTTGTGAAAATTCAAGTAAACAAACCTTCGGCACATACATATCAACTCTGCAATTTAACATCTGCGCCAATGCTGTTGTTGCATTTCCGGTTCCGATGTTTCCGATTTCTCGTAAAACATCAAAATATTCCTGATTTATATCATTTAGATTGATTTTTGCCATTTATAGGCCTCCATTCTATTATACAGACGCCAAACTACACTTTATCTGTCAAAACTTCATTAATATCCAGCAAAGAAATCAAACGATCCCCGTCTTTGCCGATACCGCTCAAAAGATTCTGTGTCGAATCGGAGGAGTCATGGTACGGTTTTTCAATCAGATCGTTTTCCAAAAGAACTACTTCCCGGACTTCATCCACAATAATTCCCACCAAATCACCTTCTACTTTGAGAATAATAATTCTAAAAGACTTATTCTCTTCAATCTCTTCCAGTCCCATTTTTATTCTGAGACTAAAAACAGGAATTACCTCGCCTCGTAAATTAATAACACCTTTTATGTACGATGGAACATTCGGTACACGGGTAATATGCTGCATTCTTACTATGTTATCAACATATTTAATATCAATACCATATAACTCTCCCGCCATGTAAATTGAAATATATTGTGTGGTTTCATTCATTACAATAAGTTCATCCATATTTGCAACCTTTCCGCTGCCTTTTGGCAACTATGTATTAAATAAGTGCATTTGCATCAAGAATCAAAGCAACTTCTCCATCTCCTAAAATCGTAGCACCGCTTATCAGTTTGCATTTTCCGACAAACTTGCCCATAGACTTAATTACGATTTCCATCTGTCCAATCAATTCATCCACCACAAGACCTGCAAGTCTGTCGCCCTTCTTGGCAATCAGAACAACCAAATCTTCACCCGGCTTACTAGTGCTTTCTACATCAAGAATGGTATTCAAACGCACCAACGGAATTACAACACCACGCAAATGAATCACTTCTTTTCCCTGCACTGTCTTAATTTCAGATACGGGAATATTCTCAATAGTCTGAATAGAGCCAAGAGAAATTGCATACTTTTCATTTCCGACAACCACCATAAGTGCCTGAATAATTGCAAGCGTAAGCGGTAGTCTGATGATAAAAGTACTTCCTTTTCCAAGAGTTGTTCTTGTCTCAATCTCGCCACTGAGTGCTTCAATCTTACTTTTTACCACATCAAGCCCCACACCTCGTCCAGAAACATCCGAAACCTTTTTCGCTGTTGAAAAGCTCGGAAGGAAAAGCAAATCAATAATCTCTTTATCACTCATAATTTCTGACTGATCTGGAGTAATGATACCTCTTTCAATCGCCTTTGCTTTTACTGCTTCGACATCAATACCATTTCCGTCATCACTTACTTCAATTACAACATTGTTTCCATCCTGATATGCGTCCAGGAAAATGGAACCAACTTCCGGTTTGCCTCTCTGCAAACGCACTTCAGCGCTTTCAAGTCCGTGATCCGCAGAATTTCTAAGTAAATGCATCAGAGGATCTCCGATTTCATCAACCACGGTACGATCCAGTTCTGTCTCTTCTCCGGACATATAAAGTTCCATCTTCTTATCCAAAGTCTTTGACAAATCTCTAATCATTCTCGGGAATTTACTTACGACGCTTTCAATCGGAACCATTCGTACTTTCATAACAGATTCATGCAAATTAGTAGTAACACTCTCGAGATATTCAATCTGTTCATTGAATGCAAGATTAATCGCACCAACTTCACTTGCAGCCGCACTTACAAGTGAGTTCTTGGAAATAATAAGCTCACTTACAAGATTCATAAGCACATCCAGTTTTTCAATGTCAACACGCACCGTTCTGTTTACAACCGGTTTTCCGGCCTGTTTTTTCGCATTTGTTTTAGCAGGAGCCTGGGGTGATGCCGTTTCTTTCACAATTTGCGCAGTTTCCGGTGCAGGAATATCCTGTACCAGAGGTGCACTGACAGTCTGCTGCATTTCTTCTTTACATTCCTGTAAAATCGCTTCCGTTTCCTGCGTGACCGGCATAGCCTCAAGTTCAATAACACCACCGATTGCATCTTCTATTTCTGAAACATTTTTGATTGCAGCAATAATCTGTTCCAATGGATATTCAGATAAAAATACCATGCTGAAATCAAATTCAAAATGCTCGTCCTCAATTTCCTGTGCACTAGGTACAGAAACAAGAATCTCTCCCATCTCCTCTAATGTTTTAAACACAAGAAAAGCGCGGGCTGCTTTCAAAATACAAGATTCCTGTACGAAAACACTGATGCCATATGCAACAAAACTTCTACTGGTCGCTTCTGCTATTAATGCACAATGATGTTCATCTAAGGGAATATTGCGCCATTTTTCCGTAACACCGGAAGCAGGAGGTTCTTCAGCAACAGCCTCTTGAACCACAACTTCCACCGCACCGCCTTTTGACGCAAGAATATCATTCAAAGCTTTAATCAACGGAGCATTATCATCCGTACCTTCATCCGCCGTTTCCTGAATAAAAATCAAATAATCTTCCAAAGCATCTATACATTGAAAAATAACATCAATAATTTCAGCACTTACTCTAATATTATTATTGCGAACCTCTGAGAATACATTTTCCATATCGTGCGTCAAAGTCTGCATTCTTTTATATCCCATGGTTCCTGCCATACCTTTAAGAGAGTGCGCTGCACGGAATATTTCATTTACGGTATCCATATTATCCGGATTCTGTTCAAGATTCAAAATCTGTGTATTCAGATTCTGAATATGTTCTCTTGTCTCATCGATAAAAATGTCTAAATATTGGCTTACATCCATATGTCTGACCCCCTATATATTTATTATTTTTTTCACCATCTCCTGCACAGATAGTGTTTGATAGTCTAAATCTGTTTTTGCAATGCTTCCGGGCATCCCATAAACCACACAAGTTTCTTTTTGTTGAATCCATATTTCGGTCTTTTTACTTGCAGATAAATAAGAAATACCTTCTGTAGCGTCACACCCCATCCCGGTCAGAACAATACAATAAATCTTCTTATAATCGCATTCAGCCAAAGATTCATATGTATAGTTTGCACAAGGTTTAACACCCTCTCTGAAAGGTTCATCCGTAAGCATCAAAACATGATAATCCGATATTTTACAAACCTTCAAATGTTTTCCTGCTTTGGCGACATATACAGTCCCGGGCAAAATCCTCTCGCCATGTTGTGCCTCTTTCACCCGAATCTTACTCTTTTCATCCAAACGCTTGGCAAATATCTGTGTGTATTGTTCCGGCATATGCTGCACAACAAGAATCGGAATATGTAAATTGGCCGGCAACGCAGAAATAATCTCCGTAAGGACCTTCGGTCCGCCTGTTGAAGATGCAATTACAACAATTGCCTCCTTATCTTTACTTTGACCCATTTCTATGGCACATTCACCTTCTTTTTCAAATGTTCTGACTGTATTATACCACACTTCATTCTACTCATGAGTGCATAATGATGTTTTATATAGTATTTTTTCGTTAAATTGACTATTTTTTTCTAAAATAGATTGTATTTTTAAACATTTTTACCAATTTCAAATCTGTATGGAAATATTTCATGCAGACTTAGAATCATAAAAAAACCGTTGAAATCAAATTATGACCTCAACGGTTTGACTTAAAAACCGATTATTCCGCTTAAACTTCTCGTTGTCTGCGCTTTCGCTCCTCTTCAAAAATATAGCGAATAATTTCTTCACGATCCATGTTATTGATAAACGCAAATTTTACACGAAGTTCATACATCGTATTATTTTTTTCCATTTTGCTGCATGCAAGAACCAATGCAATTTGTGAATAATTCTTCTTGATGCCGGAACGTGAAAGCGTGTAATTACAAATAATACCATCTCCGGGTTCAAATGCAACAGCAGAAATAAAACGAATTCCTCCACCGCTGATATCAACAGTAATCGCTTTAGAAAAAGGCAATTCTTCCGGTTTGAAATTCTGTTTACGCTCCCAAAGTAACTGTTCTTCTTTACTCAGATTTCTGACACCTAAATCCATGCTGCAGGAATAACGGTAATACTCTCTTCTTTGATATTTTTGGATATCACTAATCAATTCCATCTCAAGAAGGTAAAGCTGATCCTGCTTATATCGGCGTGTCACACGTGCAAGACACTGAAACAGCCCCTTGGAAGTAATAAAATGTAATTCATACTCAACATTTTGTTGCAGAAGAACAAGCTTGGTTTTTTCCATGGGCATCAACATTTCAATATGTTCTTCATCAATCAAATCCATAACAGCCGACTGATACATATTACGTCCAAATGTTCCATCCTCCTGCATAATACCTTCCATTGCAAGAATTTCAACTTTTGCCCCGATATCTATGTAGTTTGATAATAACAATTCTTTTTCGCTCATACCCTTTTCTTTCCGGCTACAATATGCGAGAAAAAGGCTGCCATACCTCTTTTGTGAACAGTTTGATTGATTTCTTTATCCATCAAAATTCCCGCAATCTCTTCGTAAGCCTTTGTTGATTTTGCCTTCGGACAATTAATTGAGACAGGTGTCTGTTGCATCACTGACCTGGAAAGATCACTATCCTGCGGCACCGCCCCCAGATATTCAATCGGCAGTTTCAGATACTTTGAAACAACCGCATTGAGTTTTGCAAAAAGTGTTTTCCCCTCATCTAAACTATCCACACGATTTGATAACACTTTAATTTTTGTTGATTCCGCTGAAAACCGCTCATGCCTGCCTAACGCTTTCAATAAAGTATATGCATCGGTAATAGAGGTCGGTTCCGGGGTTGTAACAAGAATAATCTCACCACTTGCAACCAAAAATTCAAGCACGGCATCAGAGATTCCTGCTCCGGTATCAACAATAATAATATCAGCCATAGCATCGAGTTCTGCCAGATTCTGAATAATATAGGTCAAGTAATCCCTACTAAGATTTGACATTCCTACAATACCGGATCCCCCGCTGACAAAGCCGATATTTTCCGGCCCCCATGTGATAATATCACGCATATTCATGCCTTTATAAATCAAATCATATAAATTAAATTTTGGAACTGCTCCAAACATAATTTCAATATTCGCAAGCCCAAAATCAGCATCTAATATAATAACACGCTGCCCCATACGCTGAAACTGAATTGCCAAATTAATTGAAGTATTGGATTTCCCTACACCGCCCTTTCCGCTTGTCACAGTTATAACTCTGGCTAAGGGCCGTTGTTGGTTGTTCTTAATAATATTCCTTAATTGTTGCGCCTGATCCATGTGTTTCTCCCTATTATTTTCCACCAAGAAGTCTCTTGACAATACTCTGTGCATCAAAAGAAGTTATATCATCAGGAACATTCTGTCCATAGGTTAAATAAGACATATTCGCACCTGTATATAATTTCAAATTCAAAAGATTGCCATAGGAATCCGTTTCATCCATCTTAGTAAAAATCAGTTTATATGCTTTCACCTTCTTATATGCATCCGCAATACTAATCATATCTTTATATTTCGTATTTGCAGATAAAACAAGAAACACTTCTGTTGAGGCTTTCTCGCAAACAGACTCGACGTATTCTGTCATTGATTCTCTTTGAGAATCATTATACTGTGAATGTCCTGTCGTATCAACTAAAATATAATCAAACTCTTTAAAACTATCTATTGCCTCTATAATTTCATCAACTGTATAGATCACACGAAAAGGAACTTCTAAAATATTCGCATAAGTCCTCAGCTGTTCAGCTGCTGCAATTCGATAAGTATCCGCAGTTAACAACGCAACTTTCTTTTTCTCTTCCACAACCATACGTGATGCAATTTTGGCAATAGTTGTTGTCTTACCCACACCGGTCGTTCCAACAAAGAACAAAACTTTAACGCCTTCCTCAGCAGGCACTATTTTTTCCGCCTTTCCAAAACGCAAAATAAGCCTTTGATAAATAAACGATAACACCTGCTCCATCGGAGCGTCGTTTTTCAACCCTTTCTTTACTTCCTCCATAATCGAGTTGATATACTTTTCTTCAACTTCATTTTCCTTCAGAATATTTTTAACCATATCCAGAGTTGTTTTCATCTCAGAGGAATAAATCTCTTCTTTATCATCCTTATGTAATTTCTCACTGTCATTCTTGCTATCGTTTACCTGTTTTTCCGCTTTATGCATTTGTTTTTCAAGCATTACTTCAAGGGAATTTAAACGTTCTTCAATTTTCTTTTCTTCCATCAAAAATGCCAGTGATGCTTTGGAAGTGTCTTCTTTCGGCTCAGTTTTTTTCGTCACTTTGACCTTTTCCTGTACCGGTGTTTCCTCTTTTGCAACCGTAATCTCCATATATGAGCTTTTGAGAAAACGCATAATACCTTTGGGTTTCATCACCCTGGAATTCATTAAAACAACGCCGTCTCCAAGCTCTTTTTGTGCAATTGAAAAAGCATCTTCCTCTGTTTTGCCTTGATACTTCTTAATTATCATGCTATCGTCACCATCCCCACAGATTGTAATTCAACATCTGACTCTATCTCATTATAAGATATCACGATTAAATCTTTAAAATAATCTTCTGAAAGTCTTTTAAAATACATACGCACAATCGGAGAGGTTAAAACAATCGGATTTTTTCCAAGACGCTCTAATTTTTCGGTCTCCGTTTCTACGCTCTTCATCATCTTTTTGGTTGTCTCCGGATCCAAAGTCAAATATGCCCCCTGTTCAGTCTGCTTGACGCTTCCCATAATCTCCTGTTCAAGTTTTGGATCAAGCGTAACTACGCTTGTTGTCTCATTTGCAGGGAAATATTTACCGGAAATCGCCCTTTTCAGACTCTGACGCACATATTCTGTTAAAATATCCGTATCTCTTGTTGTTGCAGCATGGTCAGCAAGTGTTTCAAAGATAGAAAGTAAATCTCTGATAGATATGCCTTCCCTTAAAAGGTTTTGTAATACCTTCTGCACTTCACCAAGCCCAAGCAACTTTGGTACAAGTTCTTCCACCAGTACCGGATTGGACTCCTTCAGATTATCCACAAGGCGCTGTACATCCTGCCTTGTAAGAAGTTCCGCAAGATGATGCCTGATAATCTCAGTCAAATGTGTCGCTATAATAGACGGCGGATCCACAACCGTATATCCGGCAGCTTCAGCACGCTCACGCTGTCCTTCCGTCACCCACAAGGCAGGCAAATGAAATGATGGTTCAAAGGTTGGAATACCGGCAATTTCCTCTGTTACAAAACCGGGATTCATCGCCATATAATGATCGAATAAAATTTCACCTTCACTCACCTGGATACCCTTAATTTTGATAATATATTGATTCGGATTCAACTGAATATTATCACGCAAACGAATAATCGGAACCACTGTTCCAAGCTCCAAAGCCACTTGACGTCGAATCATAACAACACGATCCAACAAATCGCCACCTTGATTCACATCCGCCAACGGAATAATTCCATATCCGAATTCCAATTCAATCGGATCAACCTGTAACAGCGAATTTACATTTTCAGGCTGTCTTGCCTCCGTTGCAGCCACTTCTTCCTGGCTGACTTCACCTTCGATTGCATTCACTTCCAAATTATTCTGTATCAAACGTCCGCAAATAATAAAAACTGCGCCGAAAACAACATATAATACAATATTAAGCGGTGTCAAAATACCGAGTGCCGCAATTGTTGCGCCAACAAAATACATTACCTTCGGAACACCAAACATCTGTTTTATAATCTCTGTTCCAAACTCCGCATCCTTTGAACCTTTGGTTACCAGAATACCTGTTGAAAGAGAGATTAACAAAGAAGGAATCTGACTGACAAGACCATCACCAATTGTAAGAATAACGTATTTTTGCAATGCATCCATAATGTCCATCTTTTGCATCAAAACGCCCATTGCAATACCACCGATAACATTAACAGCAGTAATAATCAATCCCGCCGTGGCATCTCCCTTAACATACTTCACAGCACCATCCATAGAGCCGAAAAAGCTGGCTTCATATTGGATTTTATCCCTTCGTCTCTTAGCCTCTTCATCCGTAATAGCACCGGTATTTAAGTCTGCATCTATCGCCATCTGTTTACCCGGCATTGCATCCAACGTAAATCTGGCTGTAACTTCAGCAACACGTTCAGAACCTTTGTTGATAACAACAAACTGAACAATAATCAAAATAATAAATATAATAACACCAACAATAAGATTACCGCTACCGACAAAGGAGCCAAATGTTTCGACAACATTTCCCGGCTGTCCGGTTGTCAAAATCAACTTAGTAGATGATACATTCAATGCAATACGGAATATGGTTGTGAAAAGAAGAATCGTTGGAAAATATGACATATCCAAAACTTCTTTTGCAAACATACAGGCAAATAAAATTACAAACGAAAGGCTGATGTTTAATGTCAAAAATATATCCAGTAAAAAACTGGGAATAGGTACAATCAACATGACAAAAGCTGCTAATATATATAACGCTATGCCAATATCCGCTTTTTTCACATCGTGCACCTCCTTTTTTAGTCTTTAGTCCCTATTTCATCAAAATACAAATTTATATTTTTCCTTGTGCTTTATAAACCATCACCAAAATATCTGCAACTGCTTTATAAAGTTCCGGCGGAATGACAGCCCCCAGTTCCACATTATGATATAACATTCTGGCAAGGGGTTTGTTTTCTACAATTTCAACGTGGTTTTCTTTTGCAACCTCTTTGATTTTGGCCGCAAGGTGATCGCATCCTTTCGCAACCACATACGGAGCATCATAAAGTTTATCATCATACTTAATGGCAACCGCAAAATGAGTAGGATTCGTAATAACTACATCAGCTTTCGGCAAATCCTGCATCATTCTTCTCTGTGATGCCTGCATCATTCGTTGTCTGATTCTGCCCTTAATCTTAGGATCTCCTTCTGACTGCTTAAATTCGTCCTTAATCTCCTGCTTGGTCATCATCATGTCTTTATTAAACTTCCATTTCTGATAAATAAAATCGGCAAAAGCAAGAACGGCATAAATCAAAGAGATCTTTAAGCCCAAATTAATCGTTACATCGCCCACCAGTGCAATCGCCTGTTCAACCGGCATATCAAGAAGAACAAACAAACTCTTCCACTCATTGCGTAAGGTTGAATATACTACCCATCCAATCAATAGAATTTTTAAAATAGATTTGAGCAATTCCACCAGGGCATTCAACGATAATATTTTTTTAAACCCTTTTATCGGATCAAGCTTACTAAACTTTGGCTGAAGCGGTTTCGACGTCGGTTCCCATTTTACCTGTACAATTTCAACCGCCATACCACAAATGAGTGCAACAGCCAGAAACGGTAAAAGGTAAAGCAACAATCTAAGACACACCTCTCTTAACAGATAGACATGATCCCAAACAGAAACCTCACCGGCAACCAACTTTGTAAACTCCGGAATGCGGTTATAAACCAAAGAAAAGGTCTCCATAAATTGTGTCCCAAGTACACCAATCCATACTTTCAGCAAAACAAAAAGTGCCAATATTCCAACACAAAGCCCCAATTCACGACTTCGCGCCACCTGTCCTTCTTTTCTGGCATCACGTAATTTTTTAGGGGTCGCCTGTTCGGTTTTTTCACCACCTGGGCCATCCGCAAACAACTGCAAGTCAAGCGCAAGCATTTACATCATTCCTCCCACAACCGAAACCATCATTTTTTTCATTTGTTCAAAAATCAAATCGGAAATTCCCGGTAATAATCCGATTGTTACGAAAAGAACCGCCAAACCGGTAAAAACCTTAAGCTGAATACCTACTGCAAACATATTCATCTGCGGAGCAACTTTCGCAAGAATTCCCAAAACAGCATTCAACAATATGGTTGCGCAAAAGACAGGCAAAGCAATACGCATTCCCAACAACATAAAATCACTTAAAAATGAAATAAACGACTGTAACAGCGCGTCCATGTGAAATACCGCATTTCCTACAGGTATCAGAGTAAAGGTCTCTACCAATGCACTGACAAAATAACGATACATTCCGGAAATAATCATCATAAGCATTAACATATTGTGATACAGCATTCCTGTGATTGTCGCATTTTCTCTTGTAATAGGATCAAATTGATTCGCCATCGCCAATCCCATTTCCATATCAATAACATGCCCTGAAAACATTACAATTCTGCTGCACATATCCGTAACAAACCCTAACAATAATCCTGTCGCCGCTTCTTTCAATATCAAAGTAGCCATATCAAGAAAGGTCTCATAAACGGGATACACGTGCGGCATGGTTGCATAATAAATCAAAAGACTGATAAAAAAACTCAATCCTATTTTGACTCTGCCCGGCACATTTCCCACACTGAAAAAAGGCGCAACCATAACAAAACAACTAATACGTGTCATAATCAGCAGAAAATACTCCAGCTCCTGCATCGGAAAAGAAAAATCTATCATTTTATTTCCCCTTTTCTGCTAACGTATATACAAACTGAAATTGGACCATAAATCCGTCATAAAATTTGTCATCGTATCTAACATCCAATGTCCCAACAACATCAATGCAATGAAAATGCCCAGTATTTTAGGGACAAACGTCATTGTCTGCTCCTGGATTGATGTAACAGTCTGAAAAATACTGATTATCAATCCGATAACCAAAGATACCAGCAGAACCGGCGCAGATACAATAATAATATTATACAAAGCATCTCTTGCAATGGTAACTACATCTGAGACTGACATCCTCATCCTCCTTTGCACCAGATTTACGATACTCAATAAAAGGTCTTGACCAGATTAACAATAACAAGATTCCAACCATCTGCAAGAACAAATAATAAAATCTTAAACGGCATTGATATCGTCGTCGGTGGTAGCATCATCATACCCATACTCATCAAGACAGAAGATACAACCATATCAATTACAATAAAAGGTATATAAATTAAAAAACCAATTATAAACGCGGTTCTTAACTCACTTAAAATAAAGCTTGGAATAAGAACGGACGTAGGAACACTCTCAGGACTTCCATCCCACGCTTCTCCGGCAATTTCCATAAATACCGCAACGTCTTTGCTTTGTGTTTGCGCATACATAAACTCACGCAAAGGCTCAATTGCTCTCTCTAGCGCAACTTCTTGTGTAATCTCACCTTTATCAAACGGTTTGATTGCCTCTTCATTAATTTGTGTAAAAACAGGTCCCATAATAAACAATGTCAAAAATACGGAAATGCCTATCAACACCTGATTAGGCGGTGCCGATTGCGTACCGAGTGCCGACCTTGTAAAATGCATTACAATAATGATTCTTGTAAACGAAGTCACCATAATCAGGATGGCCGGTGCAAAAGCAATCAATGTAATCAAAATCAGAATACGTAAAGCACCATTTACCTGACCATTTCCATCATTATATGTTATCTCAAGGGTATTACCGGCATTTTGATTTTCTCCTGCTGCATCGGGCAACATTGACGTCCCCTCTACGGAAGGTGTCTCCGGTAACTGTGTAGCAAAAACTTCCAGCGGAATGCAAATACAGAATATGCCCACCATAAACAGCAGGCATATCCAGGAAACGATTTGCTTTTTGAAAATATAATTCTTCATAATACAATCGCCTATTTCTTAAATTTAATATTTTTTGCTTTATCCAGAATGCTCTTAAAATCTACTCCCGAAAAAACTTGCGCCGGTTCCTGTAATGTCAGCTCTTCCTCGTTCAGTTCTCCGAGCAGAGTGATTTCATCTTTTCCGATTGCAATAGCATAATATTTCTCGCCGATGCGTATAATCTGGATAAATTTATTTGTTGTAATCTTAAAGGTTTCAACCACAGAAATATTGTTGGAAAAAAATTTCCCTTTCTGATAAGAAGCAATCCACTTGGTCGAAAAATAAGTCAGCACCAGGACACCTGCAAATATCAGCAATACTGTCAAAAACTGTGCCACACTATTCACACCAGTTGTGCTGTCCATTCCTAAAAGCATATTAACCAACAACCTTCTTTACAGCTTCAAGAACACGTTCCGCCTGAAACGGTTTTACAATAAAATCCTTGGCACCGGCCTGAATAGATTCAATTACCATAGCCTGCTGACCCATAGCTGAACACATAATAATCTGCGCTTTCGGATCCAACGCTTTAATCTCTTTCAATGCCTGAATTCCATCCTTTTCAGGCATGGTAATATCCATCAAAACCAAATCAGGCTTTACTTCATTATACTTTTCAACAGCTTTTGCGCCATTCTCTGCTTCTCCGGCAATTGTATATCCATTCTTAGACAGAATGTCTTTAATCATCATTCTCATAAAAGCAGCGTCATCAACGATTAAAATATTTTTTCCCATAGTCTGTTCTCCATTTCAGATTATTTAATAATTTCCGTTACCCGAACACCAAAACTTTCTTCAATAACAACCACTTCACCTTTGGCTACAAATTTGCCGTTTACAAGCACATCAATCGGTTCTCCGGCAATTTTATCAAGTTCAATAATCGTCCCGGGCGCAAAATCAAGAATACTTGAAATTGATTTTTTGGTTCTTCCAAGCTCTACGGTTACTTCAAGCGGTACATCCATAATCAATCCCATATTTTCCTGAGCTGCCTGCGGCATGGAATAGCTCGTAAAAGTTTGAAACTGAGCCGGTTGAACATTCACATTCTGCATCTGAGGCATTGCCATCTGTGGCGGAGCCTGATACATAGGCTGCTGCACCGGAACAGGTTGTACAACAGGTACCGGTTGCGGCATCGGTTGCGGTATCGGTTGCGGCTGCGGCTGCGGCTGTGCAACAGGTTGTTCTACCTTTTTAAGAGCCGGAGCTGCTTGTGAATCTGATTTATTCCCCATAAAAGTTTCATAAATTGTTTTTGCAAAATCAATTGGGTACAATTGAAGAATTGTACTGTCCACCAAATCGTCAATCTGCATTCTAAATGCAATTTTAACAAACTTACCTGTCAAGAAAGTTGCAATGTTTTCACCACTTTCCAATGCATGTAAATCAATATGACTGGCCTGTGGCGGGCTGATATCAATCATAACTCCAAGCATGGTAGAAAGTGAAGTTGCAGAAGAACCCATCATCTGGTTCATAGCTTCTGATATTGCTGATAACTGTAACTCTCCCAACTCGCAATCAGTATTACTTCCGTCACCACCCATCATCAAGTCAGTAATGACTTTAACATCATGTTCTTTCAAAATAAGTATATTGGAACCATCCAGTCCTGCAGTATACTTAATCTGAATAAAAACACAAGGTCTCTCATAATCCTCAATAACTGTGTTCCAATCAACCAATGACACCACAGGGGTTGTAATATTAACCTTTCGATTAACAAGAGAATACAGTGTCGTAGCTGATGTACCCATACTAATATTGGCCACTTCACCAATTGCATCTTTTTCAACATCTGTCAAAAGTTCTTCATCCGTTACATCAGTTTCCTGTATCGGTTCAGATGCATCCGGCAGATCAATTCCGTTTAATAACGCATTGATTTCATCTTGTGATAGAATTCCGTCCACCGTTTACTCCTCCTCTCTTATTACCGAAGTAACCTTCAAAGCATAATGTGAATTGCTTTCACCGGCAACTGCAGTAAATTTCTTTATATTTCCGACGTAAACATCCAATGAACTATCCACATCGGTATCAAGTCGGATAATATCTCCAACCTGTAAACCTGCAAAATCATTTACCGTCACCAGACTTCTACCCAATAATGCTTTCACAGGTACATCTACACGTTTCAACATGTTCTCAAGATATTCATTATATACTTCATCTGAATAATGCGTCATTGTTGAGAACCAGAACTTTGTATTCAAATTATCCACAATAGACTCTAAGGTAATATATGGTAATGATACATTCATGAAACCTTCCACATCACCAATTTTAATGCTTAATGTTACAATCGCAATCATTTCATTCGGTGCGATAATCTGTGCAAATTGTGGATTTGTTTCGATTCTCTCCAATACCGGATTAATCTCCACAACATTTTTCCACGGTTCACGTAACAACTGCATACAAATTACAATCACCTTATCCAAAATGGATAATTCTATTTCAGAGAAATCACGAACCTTGTCCAAAGTGGTTCCTTTTCCGCCCAGCATTCTGTCAACAATCGCATAACCGAGATTTTCTGTCATTTCAATAATTATATCACCCGGAAGCGGTCTAAAATTTACAATTGCCAAAATGACCGGATTGGAAAGAGCATTAGAAAACTCAGAAAACGTAACCGTCTCAGAACTTGCTACATTTACCTGCACATTCTTTCTTAGGTACACCGGTAAATTTGTAGAAAGTAATCTTCCGTAATGTTCAAAAATCAATTCCAATGTTCTGAGGTGTTCTTTTGAAAACTTCGCCGGTCTCTTAAAATCATAATTCTTGACCTGTATCTCATTCGACTGTTCTTTGATTTCTTCAACATCTATCTCGCCACTGTTTAACGCCTTCAATAGGTTGTCTATCTCATTTTGTGATAGTACCTCGCCCACGAAGTTCACCTCCTGCTTACTGGAATACGATATCGCTGAATGATACCTCAAAAATAAAATCAGAGCCCTGGTACTTATCCTGTACCCTTGCCAGTATTTCATCACATATTTCTTCCTGGCTTGCTCTTGCTTCCGTTATCGTATATTCACTGAAAACTTCCGCTACAATACTGCGATAAATCAATTCATTAGAACTCATGCTATCGCCATATTTTTTATAATCCTTGTGCTCCGAATCCATAGAAAAGAAAACTGAAACCATACAAAAATGAGATGTTCCGTCAGCATCGCTCTTTAATTCCAAAGTCATCTTCTCGGGAATCGAATACGTAACAATATTTTCAATCGGAATATTCTTATGTTCCGAATCTCCTGATGCATCTAACTTAACATCAAGGATATCCGCAACACTTCCTACTATTTTGCCAGTTTCACGATTTGTTGTCACAACACTAAACATGGTAACTGCACTCAAAATTACATTTATCAATGTACAACCTAAAATCAAAATCGAAATAAAATTCTTCTTCATATGACCCTCCGTTCACTCTGCCCATTATTCATACGTGCTCAGGGTATTATAAATTTTAATTTCCACACGACGATTCAATGCCCTGCCTTCCGGTGTTGCATTATCGGCAATCGGTACATATTCACCACGCCCCGAATGCTTAATCATTGCCGGATCAATATCTGTATTTTCAATCAAATATCGAAAAACTGAAATTGCACGTGCACTACTCAACTCATCATTGTCAGAATACTTAAAACCATTCATGGGAACATTATCCGTATGTCCTTCCACTTCAATGGTCCCTTCAGAATAACGTTCCAAAATTCTTGCAACCTGTCCCATCATTTCCAAAGAATCTTCTTTCAGGTTTGCATCTCCGGAATCAAATAATAATGCTCCGTTCATTGTCAACTGCACATACTGCGAATTAAAATTTATGCTAATCAACTGTTGCATTCCGCTCTCTTGCAAAGCCTCTTCTATTTGCTCTACCAATTCTTCGGATTCAGCAAGTTTTTGTTCTTCTAATTCTTTCAAAGCATCCGGTATAATATCCTCACTTTCCATATCTTTACCGGTACTGTGAATATAATTATCAAGCTCATTCAACTGACTGACGCCATTGCTGATCATCATACCATCACCAATCGCCTTTCCGCCGGAAGAAAAAATACTAAATGTTTCAGAAAACGAAGCAGCAATCAACTCAAATTTCTGAGCGTCTACTGTTGACATGGAAAACAACAAAACGAAAAAACAAAGCAAGAGATTCATCAAATCACTAAACGTTGCCATCCATGCCGGCGACCCGGGTTTGGGTACATCCTGTTTACGTCTTGCCATGTTTATTCACCTCCCTCTTGAGGTGCGGCGACAACTCTGTCAACAGGAGAAAGGAATGATTTCAACTTTTCTTCAATAACTCTCGGATTCTCTCCTGCCTGAATCGACAAAAGACCTTCTATCATAATTTCTTTCATCATAATCTCGCTCTGACTGTTTGAATTCAACTTATTAGCTGTCGGTGTACAAATCCAGTTAGCAAGTACCGAACCATAAAAAGTCGTAATCAAAGCAACACTCATTGCAGGACCGATAGAAGATGCATCGTTCATATTCTGTAACATAAGAATAAGACCTATCAGAGTACCAATCATACCCCAAGCAGGCCCCATGGATGCCAGATCCTGCCAAAAAGTGATTTTTGTCTTATGTCTTGTCTCTGTACTAATCAATTCAGTTTCCATAATTGCACGAACAAGTTCCGGATCTGTTCCGTCTACAATCAGCAAAATACCTTTTTTCAAAAAATCATCATCTAATTCACTGGCTACTTCTTCAAGTGCAAGAAGACCTTCTTTACGGGCCACATTCGACAATTCAATGATTTTTCCAATCATTCCCGGCACATCAAGTGTAGGAACTTTAAATATCAAAAAAAAGCTTTTCACGCCAGCAATAAAATCCTTCATGGAATAAGAAGCCAACGTCGAAAAAATCGCCCCGCCGAACGTAATCAATACTGATTTAAAATCCCAGAAATAACGGATTCCGACAACACCGTCATCACCGGTAATAATTCCCATTATCATCATTGCAAAAGCAACCAAAAGACCGATAATCGAAGCTAAATCCACTATTATTCACCACTCTTTTCGCATTATTTTGCAAAAATATCCTTTCTATAAGATTTTACTAAATTTTTCACTTCTTGTCTACCTTCTTTTACAATAATCTTCTTTCCTGAAGTTAATGTAATAACCGTATCCGGCGTTTCTTCGACAATCTCTATCAGGTCACAATTCAAAAGAATAATTTCCCCGTTCAACCGCGTCACTTCTATCATTTCACCACCCCTGTATGCTCCCCAAAAATGGTCAATCCATAATTATTTCTACCATTGAACAGAAAGGGACCGATTCCCAGTCCCTTTCTATTCATCTATCCCCTTTGTCCCCCAAATATTATCTCTTCAAATTAACCAATTCTTCTAACAATGTATCCGAAACGGTAATAATACGACTGTTTGCCTGGAAACCACGCTGTGTTGTAATCATCTCAGTAAATTCTGCCGAAAGATCTACGTTACTCATTTCCAAAACACCGGTAGACATATATCCGCCTCCGGATGTAACATCCACACCTACACCATCAAACTCACCGGAATTCAATGTTGCACTGTAAAGATTATCTCCTTCTTTCTGCAAACCGGATGCATTCGAAAAAGATGCAACTGCAATCTGACCAAGAAGTCTGGTTTGTCCATTATCATATGATGCATAAATCATACCATTATTCTGGATGGATACACCCGACAACTCACCAAGCTTACGTCCGGATCCCAGTCCTTCTTTATCACCTGAAACCATAGTGATTGTTGAAGTTTTGTTGTTATTGTACATAGAAGATGCCGTAAAATCGATGCTGACATCTTCAAAATGTGTAAGATCTACCGCATTACCAAGCAAATCGGTTGCAACTTCCGCAAAATCAAGTGTCACGGCATCCGCACCGTCAATCGACTTAAACTCACCTGTAGCAGTATCATAAATCAACGTATTACCTGACAAAATAGTGGTTGAAGTAACCTGCGCCTGTCCATCCGGTGCAACCATAAATGTATATGTTGTATTCGGATTGGAAGTATCCACTCCATACGCCTCTTCCTGGGTAATTTCTTTGGTAAAATTCGTACCATCATACTGTGTTGCAGCTTCACAGGTAAAAGTCTGTTCAAAAGTAAATGTAACATTTCCATCCGCATCCATTGTTGCATCGAAATTAGTAAGACCTGTTTTATTTAACACAGCCGCCCAGTCAGCATCCGTGTCAGATGTTAATTCATATTCTGTTTTTCCGTCTGTATAGTAATAATAATTTCCCTTATTCGGATCAGTTACATAAATCAGACCGAAGGCTTCTTCCAAATCATCTCTGTCAATTGTTCCCGTACCTTCTGTCAAAACCGTACTTCCGGCCGCAAAATCCTGCGGAACAACACTTTCATGTACACGATATGTAATACCGCTTACCCTGTTTGCATCATAATCAGAAAAGGTCTCGGAAAGACTTGACTTTCTATAATATTTCTGTGTCGCCTGATCGTATGTAACATCATCCAAAAGCTGTGCCAAAAAAGTATTTTCCATAACTCGTTCCGTTCCGAATGTTGCAATATCGTTAATGGAACCTACATTATAAACATCCTTTAAAGACTCATTATTTGAATTCAAAATATCCGTCATCTCGACATTATACTGTCCTTCCGTATCAGTTGCTTTAATCGCAAACTTAACAGTATAAGCATATCCCAATCCATCATAGATGCTTACGCTTATTACTCGTCCTGAGGAAGATGCTGCATTCGTATCATTTTTGTCAAGAATACCGGAAACATATGCTTTTGTAGTTGCTTCAGGCGGATATGTAAGATTTTCAGGGCTCATAATCCGAAGAGGTTCTACAATATCCTGCTTAATCTTCTGCGTTTCAGGATCAACGCCCCATCCCATAACATTATATCCGTTTGCAGTCATGGCAAGATTTCCTGCCGCATCCACATAAAAGGATCCGTCACGGGTAAAATAATTATTTGCTCCGTCACTTACAATAAAAAATGAATCACCTGTAATACGGATATCAAAAGGATTACCCGTTGTCTGTGTTGCACCTTCTGTCGTAATTGCTGTTGAAATAGCACCACTTGCCACACCAAGACCAATCTGTTTTGCATTGGTACCTGCTGTTCCGGTTACCGGATTAGGACCGGATGCACTCTGCGTTGTCTGATACATCAATTCACCGAATGTAATTGACTGTGACTTATAAGCGGTCGTATTAACATTTGCAATATTGTTACCGATAACATCCATCTTAATCTGATGTGTTTTCAATCCTGACACACCAGAATACAATGCTCTCATCATAATTTTTGACCTCCTTTTTTTCCTGACGGTCATTTCTTCTGTCATTCAGAAATGCCAGCTTCCTGTCAAGGTCCAGCTATGCGATTACCGCACCGTCAATATTTGTAAAAACATTTTCTCTTGCTTCTGTCTGATCCATTGCCGTTACTACCGTATGATTCGGTATGTTCACAATGAACGCCAATTGGTCTACAATTACCAGAGACTCCTTAATTCCTTTCTCACTTGCTTTCTGCGTTCCTTCGCTTAACCGTTCGAGTTGTTGTTCCGAAAGAGCGATATTTCTATCCGAAAGCCTCACCGTTGCATGTTTGGAAAATTTCAATTCCTCCGTGCCGCGACCGGCTTCACTCTGCAAAAGTTCCCTAAAGGATACTCCCTCTGAACGTTTTTGCCCCGGAAGTTCTCTAATACTTGTCTGTTTTTCATTTATCTGCAAGGTAGAAAGGAATTGACTGTTTTGTATCTTCATCAAAATCCCTCCTTGTCATCTAAAATGAAACCGCTCTTCATGTTTAAACCGTTTCTGTTTCGGGTTCTTTTTCTCCGGCCTGACTATTCTCTACAAGTTCATTCATCTTTGCAATATACTTCTGAATCTGCGCTTCAAGCTCTTCACTCATCATAGATGCCTGATAATCACTCATACCTGCGCACAAATTATAGATTGTAAGTACATCCGCCAAATCACTCATTGTAAGATCTTCCACTGCCGGAAGCTTATCAACAATTTTCTGAATTTCCGCTATGGTTTTGCTTCCTGCTGAAAATTCATCATCAATCACATACTTCAAATCATCCATCGAATACAATGCTCCTTCAATGGAAAGATATGCTTTATTTGACTGATAAACTACCTTTTCCACTTTTCCCTGTACCTGAGTCACTTTACCGGATTCGGATTGAGATTCCACCAAAACTTCTTTTCCTACCAATTCCGAAGCTCTTGACAGCGTCATACTGGAACTCATATTCTGCATCTGTTCCAACTCTGAAAACGTCGCATATTGGGAAATGTACTCGGTATTAGATGTCGGCTGTAAAGGATCCTGATATTTCATCTGGGCAACCAACAATTGCAAAAAGGCTTCTTTGTCCATAGAATTTCCACTTGACTTAGGTTCTTCTGACTTAATTGTCTGACTTCCCGTTACAAGTTGACCATCTACGTAAGGTGCCGATATTCCCATTTCCTCTTACCTCCTTATGCCATAAAATCTACTGTGTTACCATTTGCAGCCATCATTTCTACTGCAATCTGTTCATCCTGTGTTAATTCTTCTTCTGCTGTCTCATTCAAATTGATGCGTCTGATTATCATCTTACGCGCTTCTTTAGCATTTCCCGCATGTTCGCCCGTATCACGATTCAATCCCTGATCAAAGGAATATCCCGCGACCGTAACTTCCACCGCATCAACTTTCATGCCCTGCTGCTCAAACTGCTCTTTCAACTGGATTAACTGTGTTTCAAGAACACCTTTAACAACTTCATTCTGGGCAACAAACTGTGCACTGACCACGCCTTCCTTAGAAGACAAATGAATCTGCAATCTTCCTAAATTCTCCGGATTAAGCTGCATCTCCACTTCAGAAATATCACCGCTTACATTCGTGCGCATATATTCTGAAATCTGATCGTAAATCTCCTGTGGTGACACATCCTGCATACCACTCATTTCACGAAAAACAGCTTCACTACTTGTTTCTGTCGGAGAATTCTGTAAAACCTGATTCGCGGACATATTATGCATCTGACTTTCAGTTTCGCCATTTTGTGTTCCCTCATGCTGTTCGAAAACATTCTCTGTTTCCTGCGCATTATTCAGGGTTACCGTTTCAGCATTTTCCGTTGTTTCCTGCAACAATTGATCTTCTGTTTCTGTTGCCACCTCATCCTGCACCGGTTCCTCCTGCACCTGTTCCAACAAAAGTTTCAAATCTTCTTCGGAAATTTGAAAATCTTCATCCAACTGTGCCATCAAACCTTCTGCAAAATCCATGAGTCCGGAAATCATATCATATGCCTCTTCATTCGTAAGCAAATCTACCACATTCTCAACCCCGGTAAATTCCATAACCAAAGCAGCCAAACCCTCTTTTGTAAAAAGTTCTGCTCCGGTAATGCCAAGCACATCCATCATGTTCTCAAGCTCTTCTTCGGAAATCGAAAGTGTCTTCATAATCTCAGACTTAAGTTCATTCAGACAGGCAAGTGCTTCACTTACTTCTTCGTCAGATTTCTCCGTGCTTTTTTTCTCTTTTGTAAGAGTTACATCTTTAACCGCATTCTGTTTGTCACCTTTGACACGAATTGTCGCACTTGTAACTTTTTCTTCTGTCTTATCAACGGCTTTATTTTCGGATAATTCTGACACATCTTGAAATACATCCTTGAAATCACCTTTCGACGATTCCGTCATTCCCGAACCGGTCACCATATTATAAGGCAACTGTCCGGATTGTGTAATAATTGCACCGGTCATTTAAGTACCTCCTTTCATATGTTATTTTCAAGGTTCACAATATATATATCGGCATCTGCAGCTCTTTTCTAAAGCCGTTTCCGACATTTTTACTTACTATTTCTCAGGTTCCATCAACTTAGTAATGCGTGCCGCAACCTCCGGATCCATAACGCCTAAAATATCACCTCGTTCATCCGGTTGCATTGCCGACAGAATTTTTGCCGCCAACGGAAGATTATCCGTCATCGCCTCAAAAATACCGGCAGCGGCTTTGGGTTTCATCTCAGAATAAGCCTTCGCATACTCCTGAATTTCTTTGGAATACTCTTCTTCCACAATTACCTGCCTATATATATTTTCTGCAGTTTCCGGATCCATTGCTTCATAATATTCGATAAATGCTTCTATTCCGGGGCCCTTATCCGAGTAAACTACTTCTTCATAAAACTCCGTTTTTACTCGCTGAAACTCCACCTGATTAGCTTCAAATGTTTTCAAACGCTCAATCTCATCTGCAAGAGCTGAAATTTTCTCATTATTGGTTTCGTTCGTCTCTGTCTGTTTTTTTAACTCATTTTCGAGGTACCGAATTCTGTCCACCGCATCTGATAAGCTGCTGTATCCATAGTAGCTCTCTACATCCTCACTCTCAGTAATACTGTCTTTAGGCAGGATCTTTTGCAAGACAGGAACATCCTTCAAAATCGGCGCAAAGAAATTTGTACCGATTCCACCTACATCCAGCTTAATCAGAAGTATTGTAATCGCAATCCATATCACCACCAAAAGCAGCGTCACAAAAAACACAGCCGCAGAACTGCCGGGCGCATCATAGTCCAATTCAGCTTCCTGATTAGACAATTCTTTTGCACGTTTTCTGGCTTCTTTTTTCTGTTTTTTCTGTTCATTCTGCAGTTTTTTACGTTCTGCCTTAATACGCGCCATTTCTTGTTGCGCGTGTTTTTGTTCTTCCTGCATTGCCATAACGTATCTTCCTTTCCTGCATCATTACTTGTTTCCGTAACGATAACTGTTCAATTCGTCAATTTCCTTACTCTCTTTTTTGACCTCTTCCGCCATAAAATTATCAAACTCTTTCTCGCGAAGTTTCGTATATGTTTTAGTCTGTACACGGGCGTCCATCATCGTTTTTGTCGCTGCATCAACTTTTTTGCTTGCAACATTCACATTAACCTTTTGCTGCTCAATCAGCCCATCCACATGTTCAATGGCTTTTTTATTATCTAATATCTCCTGTACATCGATTGCAACACTCCGCAGCCTGACTCCTTCCTGCAGATAAGCTTCCTTTCGTATAAAAAGATTATTCAGCGCCTCTTCTTCATCCGCAAGTTCCTTTTGTGCCTTTGCAAAATCATTTTTAGCCTGTTCCTCCAGTTTTTCTTTCATGTCCAGAATATTCTGCATACGAAAATGAAATACAGCCACTCTTTTATAACTCCTCCATCAACTTAATCGTTTCTTCATACGTATATTTTTCTTCTGTTGTCTGTTGCAAAAAGGCATTCACCTTATCTATTTTTGCAATAGCATCATCAATGGAGGCATTGCTGCCTTTTTTATACGCTCCGATATTAATCAAATCCTCCGCATCGGCATATACCGCCAGAATTGTTTTGATTTTGGCTACATTACGTTTCTGTCCGTATCCTACAATGGTTGACATACATCTCGAGATAGACTGCAACACATCAATTGCAGGATAATGATTTTTATGCGCAAGCTTACGATTCAACATAATATGCCCATCAAGAATGCTTCGTGCAGTATCGGTAATCGGCTCATTGAAATCATCACCATCTACAAGAACCGTATACAACCCTGTGATAGAGCCCTTATCCGACCGCCCCGCTCTTTCTAAGAGTTTAGGCATCTCTGCATAAACGCTTGGCGGATATCCTCGCGTCACGGGCGGCTCTCCGCTCGCCAAGCCTATTTCTCTTTGTGCCATAGAAAAACGTGTCAGTGAATCCATCATCAACAGCACATCTTTACCACGGTCTCTGAAATATTCCGCAATTGCGGTTGCTGTTTTAGCAGCTTTATTTCGTTCCAATGCAGGTTTATCAGAGGTCGCCACAACAACAACCGAGCGGCGCATACCTTCCTCACCAAGGTCGCGTTCAATAAACTCACGAACCTCTCTTCCTCGCTCACCGATTAAGGCAATAACATTGATATCGGCCTTGGTATTCCTTGCAAACATCCCCATCAATGTAGATTTTCCCACGCCGGAGCCTGCAAAAATACCAATTCGTTGTCCCTTCCCAATTGTAATCAGACCATCTACCGCCTTCACACCAAGCGGTAAAACCTCATCTATGATTTCTCTCGCCATAGGATCGGGTGGAGGAGCTTCCACGCTATACGACGCACCTCCGCTGAAATGCTTTCCATCCATCGGACGTCCTAATCCGTCAAGCACCTGCCCTAATAAAAAGGGACCTACCTGAATCTTCATGGAAGTTCCCTGATTTTCTACCAGACAACCAAGACCTATTCCGCTTGTATCCTCATACGGCATTAACAGTGTCTTATTCTCACGAAATCCGACAACTTCTGCAAGAATATATTCTCCACGATCCCCTTCTGTGTAAATGCAGCACACATCTCCAAGTGTAGCATCAGGACCTGCAGACTCTATTGTCAGACCAACCACATTTACTACCTTGCCCAGTTTTTTATATAAATTTTTGCTTTTCAAACGTTCATATTTAGCTAAATTAATTTCGCCCACGCAAAACTCCTATCCACCTGCAAAGCATTTATTGATGTTCATAACTTAAAAGAATCAATTCTTTTCTCAGACGTTCCAGATGAGTCCCGAATCCACAGTCAAATATACCGCCATCCGTCTCAATCAGACACTGTCCTTTTTTCATTGAAAAATCTTCTATAATTTCCACATTATCCTGCGTAATTGCCGTTCCTGCAATCAATGTCTTCTTCTGCATGGAGATATAGGGATAATCCTCTTTTGACACATGTAAAAGAAAATTTCTAACCCCTTCCAGTTTCAATAGTGTTGAATTAATCAGATGAATCACAATTTCGGATTGTTCAGACAAATCCACCTTGAAAACATGCTCATATACGCCGGATATCACATCTACCAAACGTGGTTCTATTTCTTCCACTTTCATGCGATATTCTTCTTCAAGCTCTTTACGCAAGGCTTCGAGCTCCTTTTTTTGCTGCTCAACTTGCGCATTTCCTTGGGCAAGACCTGCCGCAAATCCTTCATTTCTTGCTTTATCAAAAGCTTCTATTTTAATCGCTTCCGCCTCTATCAATGCATTCTCTCTGATTTTTCTCGCATCCTCATTGGCCTGCTGCAACAAATCACTTGCCGCCACGCTTTGCATCTTAATATCAGATTTACGTTCACCATTTTCACTCAAACCGGAAAAACCATTCTCATTTGCCGGAATATCATCTTCTAACAAAACAGCAACCTCGCTTGCAGATATCCCCTCTGCAAATGCATCACGAAATGCCTCAGATGAATCATCTCTCACAAAATCGGAAATTTTTTCCAATTGTTTGGCAACAATATCATTGCTGTTAATAATGCGAACCTTCTTTTCCTGAATAACGGCCGAAGATTTAAAAAAATTACTAGACAACGATTTCGTCACCTCCGCCTCTGGAAATTACAATTTCACTGGAATCCTCCAGCTTACGAATGATATTAACAATCTTCTGCTGTGCTTCTTCAACATCCTTCATACGAACCGGTCCCATAAATTCCATATCTTCCTTAATCATAACAGCAAGACGTTTGGACATGTTGTTAAAGATTGCATTCTGAACTTCTTCGTTAGATCCTTTTAACGCAACCGCAAGATCGTTATTATCTACATCACGCAACACACGCTGAATTGCACGGTCGTCGAGAAGCAGGATGTCTTCGAACACAAACATTTTCTTGCGAATTTCTTCTGCAAGCTCGGGATCCTCGATTTCCAATGTCTCCATAATATGTTTTTCAGTACCACGATCAACAGAGTTCAAAATTTCAACAACATGATCCACACCACCGATAATGGTATAATCCTGGTTCACAAGATTAGCAAGCTTGGATTCCAAAATTTTCTCCACTTCCTTAACAACATCCGGACTGGTTCGATCCATTGTTGCAATACGTCTTGTAACATCCGCCTGACGATCCGGCGAAAGAGCCGCTAAAATCATAGAACACTGCTGAGGTCCTAAATAAGATAAAATCAAAGCAATTGTCTGCGGATGTTCATCCTGGATAAAGCTCAAAAGCTGACTTGCATCTGTTTTACGCATAAATTCAAACGGTTTAACCTGGATAGAAGCAGTAAGTCTTCCGATAACATCAACCGCTTTTTCAGGTCCGAGTGCCTTTTCAAGCAATTCTCTTGCATAGTTAATACCACCCTCTGCAATATACTGCTGTGCAAGACACACCTCATAAAATTCATTTATAATAGCATCCTTTACCTGCGGTGTCACGCTTCTTGTCTTTGCAATCTCAAGCGTTAGTTCTTCTATTTCATCTTCTTTCAAATGCTTAAAAATTGTTGCAGATTTTTCCGGTCCAAGAGAAATAAGCAAAATTGCCGCTTTCTGAATTCCGGTTATTCTATCATCAGTCCCACGCATAATATTGCCTACCCCCAATCCTCATTCAGCCAGTTGCGAAGAAGATTTGCAACCGCGTCAGGATTTTCATCCACAAATTTTTCAATCAGCTTTCTGGTATCGGATTTATCATCCAAAGAAATATCTTCCAAAGGTCTTGTCGGCATGGACTGTAATAATCCTTCCACCGATAATTCCTCCGGTTCTTCTTCTTTTACCTTATCTGTCTTAAGGCTTCTGATTACAACATATCCAAGTAACAAAATGATCAATACAGCGATTACAATATAAACCACATCTTTGTAATCAACATTCACACCTTCTTTATCAACAAAAAAGGGCTCTTCATATGCAACAATCGTAATATCTTCCACCGCAATACCACTGGCATCAGACACAACAGAATATAAGTCATCGTCTACTTCCAGTTTGGTACGCTCAGAGTTTTGTACTTTATAGGTCTCCCAATCAATACCATCTAATAACCCTTGTTTCTTGGCATCAATCTCCTTCAGCACACGATAACGAATCGCTGTTACCGCAATAGAGGAACGTTCATATACGATAGCACCCGCAGGAACAGTCTGCACAACCGTTTCTGTATTCGGTAAATAATCTTTATCATACTGACTAACCGTACTGGATGAATTTCCGCCATTTTCATATACGTATGTATCATTTCCGTTAGTATCTGTACCCGGAACCAGCGCTGTCCCGCCCTCTGTCTCAGCTTCATAACTGCTTTCATGAGAGAGAACGCCCTGCGTCTGTCCGTCTGCCGGAGTATATGTAGTCTGAGTCTTCTCGGTATAAGAAAAATCAAGTGTTAAATTACTTGCAACCTCAACCAAATCAAAGGCATTCGTTCCTTGTAACACCTTACGAACTTCATTACGTACTACAGCCTCTGCCTGCTGTTTCAGGTTCAGCTGATTGTTTGCAAGGCCTGTCATGCTTAATTCATCATCACCCGCAAACAACAAATTTCCCTGATTATCAATAATAACTATATTTTCTGTAGTCTCATTTCCGATTGCAGTCTTAATCGCACGCGCCATCGCACTTGCATTCTCTGATGTACATTCACTGTTAAGCGCAAGCATTACATTTGCCGAAGACTCTGTCTTCTTGGCAATCAGCGTACCATCATCCTCCGGAATATCAAGGTTCACGGTTGCATTATCTACAAAAGCGAACTCTTCAATCATAGCTTCCAAAGCATCTTCCTTATAAGCTGTATATAACTTCTGCTTATCTGCTTCGGTTGTTGTTAATCCGCCGCTAACCACATCCTGTATTTTAAAGGTGTCAGACAAAACATTATTGGTTCCCAATAAAAGATTGGCTGTTGAAAGTTGCTTTTTATTCACAGAAAAAACAAGACCACTGTCTGATACGGTATAATCAATATTATCACCGCCATCAAGAATCGCCTGTACTTCTGCTGCTTTTGTTGTATTTTCACAAGTAACGAGTGTTACATACTGCGTACGGGTCAGCACCATAATCAATATGGAAAATGCAATGACAAGTCCAAGTCCTATTGAAATAATTGCCGTCTTTTGTTTGGAGGTAAACTTATTCCACCAAGCCAAAAATTTAGGCGGCAAAGCTTTTAGCCAATCCAATATTTTCTCCACCATGTTTCTATCTCCTAACCAAGCCGCACTTTATAGCGCAACTTTGCAAAAAATCCTTCTTTTCATTCTAAATCTGCATTTGCATTATTTCTTTATATGCCTGAACAAATTGATCACGAATCGCAATAGTATATTGCAATGCTGTACTCGCCTTCTGCAATGAAATCATCAAATCATGTGTACTTTCTGTTTCACCAAGCATAAATTTAATTTCTTCATTTTCAGCAGCCGACAACAAAGAATTGGTTTCTTTGATATTCTCCAGTGCGGTCTGAAATACCGTCGAAAACATATCATCGTTTTCTTTTTTACCGGCAATTTTACTCGCATCCTGTGCGGAAACTGCCTGTGTGCCAACGGAATAAAGAGATGAAATATCCATATCTTATATCCTCCTTTTATTTTCCTATCTGAAGTCCTTTTAAAGCCATAGATTTACTTGCATCGAAGGCTGTCGCATTCGCCTCGTATCCTCTGGATGCATCAATCAAGTTTGTCATTTCAGTAATCGTGTTCACATTCGGATAAGTCACATAACCGGCCTCATCTGCATCCGGATGGGACGGATCATATACCTTATTCATATCCGTCTTGTAATCTTCCTGAATACTCGTA
This sequence comes from Lachnospiraceae bacterium, assembly GCA_045530835.1. Taxonomy (GTDB): domain Bacteria; phylum Bacillota; class Clostridia; order Lachnospirales; family Lachnospiraceae; genus UBA3766. The sequence goes on along the minus strand of JAZSCW010000067.1, from coordinate 12,268 downwards.
ATTCTTACGCCCTTTCCGATTGCCTGGCTGAATTGATTCGTAGAAGCAGATAAAACATTTGAAAAAGATTCAACACCGCTCCCTTTCGACTGAAAAGTGACAACTTTTCGTCTGTAAGGTCCGCCATTTTCAGTTCTTGTTGTATTTGCATTTGCTACATTTTCAGCAATAATATCCATTCGATAGCGCTGCGCAGTCATTCCTGTTGCACTGATATCAAAAGCATCAAACATTCCCATAGTCAAACTCCCTTCTTTTTGCAGCAGTTATTCTGCAAAACTATACTGACTTTGATACAGCCTGCAAATTTGCAAACTCTTGTGAAATACTGTTTAAAAGGCCTTCATACTTCAACTGGTTTTTGGCCAACGCAACATTTTCAGTATCAACATCTACATTATTTCCGTCCAGACGATATGAAACTTCAGCAGTGTCTGTATAAACACGCGGCAGCAAACGCTTCATATTGACATTTGCGACTTTGCCGTCCATGGTCGCATGTCCGGTACTCATCAGCGCATTACGAAACTCTGTTTCAAAAGAAACATCCTGTCTCTTATAATTAGGGGTCGCTGCATTCGCAAGATTATTGCTGATTGCCTCATTTCTCATCCATGAAGCATCCGCAGCTTTATCCAACACATTCACATAATCAAAAACATTTGAATGAATCATACGTTACCTCCTTATCAAATGCATCGTCAAGTATAATACACCTAACATATACTATTATAAATTATTTTGTCGAAAAAACAAGAATATTTTACAAAAAAGAACACTTTATTTGGTATATTTTTTGGAAAAAACAAACAATTCAATACTAAATATTACGTTTCATAAACAGTTCTGCTACATCTTATAAACTGTTCCGACCAACAACCATTCATAAAACAAAAAGGATTCATTGCTAAAACAACAAATCCTTTTTAGATTACAAACCGTGCTTCCATGCCGGTCAAACATTCTTATTTCAATTATAGATTCTAAAATTATTCATTTTCACGCAAATGCTCAATCTCTTCAAATACCATCTCATTAATAATCTTGATATATGTTCCCTTCATACCGGAAGATCTTGATTCAATAACACCTGCGCTTTCGAGCTTACGCAAAGCATTTACGATAACAGAACGTGTAATCCCGACTCTATCTGCAATTTTACTTGCCACAAGGATACCTTCCATACCACCAAGTTCTTCAAACACATGAACAATCGCTTCGGTTTCAGACCCTGACAAAGTACTGATTGCAGATCGTGCTCCACTGGCTTTTCTGTTTTCTTCGGCTTGTTCCTCGCTAACCGAACGAAGCATTTCCAAACCGATAACACACATTGCATGCTCACACAAAATGATATCATTAATTTCATATTCCTGTGCGTTACGGTATAAAAATAGGGTTCCGAGTCTTTCTCCACCAATTACAATGGGCGTAACAATACCGCGAAAATGAGTCGCAGAATCCTCACTAAAACCTAAGGTAGATAAATTAACATTTTCTTTGGTTGATAAAATTCCTAAGAAACGTTCATTCAAATCCTTATCTACAAATACGCCTACTTTTTCACCAAGCAATTCTGTAATGACATCGACATCAGCCGCATGCCCCATTCCTATGATTTTACCTTTTTTACTAATCACAAGAGCATTTGAACCGGTGACATCACGCATAACCTTACAGACATCATTAAAAGCTACTTTACTCTTGTTATTATTGTAAAGAAGTTTGCTTATCTTTCTGGTCTTATCCAATAATTGTACACTGCTCATATCTTCAACCTCGCACATCCAAACGATGTATTGCTTAATACAACAACTTGTGACAATCTTAGTTTAACACAATTTTACAAATTGTGCAAGCTATTGTGTTACTTTTATCTTTTTATTGCGCTATTGTGCGACAATTCTCTCTCCGCAATCTGTACTTGCGCAAACAAAAGAGTTGCCCTTTTTGAACATTACATTTCCACACTTAGGACACTTTTGTTCAACAGGTCGTTGCCAAACCATAAAATCGCACTCAGGCGCATTAATACAACCATAGTACATACGACCTTTTTTCGTCTTGCGAATAACAATATCTTTTCCGCATTTCGGACATGTAACACCTATTTTTTCCAAAAAAGTCTTGGTATTCCTACACTCAGGAAAACCTGGACAAGCCAGAAACTTACCGTGAGGACCGTATTTGATTACCATTTGTCTGCCGCAAAGTTCGCAAACCTCATCCGATACCTCATCTGCAATTTTTACTTTATCAAGTCCTTCTTCAGCAAGTTTAACCGCTTCGTCTAAATCAGGATAAAAATTCGAAACAACTGTTTTCCACTGTACGCTTCCTTCTTCAACCTTATCAAGAAGTGCTTCCATGTAAGCAGTAAAATTAACATCCACAATTGTCGGGAATGCCTCTTTCATCATTCTGTTAACAACTTCTCCTAACTCAGACACATAAAGATTCTTATTCTCTTTCACAACATAACGTCTTGCAATGATAGTCGTTATCGTAGGAGCATAAGTACTCGGACGACCAATCCCCAGTTCTTCCAAAGCCCGAACCAGCGCTGCCTCCGTATAATGTGCAGGCGGCTGAGTAAAATGTTGTAACGGTTCAAAATCTTCCAAGATAAGTTCAGTTTCTTTGCTGATTTTTCCCAACAACGCATTCATCTCCGATTTTTCATCGTCCTCAAGAGAATAGATACAACGATATCCATCAAAGACAACTTTTGAACCACTCACGCGGAATTGATATCCATCCGCATTTATATGAACAGAAACAGTTTCATATACCGTTGCTGCCATCTGACTTGCCGCAAACCGTTTCCAAATAAGCTGATACAAACGCAACAAATCTCTGGAAAGAGAATCCTTCAATGATTCCGGCACTCTCGCAATATCCGTGGGACGAATTGCCTCATGCGCATCCTGAATACGCTTTTCTTCTTTTTTGGTATTATCCACACCGGCCAAATACGCTTCGCCATACTGTTGTGTAATAAATGCTGCCGCATTCGCACGCGCCTCATCAGAAACACGTGTAGAATCAGTACGCAGATACGTAATAATACCCATTGTCCCCTGGCCTTTGACTTCGACACCTTCATAAAGCTGTTGTGCCAATCTCATTGTTTTTTGAGTCGAAAATCCCAAAACCTTACTGGCTTCCTGTTGCAATGTAGAAGTCGTAAAAGGAAGCGGTGCTTTTTTTGTTCTGCTACTCGTTTTTATTTCTTCTATATTATAGGATGCATCCCGAAGTTTTTTCATCACCTCGTCTACATCGCTTTTGGTATTCAATTCAAGCTTACCTGTTTTATCACCATAAAATGATGCATTCAACAATTTCTTTTCGCCTTTTATAGCAAATTGCGCATTTAAAGACCAATACTCTCTTGGTATGAAAGCATTGATTTCATCTTCCCTATCGCAAATGATACGAAGAGCAACTGACTGAACACGCCCTGCACTAAGTCCCCGTTTCACTTTTGCCCATAAAACAGGCGAAATCCTATATCCCACCATTCGATCCAACATTCTTCTGGTTTGCTGGGCATCCACGAGATTCATGTCAATTTCTCGCGCTTCTTTCAGTGAATTTTTCACTGCATTCTTCGTAATTTCATTAAATGTGATGCGATAAACTTTTTTATCCGTCAACTTCAGGGTTTCATACAGATGCCAGGAAATCGCTTCCCCTTCACGGTCAGGGTCAGTTGCGAGGTAGATCTTCTCAGCTTTCTTTACTTCTTTTCTGATAGCTGAAAGCACATCCCCTTTCCCGCGAATTGTAATATACTTGGGTTCATAATCATGTTCAACATCAATGCCAAGTGTACTTTTTGGCAAATCCCTAACATGACCATTGCTGGCAACAACCTCATAATTTGCACCAAGAAATTTCTTAATCGTCTTCACTTTAGCAGGTGATTCTACAATAACCAGATATTTAGCCATTCTCTTTTCCCCTAACATACGCCTAATATTGCATTCTATATTTATTTCTATTTCGGCAATAAAATATTTATCCAATCATAAAACTTTAAAGATGTTTTAGGTAACCGTGTATCAATGTACACTATTTTTTCAAAAGTTGCAAGGAAAATTTTATACTTTATTCAATATGATGTAATTTCATTGACTTTATAACATCAAAAATACAGCTTATCTATCCCAAAATTGTAACGCAGACAAATGCAATTATAATTCAATCAAATCACATTTAACGAAAAAAACCTGTTTCAAAAAGAAACAGGTTTTTAACATTTCATTAATCAAAGAATTTACTGCCGTGTGTATAAAGACGTAACGGAATTTGTTCAAGCAGATAACCGCCTACATATACATTTACCTGCATATATTTCTTCCCGTCCATTACAAAATCATCTCCGCCTTCGCATTTATCATTATGTTGATAAATCATCAAATATCCGGTGTTATCACATGCTTTAACACCCACATTGATTTTTGCAGAAATATATCCGTTATTTGCCAAGCTATTGACATCATAACTTAAAACATTTTGATTGGTACCAAAAGAACAATTGGTTGCATAATTACCGCATTTCAAATCAACACCATCATTATAAGACGCATTTCCATTGTTATCTTTATAAACAACCAGGTCATAGGTACAATTTGTATAACCTCTAAAATCAATCCCTTTAAATTCAATCCATTTAGGAGAACCTGCATTCGTCGGGGATTCTGTCGTAAACTGGAACAAAGGAATATCACAAACTGCCTCTACATCATCGACAAGAAGCAAAACTTTAACTTCTTCACCTTTTGAATCAGTTCCCTTTACACCAAGTTTAGAGCTTTGTGTAAGAGTAGCCGAAAACGAATCCAAAACACCTTTGGTGGTTACTATATAGTCAGTAATTCCGGTTGTCGCATCTGTAGACTGTGTAATATCGAAATATTGTAATACATCCAAACTACTCTCAGAAAATAAATCTGCATTGCTAACAATATTAAATTCAGAAAAAAGATTTAATTCTTCACCTCTGCGAATCGTGTAAATATAATCATATTCATCTTCATCGCCACCACTTGATGCGTCATCCATATCAGGAACAGTAAAAGGAACTTCATTTTCTATCGCATTACGAAAATAAACATCTTTCTTTGCAGAATACTCATATTTACCATTTTCAACATCCAAACTGACCGAAACCCTGTTATCACCGCTGTTACGTTCTGTTCCGCCATGATAATCAATTCCTGAAATTTTAAAATCTTTGACTCCATCAGCCATAAAAACCCAGCCGGAATCAACACCCGCAGAAACTCTCCTATATAACAGTCTGTCTCCATCCTGTTTAAGACCATAAGTGGAACCATTTTTATATACAGTGTATTCTCTCGAAGCCGCGGTGTCATTATTTACAGCAATACGATCATCCAAATCAATCAACAAATCTTCTATCTGATTAAGCGCAACCTGAGCTTCCTCCTGCAAACGTACCTCCTGTTGTCCGCCTCGATAGAAAACAGCCGTAGAATTCATAATTGAAACAATTCCAAGCATTACAACGGAAAAAATGGCAATAGAAATTAACAATTCAAACAATGAATAACCTTTATTATTTCTCATTTTCCCCCTCCTATTCTAATACCAGCTCACATTTACCGGTTAACTCATATAAAATCACCCTTGCAACAGGGTCTTCACCCTTTGAAATAATAAATCCGCCCGGGCTATCCGTTCCTATCGTATTTTCTACCAAAGAACCATCTGTCTGACTAAATTTAAAAGACACAATACCTGATGATATATCAATAGGAGTCTGATTTCCGGCCAAATCAAAGTATGTAATTGTAACAGGACTTGTTGCAAATTCTTCAAATTTAGGAGAATCAGCAAGGTTTCCAACAGCACATTCATAACCATTTCCTATCTTACGTATATGAAATGCACCATTTTCTTTCCCTTTTGCCAAACTATAAGTTCTGGCGGTAGTTAACATAGTAACCATTTTATCTCCGGCTTTTGTTGCATTAGTCCTTGTGGCAAGACTAATAGACAGAACAGAAAAACCAGTTAATAAAACCATAACTGCGATTACCACAATTAACTCAATATAAGATAAACCTTTATTATTCTTCATACACTCACCACCTTACTCTTTAGACCAATTCTGGTATCCGATTGTAGAAGCATATACAGGTGTACCACCACCACCATTTACAGCATTTCCCATTACTTGCTGTACAAAGGCATTCGCACCGGTTTTAATAAATCCGCCAACTTCATAAGTCTTGCCATTTCCCAATTCAATCTGATGTACATCATCTATGTAAATCAATCCGGGATAATTTGCAACATCACTTTCTTTCAATGTAAGATAATTAAACGCATTGGTTCCCATCTTTGTCAGATTCAATTCGTGTACCTGTTCGAAATAAACTTTATCACGGGAAATAATAGTTGAATTCTCATTACTTTCTTTAATTGCAGTAACATCCTTCAAAAATGCAAGTTTATTACGAAGGTCTCCGTTCACCTCGCCCTTTGAGAAGAATCTGGTATTATAGGATATACCATTCAAAGTAACTTCAGCCGCATCTTTTTGCATTGCATCTGTGTTTACATCATCATCATCATAATAATATTCTGCTCCGGACCCATTAACATCTTTTTGCTTAGCAAGAATCTGATATACCAATCCATCATTATCCGGATCATTATCATTCAACATCAAATCCGCAACAATAGCATTGCACTTATCAACATCCAAACGTTCAATTCCGGCCTCAAGATTTTCGGGATATAAATGTTCTTTTGCCGTTCCTGTATATATAATACCATATTCTGCAGCAGTATTCGGATCAGGAATGGCTGCAGGAGGCATATAGATCTTACCATTACAGGTTAAAGTACTTTCATCTTCAAGATAAATATTACCATATACAGTCAATGAACCACCAATGATATTCAATGCAGCACCATCTGTCAAAACAATATCTCCATATACCAATGTATAATCACCCAAAATATTATATGTACACTGTTCTTCAAGACGAATCGCTTCTGTACTATTTAACTTGGTTCCGGGCAGGGATTGTGAACCCGTGAAATCCGTTCCCAAGAAAAAGCCGTTGCCAAAGACATTAATCTTTGTTCCTGCAGTTGCATTACTACTAATAGAACTATCCATCATCAAACTGAATTCACCAATTCCACCCATATCATCAGGTGTGGACTGTTCCTGAATATACATTACCAAATCAGTAGTAATTGTATTACTATTCTGTGTCTGTGCTTCAAGCTGTCTTACCTTAACCCCCTGCAAAGTAATTTTTGTACGATTACTTGCTTGAGGCACCTCAAAATAATTCGGACCACTGGCAACAGTTGTACTGATGGTATATACATCTCCATTTAAATCTGTCACAACAGCAGAATTACCTGACGGAGTAACTGTCGAAGAAGGAAATGCCAATTTCGCCAATTCAACCGTACTGTAACGGCTATTCATATCAACACCCGCTTTGGTCTTTAAAGTAAGCAACGGACTGGAACTCATCATCACATCGTTACGTAATGTTGTTGACATCTGTGTAACACTTTGTTCTGTTTCATAGAAATTTGCTTTTGATTCATAGTTGACAATTTTCATACGATAATTGTTATAAGACATGTATAACATAGCTGTCGCTAAAATTGTCACAAACGCTACTGCAATCATAATCGAAACAAGTGCAGCACCCCTGTTATTTCGCAGAACACTTTTTCTATTCATCTGATTCCCCTCCTAATATTTATTTAAGACAGCACTCTCCATTGTAAGTAAGCGCTTGCTATAATGGTTTCCCGCCTCAGCTTCATATACTTCAAGAAAAACATCATATGTAAAATATTTATCTGTGGTCACTCCATTTGATTCCATGCTTACAACGACATCATATACATAACCGTTATGAACAATGTTATGAAGGGCAAAAAACTTTTCCCCCTCAGAAATGGCTGTAATACAAATTTCATTCGGATTTGTCACATATGATCCCTGTAAAGCGGTAACAAAACTGTCATGATCTGCCGGCACCGATCCCATAGAAGTATTTGTTGTATTATAATTGCTCATCGCAGGCAAAAACGTATAACTACCCGCTTGCGTAAGCATTTCTTGAATTCCGCCTGCTCCATCCATTGGCTTAGAATTCAATACTTCCAATGTCATTTGTGCCACCTCCGTCGCCCCCAGCAAACGTCTGGAACGATTTGAGATATTCATAGACGATACAAATATCTGCAAAATCGGAGTCATAATCAAAGAAAGAATCACAATAGCAAGCAAAATTTCCACAAGAGAAAAGCCGTTCTGATTCTTCTTTAAAATTTGTTTTTCTCTTTTCATCTTTTTCCCTCCAAGCTTTACACAATCATTTAAGCTCTTATAAACACACATAATATGCACATTGATAAAAACTCAAATAACCCATAACCTTCTCGGGCACATCAGTGCCCAAGAAAGTTATGAAATTAACAGTTACAAAATTTCTATTCTCCCTGCTCTTCTTCTGCTTCTTCATCGGGTCCGTATACAGCTGTTCTTATATCCTCATCTTCAATGAATTTACCAAAAATACCACCATTATCAGCATTTCCATGCTCTAACGCAGGAATTTCGGGTTTATCGTACGGTCTTTCCGGATCAGCATTGATAAATGCATATTGCTCTAAGATGAACAATCCTGTCAATCTACCATTTTCATCATCGTACTCCGCATTAACACCTACCAAAGCCATACGCTCTTCCTCTTTAAGAATAGCCTGTAAAAATGTTTTGAACTCTGCATAAGTAGTATCAAATTCAATGGTAGTCTGTTTTTCAACAAACTCAAGACCTTCCACCATTTTACCTTCAGCATCAAACTCCATCGGACGCAACACAGTCGATACTGCATTTCCGAAATTCAACGCTGTTACAGTGAACGGAATCTGATTGGCATGATTACGAATAAACATAATAATGTTTTCCTGATCAAGACCCTCATCAAATCCTTCTAAAATGGTTTTTTCAGTATCTTTCATTGTCTGCATGGAAGTTTCATAATATGACTTTTTGTTGTACAAATCTTCTAATTCATCCACTCTGGTAGCAAGTTTTTCATTCTTTGCTTTCAAATCATTGGTTTTTTCAAGCAAAGGTCTAAATCCAAACGCAATCGGGACAACAACCACTAATAGGATACCAAGAATCAGAAGGAGTTTTTTATCTCTATCGCTTAACTTCATTATTTGGCACCTCCCTCTTCAGATGTTTCTGTTTCAGTCTTGAAAGTTTCTTTTGCAAAAGTTTCATACTCAGTTTCAGCAACCGGTTTCTTTATAAAGACAGTATACTCATATTCGTAATAACGATATTTTGAAAGGAATTCATCATACGGATTACTTGAATCTTCTTCCTGTGTTGCATCCTCGTTATCATCATTGTCGTTATTATTCTTATTCTTTTTCGCCTGTGCATCTACATATTCTTTGTACTCATCATATACACTTGAGCCGGGGATTGCTTTATCCTCACTCTTTACTGTTTCCAATAAATAACCTTCAACATAATTCAAATTATTTACATTTACTACCAAGTCTGCCATTGCTTCCAGAGTAGGAGACTGTATTGTAAATTTAACTGCACCATCTAACGACTCAATCTTAATCACTCTCATATCTTTCGGCATGATTGTTTCAAGATTTTCAACAAGTGTAAGGAGTTGTTCATTGTCATTATTTGCACTATTTGCTGAATCAATCACCAAATTATATACATCTACAGCAGCATTATACTCGTTAATTGTCTCAACAACCTGTTCCATGTTTGCCACCTGAGTCTCAAGCAATTCATTTGCAGTCTTTGCACCCAAATAAAGAATGAACTGTACACCACAAAGAACAATCGAAATAAACATACCAAGGAAGAAAATCCAAAGAAGAGCTTTATCGATACCACGAGAAACCTTTTCTTTCGCCTTGCCTCTATGTAACGTCAATCCAATCGGTTTCAAAATAGCACCAAAGTTTGCAAGATAACGAAGCGCACTTTCACTGGTCAAATAAGCTTTACCGCTTACCTTAACACCCTGCAAAGTAGAGAAATGCGTAACATTTGCACCCAGCTCCTGTTTCAACACTTCGTCAATTCCGGCAATCGCACTACCTTCACCAAACACTTTGATACCGTCAATAATACGTTCCGGATTACGACTTCTGTGGTATTCAACGATTCGTCCGATACTACTAATCAGGTAACGAACTGCTTCCGCATACTCTTCTTCTGTAACCTGACGATCAAGCATATCGCGATTGGAAAGCAATGTTTTTGCGTCTTTTTCGGTTAACTTCTTAATCTCCATCATGGAGTTGATAACCGCATTCTTACCATACGGTACACTACGCTGAAGAATGATATCCTTACCGCTCATAACGTTAACGAATGTCATATCTTTTTCAATCTGCAATACAAGTTCCGTGTCTCCTTCTTTCATCTGAAGACTTAACAACTGCAGTACAGAGTTACCAACATAGTCAATATTTTCAACGGTAAGTCTTAACTCATCAGCAAGTTCATAATAGCATTCCACCAAATCACGAGGAGCCGCAACCGCTGTCAAACGAATTTTCTTTCCGTCTTCATCCTGATAAGTTTCCATCACACTATGTGCAAACAAGAAATCTCCTGCCGTTGTCATAGGGAAGTACTCACTGGAATTTGCCTCCAAAATCTGCGAAATTTTCTTGTCTCCGCGAACATACGGAATTACTACTTCCTTATTTGCAATCTTTTTAGAAGAGATTGTAAAAATCACTTTGCTGGCAGAGAATCCTCTACCAAAAACACATCCTCTGATTGCTTCTGCAATAGTCGGAATATCGGTAAGATATCCATCATCTAATGCCCCATTCGGTGTCGAAACTTCTGTTGCATTATTTACAACAATACTTGTTGCAGACTTTTTCACGACTTCACAGATACGTGTAACGTCTTTTCCAATATAAATGGACAACAATTTTTGTTCCATTCCTTAATTCCCCTTTCGTGTAAGAATTATAATGTAAAATTTATAACTAAACCGACAAAAAACGTGTCGAATTTAATTCACTTTATCCGGTAATCATCTTTATATACCAATTTACAATCGCATCCCCAAAAGGAAACATAATGTAAATCCCAAGTACAAGGTACGGACCAAAGGCAAGCTGGTTCGACTTCTTTGAAATTCTCATCCTAATCAAATGAATCACCGAACCGACAATGCATCCTATTCCAAGTGCGAACAAAATCTCTTTCCAACCTAGCAGCAACCCTGCCGCAGCCATAAGCTTAATATCTCCGCCTCCCATCCAGCGGCCCTTAGATACCAATGCCAAAAGATAGAAAAAGGAACTTACGGCAAAAAAGCCAATCACATACTCATACCAATGTGTATAATCCAAAGCAAGTTGCACCGCACCAAGCAATGCCAGAAACACATTACATCCAAAAGGAATTTCCTGTGTACGTTCATCAATTACAAAAATAACAATCATACAGGAGGTTGCAAGACAATACAATATTGTATTCCATTGTAATCCGTTAAAACACAACACTAACAACCATAACACAGCATTTGTAAACTCAACAATCGGATACTGCCATGAAATTTTCTTTTTACAACTTCTGCATTTTCCTCCCTGTATCAAAAAGCTGAACAAAGGGATCAACTCATACCATTGCAAAACATGACCGCAATGCATACAATGTGAACGTTCCACTGCAATATCTTCTTTCTTGGGAATCCTGTAAATGCATACATTCAAAAAACTTCCAACCGTAATTCCCAACAAAAAAACCATTGTAAAAAGGACGATTACTCCATTTGTCCCCAGTAAAAAAATATCACTCATACTATACTATTTTCCTTATTATCGCATAACTTTCCATTCAATCGAATTATACCAAATTCGCGCAATTGTGGCAAGTAAAAATACTTCTCGAGTTTTTTTACACTTCAGTTTTATACATTTTAGACAAAACTTCTTTTTCTTTTTTGTTTCATATTCCCAATATCGCCTGTAATTGCTTATCCTTTAAAACAAAAAAATCCATTCTATCACAAACACAAGACTTTTTACTAAAAAAAGGCAGGACAAGCCTGCCTTTTCATTCTTAACTTACTGAACAACGATAGGATCGCCGTCTTTACCATCTGCATGAGAACCGGTAACAGTAACTTTAACTGTGTTAGAGTTAACAATTTCGATTTCAATGCCTGATGCACCTTTG
>JAZSCW010000055.1:0-2314 GCA_045530835.1 Lachnospiraceae bacterium | reverse complement strand
GGGGAAATGCATGGGCAGCACGCCAGTTATGTATCACTTTTGCTGCTTCTACAAACTGTTCTTCTGTAGTATCCTCTTTCCTGACAACTTTTCCACCTTTTATAATCTTGCTTGTTGATTATTCAACTTTTTTTCATTTTATTCCCACTCGTTGCAGGGACTTGCATCTTAAACAATTTTGTTTATAAGATGTTGCACCTGCTGTTCTGATTATTTTGATTGCCCATATTATCTTAACTGTACGATGGATGCTTATCAAAATCTTATCAGTGGTGATAAATCACCATGGGAGGGTCAAGACAGTTGTTTCGGGTGGTTATCACCCTAACAGTATCATTATACGCAAAACCGACCGAAAAATCAAGATACTGAGGAAATAATTAATATAATTACCTCTTGTTGGCAGAGAAGTCCGCCGCTTCTTCTATCCATCTCATTAGTTCCACGTCGATTTCGTCCACATTTCCCACCATCACATGATGCGTCCAGCGGTTTGGATAGGGCTCCGTCGCCACGTCGATTCTTGAGGAATCCATTCGATAACCCAACCCAAATGTAATCGTTATCCAGATTTCAGGTCGATCCTTTGCCTTGCGGCAGGGATTAAAAGACACAAAAGCGAAACCCCGTTTGTTGGCAAAAGTAATCTGGGTTTTCGCAACCTTGATCTTCACATTCGGAATCTGTGCCAGAATCTGTGCTTCCAGCCGTTCATAAAGGGGAAGCGCATCCATATGCTCCCCAAAGAAGAAAAGAATATCACTGTTCATGGTTGCACACTCCTTTTCTTTGATTATAGCACAGAGTATTGCTTTGTAAAAGTGCCTTTGAGTTGTATATTTTGCATCTTACCCCGTGATTTCTACCACTTAAAGGTACTGTTATTGATTGAGTGAAATGTAGATGTTATGATAAAACTGTCAAAAGACCCTATAATGGAAAGGGAGGTGGAATACATGAAGATTACTATAGAACATACCGATTTGGAAGAAAATGAAGTTATACTGAAATGTTCAGCACTGGATGATGAAATGCTACGAGTTTTGGCACTGCTGCGAAGCGATATGCAGAAGTTGCTGGTTTGGAATGATAATCGAGAGACACTTCCGCTTTCTGTTTCCAAAGTGATCTACTGTGAGACGATGGAAGATAAGACCTTCGTATATACCCAAGATGGTATGTTCCAAACAGCTCTTTCTCTTGCAGAAATAGAAGATCATTGGAGTGATTTGGGATTATTCAGAGTTGGAAAATCTTCCATAGTGAATCTGCATGAAATCCAAAAACTGAAAAACTGTGGTGCAGGGCGCATCGAAGCCCTGCTCTCTACGGGAGAAAAGTTAATTATCTCCCGACACTATGCTCCCATGCTTCGTGAAAAGCTTGGGATGTAAAGAAAGGAGCAAGAGTTATGAAATTATTCAATAAGTTTTATCTATGGGCAGCCAATATGAAGTATCATATGGCCATCTATACGGTAGCCGCCATTTTTGTGAAATCTGTTGCCAATCTGATTATGGGGGAATTCTCCGTAGAAATTCTAACTATGTTACAGATGCTGTTTGTCAGTCTTGCCTTTGCCTGTGCGGAAAGTCTTCTGTTTCCTCAGGGGAAAGAATGGGGTGTTACCGGCTGGCGAATAGTATTGTGGGCCGTGCTTGCCAATGTTCTTTATATTGGTGCAGCCATCGTTTTCCACTGGTTTCCGGGTATTCCGATTTGGTGCGGTATTGTGGTTGCCATCATTATGGAATGTGGTTTGTTTGCCATGTGGTATGTTTTATGGCTGGAAAACAAACAGGATAATCAGTGCTTAAATTGCAATTTGAAGGATTTTCAGAATCAATGACCATTGGTAATACTATATCGCCAGACAAAAGAAAGATATGCTGGAATATTTGATTGCCAGGCAAATGGTTGAGACTATTCTGGACATCGACAAAAAAGAACAAAAAAAGAATATCCGCTGATAGGATGAGCCACGGTCAGTACTCAAAATAGAGTACCAGTCGTGGCTCGTTTTTATTTTACATCTGTGCTTTCTGCTATCATTCAGCAATAGCTTTTCGTGTTTTTTGTAAACAATAATACCGCCCGTAGGATTTCTCCCACGGGCGGTGTATGGAGAATGAAACAACATTTATCAAAATCTTATCACCGCTGATAAGAATACTATATGTCAAAATAAATAAGTGGTCTGAAATCAAGCGATTTCAGACCACTTAGAATCAATATGCGATTATTCCCACTCGCTCCTGAAAAATAAATCTTAAACAGATTTGCTTATGGGATTTAGTTCAAGGTCTTAGGATTA
>JAZSCW010000082.1:0-28053 GCA_045530835.1 Lachnospiraceae bacterium | reverse complement strand
AAATGGGCATCCGCTGCGAAGAAACGGATTCCACCATTACCATATACCCGGGCAATCCCAATCCCTCTTTAGTAGACACCTACGACGACCACCGCATGGCCATGGGCTTTTCCCTGATTGGTCTTCGTGCAGCTGGTATTGAAATTGACAATCCGGGCTGTTGTAGGAAGACCTTTGAGAACTATTTTGAATGCCTTGAGGAGTGCGTGAAGGAAATGATAGGCTCGGACGTTAAGAAATAATTGAAGTTACTAATATGTGCCCACAAAATAAGCATTAATACTTTTAGTGGGTACAAAAAGACGCGATTATCTGCGTCCTCATGCCCTTTAGGTATATAACAATTTTTTAATGATTTACTACCCAACAAAACGGCAATTTTAGATGAAAAATGCCCCATTTAAGGTCATTTCGGGTAGAATATGTAAATATGCTCTCTACTACCCACAAAAACCAAGTTTTCATGGGTAGTAATGTGAGTTTTTATAAATAGTACCCAATTGATGGCGAACAGTGAGGACGATTTAAATTTCAAGGAGAGAATTTATGTTAATTGATGAGTTTTGGAAAATATATAAAAAAAAATACAAGAAATTTGAGTCTCCGGGATTTCAAGTGGTAGACTATCCACTGTCTGGTGATACTGGACGCTATCTCTGTAGTATATATGTTAATAAAAATGGCAAGTACTGTATGGATAAGACGATTGAAAGAAGTAATACTCCTTTTCATTGTGAATATGACTCTGAAGAAGAGGCGGTTATGAAAGTCTTACGTTTCTGTAGTTTTAATACAGGGATATCGTATTCGGACAATGCAAAAAGTGCCATAAAAGATATTGAAGAATAGTATTCTGATTTAGAAAAAGAACACCCAAATTTCAGTTTGGCGGTGCAACAAACTTGAATTCGTGCAACCGGATTGGAGAAATTTAAATGAAAGTATTGATATTGATGGGAAGTCCCAGACTTCATGGAAATACGGCTGAACTTTGTAAATACTTCATGGAAGAATTGAAGGAACAAGCAGCAGAAATAAAATACATAGAACTTGAAAAAAAGACAATAAATCCTTGTAAGGAATGTTACATTTGCCAGAATGTGGAAGGTGAGTATGGTTGTGCACAGAAGGATGACATGGAACAAATCGCAAAGGAAATTTTATGGGCAGATATGATTGTTTTAGCGACTCCGATTTTTTCATGGTATTGTACAGCAAAGATGAAAGCATTGCTTGACCGTCATTATGGTTTTAATAAATTTTATGGAAGTGCTGAGGGATGTTTGTGGGAAGGTAAAAAGGTTGCTATTATTGCCACTCATGGTTATGAAGGTGATTATGCAACAGAACCATTTGAAACAGGTATGAAACGATTATGCATACATTCTAATCTTAAGTATGTAGGTATGTATTCGGTGCAGGACAACGACAACCTTGCATCATTTCAGACGAAAGAGGCTATAGAAGGTATAAAAGTCTTTACTCGTAAAATTATTAACGAGAAAGGATGATTATGCTTATGAAGCCTTGGTTTATTAAGGAGGCAAGTATGAGATTTGCAAAAACGAGAAAATTCATAATTCTGTTAGGGTTGACTTTAATGCTTGCGGGTTGCGAAAAAGGCGCAGCAGTGGAGGCGGATGATCCGAACGTGGCAGAAGCATCTGAAGTGACGGCAACACCGGAACCGACGGAAATACCGGAGCCGACAGAGGCACCGGAACCGACGGAAATGCCGGAACAGGCAGAGACAACGGCATCCGCGGAAGAACCGCAGATGACGGAGAAGCCTAGGCGGGAAGCAAGACTGCTGCAGGGATATTGTGTAAACCCGTATGAGGATGGTTATTGGTCAAATGGTATGCATATGAGCGAACCAATAGGTTCTTTCTGGCTGAAGGAGGACAACGGATCGGTAGAGATTGTAAGAAGTAACGGAGATTTGAGCGAAGCGCTGTTGGAAAAAATAAAGAAGCTGGAAATTCCGGATGAATTGCATGTCTGTGGTGTGAGCTATTACATTCAGGAACAGGATAAGGAATACAAGGTGATTTTGACCGTGGATATCGAGGAAGATATGTTGCCCTCTTTCACGATTCCGGAAGGTTGGGAGTATCAATTTGGTGCGCCGCGAATCGGTTCTTTTATGGGATATGAGGAGGACGACGCCGGTGCCATACCAATGGCAGATGGTGATTGTTTCGGATATCAGGATCGTCTGGCACAGGGTTGCTCTTCCTATTGCGGGTGCTGGAATTCTTATATAAGGGGTAGTGTTTCTTCCATCCTGCAACCTGAAAAATACGGGGTGTATGAATTGTTCGATCAAGATAGGCGTGATGCCTGGGCGGAAGGGGTTGAAGGTCCGGGAATTGGTGAATTCTTTGAAGTGACACAATTAGATCATGGTGGCTGGGTACCGATTTTTTCTTATAACGAAATGTGCATTGTAAACGGATATGCCAAGAATGAAACCGTCTGGCAGGAGAATAACCGCGTAAAAAGTATGAAGCTCTATTTTGAGAATGAGTACATGGGGACCATTACGTTGGAAGATACCATGCAGCCACAGTATATTGATTTGTCTCCTGTGAATATAACGGTAGGAAATGGTTGTGAGGCTAGGTTTCGTTTTGAGATTACGGAAGTGTATCCGGGAACAAAGTATGATGACACGTGTGTATCAGGTGTGATTGTAGAATATGAAGGAAGAAGTCATTAAAAAAAGGTACTTTTGTCCGCCGGATTTTGGTGTGGTCGATAAATTTGATTTTTGCAGAGGTGATGAAAATGAATTATATTTATCCTTTGATGAGGGAATGCAAAAACCGAATCCCGCAATATTCAAAAGATGTTTAGAAAAACTGGATGTCAAAGAGGATGAGTGCCTGTATGTGGGAGATGGCGGAAGTAACGAATTGGAGGCCGCAGAAGCTCTCGGAATGAAAGCTGTACAAGCAGTGTGGTATCTGAAAGAAGGCACGACGCAACCCACTCAAAGAAAAGAAGAGTTTGAGCATGCGGAAACTCTAATGGATATTATAGATTTTATTTGAAGGAGGAAAATTTTAGTGAAGCGTTTTTTGGCAATGTTTGTAGCGATTACCATTCTACTTCCGTTATTTCCTATGAATGTGAAAGCAGAGGAGATTTTTTCAGGGGAGACGGAGGCTTATGAAACTTTACGATTTGACTTGGGAGGAGCAGGAGTAGCAGAGGGGTATATAGGGGTATCAGCCGGGGATGCTTATGATGTGGAGACCGGATACGGATTTGCAAATACTGAAGCAGTAGAAGATGTTTTAGCCGGTGGAGAAGGAGCTCTGGCAGATGCAGTGCGCTTTAAGTCAGATGTGGCGAATCATATATTTAAAGTTGATTTGCCAAGCGGCGTTTATAAGATTACGGTTACAACCGGTGATGTTGAATCAACAACAATTACGGCAGAGGGAAGACCACAGCTTTTCTTTTTAACAGGAAGTAATGCGGTTGATTCTTTTACTATTCCGGTAACGGATGGTCAGCTTAACATTCATGCCGGTTCAGGTGTGGGGACAGAGTTTTCAATCAGTGCGCTTGAAATTGAGCAGACATCAACAGGAACGACGACCAAACCGACTATCTGGGTTAGCGGTGACTCAACGGTTGCAAGCTACTATAATGTAGCGGCGGACGCAAAACGTGGTTGGGGACAGTATTTATGCAATTATGTTGATACAGATAAGTATGATATCAGAAATCTGTCAGCAAGTGGTCTCAGATCAAAGAATGTCTTGGAGACTTTCTTTCCGGTTGCCGAGTATTACGGCAAAAGCGGTGATATTTTATTGCTCGCAGTAGGAATTAATGATTATACGGATGAGTATAAGCTTCATCCGGATGCGATTGATTCCTCCGGTTATATTGCAAATATGACTGAGATGGTTCAGAGGGCCAAAGCAAAAGGGATGACGGTTTATCTTGTAAAGCAGCAGGGTGAATTGAATGACTGTAAGAAATATCCGATTCCTACAGAAAAATGGTTTAATGATGAGATAGATGCAATTGCAGCGTCAGAGAATATAGGTGTTATCGATTTATTTCACCCATGGCTTGAATTTTGCCTCGAGCAAACATCAATAGAAGCAAGAAACTATTATGCTCCGGGTGAAAATCTTCATCCGAATGCACTTGGAGCAGACAAACTTGCACAAATGGTGAATGAACAGCTTTTTCCGGCGAAAGGACAGGGAGGAAGTACAGAAGATCCTTATAAAGATTTTGATACTCCCTCTACCATATATTATGAAACAGAAGCTTCCGGTGAGCCTGTTGCCAATCCTCATAAGGGATTTGTTATGACAGTAACAAATCCTGATATGCTGTATAGAGGGAAACATCCTTATGGCATCGGTGGTGAAAAAGATAATCATGCATGGGACGTTGTAACGATTTGCAGCGGTGTTATGTTCTGGGAAGATATTAATCCGCAAAAGGGTGTATACAATTGGGAAGAAATTGATGATGCTCTTAAGGCCTGCGAACAGGCCGGAATGACATACGGAATACGAATCATTCCCTATACGACATCTACAGGTTCAGATGATAATTACGGAGTAGAACATGATTTTGTTCCGCAGTGGGTATATGATGAGGGTGCAACCCAAAAGACGGTTACATATAAATACGGAGATCCTAATGTTCAGATAAAAGTGCCGGACTGGTCAAATGAGGTATATATTCAGGCGTATAAGGATTTTACGACAGCGTTGGCTGAAAAGTACAATGGTGATCCGCGTGTTGAATATGTTGAAATCCGTGCATTTGGTAACATGGGCGAGTGGCATGTTTCCGAGTTTGAGGGTATTGAAATGCCTTCTTTAGACATACAGAAGGATATGCTTAATCATTTTGCATCTGTATTTGACAAAACCACGTGTTGCCTTATGTCAGATGCAAAAGGAGAAGTTTATGACTATGCACTTTCAATTGGCATTACGAAACGTAATAACGGTTTAATTCTGACGCCCAATGAGGAGTGGGATTTAAGGCCTGCTTATAAGGCGAATCTTCCGACTATGGCGGATAATCACAATACCTATGAGTATATGCTGGATGCGGAAGATAAACTATCGGATGAATATCTGAAATGGACTCCGGAGCGCTTCCGTGAAACAATTGAGATAGCACATTTATCAATTTATGCCCTGGATCAGGAGGGTTACGGAAGTTACAAATTCTATCGTGAGCAGAAGGATGTTATAGATGAGATGGTAAACCGTCTGGGCTATAATTTTACAGTAACATCTGCCAAAAGAAATGAGAATAAGCTTTTGGTTACAGTCGAGAATACCGGTCTTGCTTCAGCATTTTTCAATATTGAGCTCTGTGCAGAAATCACGGATGAAAAAGGCAATAAAGTAGCAGACTTCGGGCAACCTGTAAGAATCGCAAAAGGCTCTTTCAGAGATGGTACTTCACAAACATTCCTTTTTGAATATGACGGTGTGCCTGATGAAAATGCCCGGATTTGCCTTGCTATGTATGATAGTGATAATTACCTTGCTACAGGGGATAATCCTACCGTCAGATTTGATAATGCAAATACCTTATCCAATAACAGGTTACTGTTGACGGACCATGTTATTTGGGAAGATGACGAAGAATCTGATGAGGACGAAGACTCTGATGAGGAAGAAGAAACCGATGAATGGGAAGAAGTGGTGGTTCCCTTTGAAACTCTGCGATTTGACTTGGGCGGAGAAGGCGTGGCAGAAGGATATATAGGTGTATCTGCCCAAGCCGGATATGATGCATCAGTCGGATACGGATTTACCAATACCAATGCGGTAGAGGATGTTTTGGCAGGCGGAAGCGGGGCATTAGCGGATGCAGTACGCTTTAAATCCAATGTTTCAGGTCATGTATTCAATGTCGATTTGCCGAAAGGTGTTTACAAAATAACGGTTACAACAGGTGATGATCAGTCAACCACCATCAGGGCAGAGGGGATGTCTCAGCTTTTCTTCCTGACCGGAAACAATGCGGTTGATTCTTTTACAATACCTGTAACTGACGGACAATTAAATATATATGCAGGTTCCGGTGTGGGGGAGAAATTTTCCATAAGTGCCATTGAAATTGAGAAGGCAGGGGAAGGTACGGTTGGGAAACCGACCATATGGCTTGCCGGTGATGAAACGGTTTCCAAACGATACAACATACCGGAGGATGATGGTTCAAGACGCGGTTGGGGAGAATATTTATCTGCGTATGTTGATATGAATACATATGATATACGACACATATCGGCAGGCGGCATTACGGCCAAAGCAGTGAAGGATTCTTTCCTGCCCACGGCGGAGTTTTACGGTAAAAAAGGCGACATTCTGATTCTTGCGGTAGGACTAAATGACTATGCGAAACAGAACAAGGAGCATCCGGACTCTCTGGATCCAACCGAGTATAAGCAGAATATGACGGAAATAATTCGTCGGGCCAAAGCAAAGGGAATGACGGTTTATCTTGTAAAGCAGAGCGGGGAATTACATGACGCGACAAGATATCCCGTTCTTACAGAGAAATGGTTTAGTGCCGCAATTGATGAAATCGCGGTGGCGGAGAAGGTTGCTGTTATTGACTTGTTCCGCCCCTGGCTGGAGTTCTGTATGGAGCAGACAGTCAGAGTTGCGGATAAATATTATTGTGTTGAAAACAGCTATCTTTTAAATGAGCTTGGTGCAGACAAGCTTGCCGGGATGGTAAGTGAACAGCTTTTCCCGGTTAGCAAACCGGAGGAGCCGGTACAAGATTCGTATGAAGATTTTGATAATCCGTACACGGTATGCTATGAAACAGAAGTTGCGGGTGGTCCGGTTGTAAATCCGCATAAAGGCTATGTCATGACGGTATATAATCCTTGGAGTTTTGAATCTACCAATGCTTACGGAATTGGTGGCTCCATGAATAATACAGCATGGGAAATGTCAACAATTTGTAGCGGAGAACCGAAATGGGATGAATTAAATCCGGAAGAAGGCGTATATAACTGGGAATCAATAGACAGCATGCTGGAAGCCTGTGAAAAATACGGATATACATACGGAATCCGAATTTTACCCTATTCTCATCTTTCCGGCTCGCATGATAATTACGGAAAAGACCACATTTTTGTGCCGGACTGGGTTTTTGAAAAAGGTGCAAAGATGGATCGGGCAACTCTTGTAAGTGACCCTTCCGTTGAATTGGATATTCCGAAATGGGATGATCCGATTTATTTGCAGGCATGCAGAGATTTTGCAGATGCCCTTGCAGAGCATTATGACGGAGACCCGAGAGTGGAATTTATTGATATCAGCGTTTTTGGTAACTGGGGAGAATGGCATACTTCCACGTTTGACGGAAATCCGATGCCTTCTGAAGAAATCCAGAAGGAGATGATTAAATATTACAGTGAGGCTTTTGATAAAACCATGCTTTGTCTGACTTCAGGCGCATATGGGGATGTGTATGACTATGCACTTTCGCTCGGAGTGCCCAAGCGTGTAAACGGACTGATTGCTACGCATAACTATGAATGGAATTTAAGACCTAATTATTATGCCAATTTGCCCGTAATCGGCGAGAATTTCCTGCCGTATAAAATGATGTTGGAGCCGGATGTTTATGCACAAGGCATTGTAACTGATTATGATAAGCATTATTTAAGATGGACGCCGGAACGGTTCCGTGAAACAATTGAGATTTCT
Source organism: Lachnospiraceae bacterium (assembly GCA_045530835.1). Taxonomy (GTDB): domain Bacteria; phylum Bacillota; class Clostridia; order Lachnospirales; family Lachnospiraceae; genus UBA3766. Next base: position 20,326 of record JAZSCW010000082.1, on the reverse strand, counting down.
CATCTATCCATCTATGCATTTGATCAGGATAGTAAGCATAGTTATGAATTTTATAAAGAGCAAAAAGATCTTATCGAAGAGATGAATAACCGGCTCGGCTATAATTATACGGTGACATCGGCCAAAAGAAACGGAAATAAACTTCTTGTCACTATTAAAAATACCGGTCTTGCACCTGCTTTTTTTGATATCGAACTAAGTGCAGAGATAATCGATGAAAACGGAGCCAAGTTGGATACGTTCGGGAAACCGGTTGTAATAGAAAGTGGTTCTTTCCGCGACGAAGAAGAGAAGACATTTTTATTTGAATATGGCGGTACTCTTGGTGCAGAGACCCGGATTGCTCTTGCAATGTATGATAAGAATAACTATCTTGTCGAAGGCAAAGATCCTACCATCAAATTTGATAATAAAAATACTTTGTCCAATAACAGATTTCTCCTGGTGGAGAATGCTTCTGCAAAAGAAGATCCTGATGTTGCAGAGGATATTTACCTGATTCCCGGTAATGACCATATCGTGATTGCACCGGGTGAAACTGCAGATATCAGTTTTAAACTGCAAGGATTGGACAACTGCGATGTTTATTTACTGCATTCTACAGATGAAGCTGTAGTAAATTCGGAGAGCGGCTATATTGCTGATAAGAACGATGCAATGAAGGGGATTATTACCGCCGGAGCGAAAGAAGGAACTGCGTGGTTGACATTTGCAACCGATATTCAAGGGAAGGGTTCTCAATGCGCTTATGCGACAGTGCGTGTAGATGTGGCAGAAAAGGAAGAGGCACAGAAGATTAGCCTTGGTGTTACCTCAGGGAAACTTAATGTTTATGATGATTCTGTCATTACGGTTCCTGTATATCAGATGGACAGCCGATACAGAATTATAAGTGCAACATTTGTAACGCCGCAAGCCCCTGAAGAGGCAGCAGCAATGAATGAGAAATTTGTGATTAGAATTAAGAATGACAGAACTCTTCAAGTCGAGCCCAGGGTACCGGCAGACAGTGATGCCATGAATTGGTCGGACTGGGCAAAAAGCATGAAAGGAACTTATAAAGCTGCAATTCAGGTAAACTATAAAGAGGATGGTTACGGTTCAACAGTTTATCATTGTATCAGTCCGGAGATTTTAACCATTTCGGCGACAGCAACTGCTCCCGCGATAAAGGCAAAGGCGGTCAAATTTAATACATTTTATCAGAACCAGACGCTTGATATGGTTTATACGATGAAAGGTGCAAGTATAAGTGAGGCGAAGGTGGATTTGGTCAGAACAACGGCAAAAACCAAAGCTTGTCCTGACTGGCTGACACTTAGTGCTGACGGCATGAACGCTGCAATTAACAGCGAAATGCTGGCAGAAATGAATAATAAGGCAAGCGGAAAAGTGTATTTAAAAGTATGGCCCGAGGGCTGGCGTGCACCGGCACAGATTAGTGTATCGGTATCAGCTGCTTATTCCGTACCCAAAATAAAACTTTCCAAGAAAACGGTTACGCTGAATTCTGACAGTAATTTTATTGATGAATGTCAAATCTCTATATTGTCAGGAGATAAAAAAATAACCTATAAGGATTTGAATATTACCGCAATCCGTATGTCAGATGAAGCAGACTTTGCACTTATGAGTGACAAAGAGCGGAAGAAGTATGCGGCAACGGGTAGTCTTTCCGTAAGCAGTTTCGATGCCGAGGAGGGTACGTTCTGCTTAGATGCAGTCAAAACACCGGTAGCAGGAAAAGCACTTTTGATTCTTACCGTAGGCGATGACAGTAGGCAGGAAATGAAGCTTCCGGTTAATGTAAAAGTAGTGTCTAAGCCTGTTCTAAAAGCAAGTACAACGAAAGTAACGCTAAATCAGGCGTATGGTTCTGATTATCGTACCAGAGATGAAAAAGTGGTTACTTTCAGTACGAATACGGATGGCTATGATTTAAATTATAACAATCTGGAATATAAAGTTACAGATTCCACCGGCCAAACGGATTTAGGTACACAACTGGGCCTGGCCGAATATGATGGAAAGGTAATGATTTATCCGAACAAAAATACGGTGAATAATCAAACCTATAAAGTTACTGTTAGAGCAAGCGGAATAGAGAAACCGGTAATCATTACCGTTGTGACGAAGTCTGTCGTACCGAAGATGAAGCTTTCTAAAGCCAAAGTGACTATTAACAAAGCTTTGGTTCTGCATGAAGGAAAGCAGACCGTATGGATTACATCAAATGATAAAAATTATGATTTGAAATTTAAGGTATCTGATGTTACGGTAATAAATCCTGATGGAAGTGTAATGGGAGACGGCGCGACCAAAGATGCGTTAAGATTTTATATAGGAACAAGCGGCGGTAAGAAGTATATCGACATTCAAAAAGGCACTAATTGTGCTACGGGTAACTATACGTTACAGGTAAAGGAGAACCTGCCGAATGGGGAATCCGTTATCGGCACAATTAAAGTGATTGTAACGGAGAAGGTTCCTTCCATAAAACTTGGGGTCTCTTCCGTTACGCTGTATGCCGGAATGAAAGACAGCTATTTTGATACATCAGCAGGTAAAATGGTTGATTATAATACGGCAATTGTTCCGGTATCGGGAAATGATATTTTAGATGTAAACAGCTATCAGCATGAGGTTAAGGACAGCAAAGGAGTTGATGCGTCAAATGCCGTAAATGTATATAAGTATGCCGACAGAATCAAGGTGAGTCTGACGGATAAAGCTGTAGCCGGCGAAAAATACAAAGTTACGTATTGGGCAAATCTGAATGAAATTGGCTCAAATGGTAACCGTCTGATGACGAAAAAGGTAACATTTACCGTTAAATCAGTAGGTAATATTACTGTAAAAGGAAAAGTTAAAGGAAATATAGACCTGACCAGAGCGGCCACATCCTTTGCTGAATTTGATTTGAGTTTCACCGGTTGGAGTAAAGACAATTACAACGGAGAACAAAGACCTGTGCTGAAATGGCAAGTATACGCTATGAATGGTAAAACTCCCGTAACAGAGGGTGCAATTGCTCCGAATGGACTTGTAGCGTATGGTGATACTGATAACAATGCAACCGGCTGGTTTAAGAATGTGTCATTGGAGGATAATCCATACGCATTGGCACTGGGTGTAAATACCGATGACATAGGCTGGGATAACAATCAGATAAATCCGACCTACAAATACACTTGTAAAGTATGGCTTGAAATCCCGGCAGAAATCACAAGGGATAGTGCAGACACACAATCCGCTATCATTGAATTTGTCCCCATGACATTCAAAGTGGTTCAGGGTAAAACAAAGTTTGGCATGAATATCAAACAGGCACTGTTGTCGAAACGGGATTCTTACGCAAGACAATGCTTTACACTGCAAAGCAACGATAAGGATAAATTGAATGTGACGGATATTGAGAAATTACAGTTGCAGCCGGGTGGGTTAGCCGATGCCTTGGAAATCGTGGAAGTACCAAGTGTTGACGGCAATACATATGCAATTCAGTGGAAGGATACCGATGCTTTCACATCGGGTGTTCAGATTAATTCAGGAGTAAAGAGTGGTACGGTGAAAGTGAATGTTTTCCTGGAAGGAAATGACAGCGGACGTAATAAACCGAATGCCACACTGAAGTTAAAAGTTACGGTTAAATAAGGAATAAGTAAAGCTGAAGAGCAACACCGGAAAGATATAATATTCTTTTCCGGTGTCGGCTCTTTTGGAGACAGGAGGACAAATGATTCGAGAACTGGAAGAGAAAGACATTGCGGAGTGTGTAAAATTAATTAGGGAAAGTTTCGGTACGGTTGCCGAAGAGTTTGGTTTTACCGTCCAAAATGCGCCCGGATTTACGGCATTTGCGACAACGGAAGAGAAGATGAAAGAGCGGTTGCTGGTAGAAAGCAGACCGATGTATATTTACTGCGAAGAGGATAGAATTGTCGGCTTTTATTTCCTGGAGCTACAGGATGAGAATGCGTGTGAACTGAATAATCTCTGTGTAAGCCCTGCGTACAGACATCGTGGAATCGGTGAGGAGCTTCTGCAGCATGCGTTTGAGCGCGTAAGGGAATTAAATTGTAATAAAATTCGTATCGGCATTGTGGAAGAGAATCAGGTTTTGAGAAAATGGTATGAATCATTTGGTTTTATTCATCTGTGGGCGCATAAATCCGAACGATTCCCGTTTACATGCGGATTTATGGAAAAGGATTTATAAGAGGGATTTGCGGCAGGGAGAAAGTAACGATGAGCGATAAGAAAAATTATATTCAATGGATTCGAAGTAAAGTCGGACATGAGAAAATCATTCTCGTTTTCGCAGGAGGCTGCATTTTCAACGATAAGGGAGAAGTGCTGCTTCAAAGGCGGGGAGATACGAATAAATGGGGCTTCCCGGGTGGTGCAATAGAACTTGGCGAGACACCGGAAATGACTGCGATTCGAGAGGCGAAAGAAGAGACCGGTCTGGATGTGGAAGTTGGTAAAATAATCGGTGTTTACACAGACTGCGATATGAAGTATGCAAGTGGCGATGAAGCACACAGCATCATGATTGGATATGAACTTAAGGTTGTGGGTGGCGAACTTTACTGTGATGGAGGGGAAACACTGGAACTGAAGTATTTCGCACCGGATGACATGCCGGAGTTGTTCTGCAAACAGCATGAGGAATTCTGGCGGGATATTGAGAAAATAAAGACTTGCAATGTGATTTGAGGAGTAAATATGGAATACAATTTCAGAAAAAGCGAAGAAGCAGACTTCGATTTCATATATGAGCTAAAAGAGAAGTGTTTCAGATGGTATGTTGAGAAAATATACGGCTGGAACGAAGAGATACAGAGACAATTTCTGACCAATGAGATGGCGAAGCATTTACCGGATATGAACATCATTCAGTGCGAGGGAAAAGATATTGGTCTGTTTACGTTCTTTTATGATGAGAACGGGGATGCCTGCGTCAGTACATTCGCAATCATGCCGGAATATCAGGGGAAGGGAATCGGAACCCGTATTCTTACAAAGGTTCTGGAAGAGAATAAGGATAAAAGAGTGTATTTACAAACCTTCCGTGAGAATCCCGCAAGGAATCTTTATCAAAGAATGGGATTTCAAAAGTATGGTGAGACCGAGACGCACTTGCTGATGGAGTGTAAACAGAGCCGGTAAAGAGTCCGTAAAAGGGCTCTTTTTGCATCGTATATTCTTTGAACTTTCATTGGAATATGGACAGAGAGATTATTTGGGTTGGAAAAAAGTAATTGAGAGGAGATAAAAGAGATGAAAAACAACTTGATACGCTACTTTGAAGAATTATCCTTTAATGCACATCCGTCATTGCAAACGCAATACTATGACGGATGGGTGCTTAGATTTGCAAACGGATACAGCGCAAGAGCGAACTCGGTAAACTTGATTTACCCGTCAACGATTGATATAAAAGAGAAAATTACAGAATGTGAAAAGAGATATTCTAAACAAGGGTTGCCGTGCATTTTTAAGGTGACGGATGATAATAAGGAGATGCTTGACGGTATTCTGGAAGACAAAGGGTATGAGGTTGTAACCCCAACTGACGTTATGGTGATGGACCTTTTAGAGAAGCAGTTTTTCGCAGGCGACAGTATCATTACGGAGCATCTGACGGATGAGTGGCTGAATACATATTTTACGCTTGAAAAGTATACAAATCCTGTCACATGTGATACGGTAAGAAAGATACGTCAGATGATTCAGGTTGATACGTTGTATTGTCATATTACGAAAGACGGACAGAATATCGCCTGTGCATCCGCCGTGATTGAGAACGGGTATGTTTTTATTGCCAATGTGATTGTGGATGAAGTGCATCGCGGCAAAGGATACGGTCGCAGCTTGTGTGAATCACTTCTTGGTGCAGCAATGGAGAAGGGAGCTCACACCGCATATCTTCAAGTGATACAGAGTAACGTGATTGCAACGAATTTGTATGAGAAGTTGGGATATCAGAAGCAGTATGCTTATTGGTATCGTAAAAAGAACATTCCCGCCACATAAAAAAGAGACACCTGCGAAAGATACGGAGGAAACAAATGAAAACGAATGTAATAGGAGCATACCAATTTGCAGTAACCGGTAATATCGAAGACAATTTTATAAAAATAAAAAATGCTGTTAGTGAAGCGGTTGAAAAAGGTGTTAGGTTATTGGTTTTTCCTGAATGTTCGTTGACGGGATACCCGCCGCGCGATATTAATTGTTCTTCCGACGTTGACTTTAATGAATTGGAGATTGTATATGAGCAACTGCAGGAATTGGCAGATAACAATGATATATGTTTAATTGTCGGAACAATCAGGCAAGAAGAGAACCGATACAAAAATTGTGCTGTTATTATGTGTCCGAATAGAGAGAAATGTTTTTATGACAAAAGAGCTTTATGGGGATGGGACCAAGATAATTTCAGCAAAGGAAACGAGAATGGTATTTTTGAGGTCGGTGATTGGAAAGTAGGCGTCCGAATATGTTTTGAGGTCAGATTTCCTGAGTTTTTCAGGGAATTGTATGACGAAAAGACGGATTTGAATATTATCTTGTTTTATGATGTGGCAGATACGGATGATATAGAACGATATGATTTAATAAAAGCACATATCAGAACAAGAGCTGTAGAAAATGTTACATACACATTAACGGTAGATGCCATTCATCCTTATCAAACAGCGCCAACTGCATTATATGATAAATCAGGGCATGCTTTGGCAGAATTAGAAAGAAATAAAGAGAAAATGCTGATATATGATTTGGCAGATGCACCTCATGATTTCGGAGAAAATGGAAGAATCGAGATATCAAATTGTTTAAGGGATATTAAGATATCAGATTCATAAATTTTCGTTTACATGTTTTTTATGGGAGTGCATTTTACGTACATCAGAGGAGAAAACACCATGAATATCAACGGATACCTGGATTATATTAAAACGCCGTGGGGCCGGTTGTTCTACAGACTGGTTTGGCATAATCTTGAATTCAAGAACAGGAAAATTTTAGATTTCGGAAGCGGCTTCGGTGCTACTGCAAACCATTTGGCTAAATGCAACGAAGTGACGGCAGTGGAACCGAATAATGAACTGCTCACACATAGAATATGCGATTATCACTACGAGCAGATAAAAGGAAGCATTGATGCACTGAAAGGAATGGAAGATGGCAGTTTTGATGTGATTCTTTGTCATAATGTTTTGGAGTATGTTGAGAACCGTGCTGACCTGATTGCCGAGTTTCACCGGCTGTTAAAAAAAGGCGGCATTTTATCCATTGTAAAACATAATAAAAACGGCAAGGTAATGCATAAGGCGGTATTTGAAAATAACATTGACGAAGCCCTGGCACTTTTGAATGGTGAGAATGCTGTTTCAATGAATTTCGGGACGATTAACGAATACGAGATAGAGGATTTGCAGGACTGTATTGCAGAAAGATTTGTTACTGATAAAGTATACGGCATCCGCACCTTCTACGGAATACAACCCAACGCCTTTAAAGAAGAGCCTGATTGGGAAGAGAAGTTATTCATGCTCGAATGTGCCGTGGAGAGTGATGCTGTTTATAAGAACGTAGCGTTTTTTCAACATCTGCATTTGGTAAGAAAATAAGTAACCGGACATACTGTGTCAGGTAAGAAAAAACGGCATTTCTCGCTTTGTGTCGTGGATTTTACCTGAGAGATTTTTTATCATTCAAATATCCGGCGGAATAAGGAGGCGTAATTCATTGGACCAGCAGAAGGCAGGCAGATTTTTAAAAGAACTGCGTAATGAGAAAAAATTAACGCAAGAACAGCTTGCGAATATTTTTCATGTAAGCAACAGAACCATATCAAGGTGGGAAAACGGTAGCAATCTTCCCGATATTTCATTATTGGTTGAGATCGCAGATTTTTATGATGTGGATGTAAGAGAAATTATTGAAGGAGAAAGAAAAAGCGAGATGATGGACAAAGATGTAAGAGAAGTGGCCACGGAAATGGCAGAGTACGCGACGGAAGAAAAAAGTGTACTTTTAAAAAGAATGCAAATAACCTGTTTTGCGGGAGTACTGGTTTTGCTACTATCGATTGTATTACAAACCCTGACCTCTCCTGAGTTAATAAATAAAGGTGTATTGATTGTAACGTTTATCGCACTTGCCATAATGTCGATTATTACACTATACATAACAGGAATACTGGAGAAGATAGTGAAAAAGAAGAAGCTCATCCGGGCAATCAAGATTGTTACAATCGTGGGGGTGATTATTGCATTGTGGCGGTCAATTAAGGTGACTATTGCTGTAGTACTTCTTCTTTTATCTTCCTATCTTGCTCCGATTGAAGTATATGATGATATATCCGGCTATCAGGAGTATATGACCTTTTCCAATGGAGGGTATGAGAATGCTGACAGCAAGTGGACGAAATGGGGTATGGATGAGACAATATGGCCGGCGAAAATAACGGATTCCATGGAAATTGACGATTTCAAGATGGTTTATTATAACCCGTGGGATGCGCAGTACCTGGGATATTTGGTTGTTGACTATACACCGGAAGCATATGCAGATGAGGTGAAAAGACTGAAGGCATACGAATCAACGGAGTATATCGGATATTACGGTGTCGTAGAAGAACAGACCTATGAGCTTCTTGCAGTAAACGCTGATTCATATCACGGTTTTGTATACGCATTAACAGACGGAGACGGAAGAATTATCTACGCAGAGCAGATATTCTGTAACTATTTCATGGATTTGGATTACAACAAATATATTCCGGAAGAATATCTCCTGGATGGTTTTGATGCAACAACAGATAACGCATATCAGATAAAGATGATGGATGAATAAAAAATGATACGGAGTGTCCACAAAATCATGAATTGATTTGTCGGACACTCTCTTGCATATTTGATATAGATATACGATAATGTAATCAAATAAAAGGGAGGTTAATAAGAACCGATGGATTTTGAGGAATATTTGACTTATATAATTTATATACTGGTTAAGTTTGTCATACCAACTGTGTTCACAATCTGGAATATTTACAACTTATGTTCTTCAAAGAAGTTTTTGTTCCGAACAGCTTCGTGGCTTACACCAATTATCGGTGGTGTGTTATACTATCTTTTGTTTATTATTCTCTATGAAACGAACGGTGACTGGTTTGAAGCAGTGTGTGGTCATAAGATCCATAATATTATTTCCTCACAACACAGTATGAGTATTTTGATACTGATAGTGATAGGTTTTCTGGGATTGCTTATTTTGAGTAATTTCAATGCAAATAAACTTCCGCCTCTGATATCGGCGGTTTCCATTGCGGCAGTTCTTATTCTGAACATTGTACAGATTGCCTTTGCGATCCAGGTTTCAGGAAACTTTGAGAGGGAGTATTCATTGCTATTCTATGTATATCATGCAAATATATTTATTCTTTCGGTTTCCTGTGTGCGCAAACAAATCACGCAGCAATTAGAGATATACCGAAATATGTTGCGGGAAGAAAAACAAGAAAAAGCAGCAAACAATTGGCTGTATAAGAAAATCAACAGCTTTTCAAAGTATTCCGTATTTGTTTTTGTCAGCTTGTTTTTTTTGATTGCCGTATTAGAGATTCTGTTTATTTTGTTGGGTCAGGGAGTTGCTGCGCCGATAAAAGCTTTTACAGATACGGCCGACTGGACTTTTTCGATGCAGGTACCGCCACCGCCGGCAGAATGTTCCTGTCACTATCTTTGTACGGTTGCCGCGGGCGGTCATAGAAAAATAGTAAAGCCACTGCGCTTTGGAACCAGAAGAGGAAGCACAATAGTCGTAAACAGACAGTTATGCATTGCGAATGCTTTTGAAGAATATATTCAAGAGAAGCTTCCTGCGTTTCATCGGATTATTCGCAGAATATACGACAAGTATGGATATCCGATTTCAAAACATATTACAACACCGTATCGGGCAGATGTGATTTATGTGTTGATGAAACCGTTAGAATGGATGTTTCTTATTTTTCTCTATGCGTTTGACCGTAAACCGGAGCAACGAATCAGCAGACAGTATATTTATAAGAATGGAAAATAGTATGTCGATTCATGATACGTAAAATGAGTGACAAAAGAGGACAATCAATCCCGCTTATTAAGGATGACTTAGTAAGTGGGATTGATTCATTTGTATGAAGTTTCCTCTTGACAGCTAATCCGAATTAGCCTATACTGCACATAGAAGGCTAATTCGGATTAGCCAAGGAGGTTTTATGGATACAAAGAAGAAAATTTTAGATGTTGCATTAACACTATTTTCGGAGAAAGGCTACGCAAATGTTTTCGTCAGCCAGATTGCGGAGGGTGTTGGAATCAAGGCACCGTCACTTTATAAGCATTATAAAAGCAAGCAGGATATTTTTGAGGCGATACTGGAAGAGATGCGCAACCGCTATGATGCACAGACTTCACAGATGAATTTCACGGGAAGTGACATTGGGACGGATGCCGAAGTGTTTCAAAGTATTTCGGAAGAGACGCTGGTGCAGATGGGAAAAGGTCTTTTTCATTTCTTTCTGCATGATGAATATGAGAGCAAATTCCGTAAAATGCTCACGCTCGAACAGTTTGCAGACAAAGAACTTGCTCAGATTTTTTCGAAGCAGTATTTCAATGAGCCGATGTTGTACCAGAGCGGTGTGTTACAGATGATTATCCTGCAGGGAAAGATGAGAGCGGAGGATGCGAATGTGATGGCATTGCAGTTCTACGCTCCGATTCATTTGTTGTTGACGGTTTGCGACCGTGAGCCTGCACGTGAACAGGAGGCGCTCGTGATGCTTGAGAAACACATCAGGCAGTTTGACAGAATGTACAGGGAGGGTAAATAGATGAAAGTTGCAATGATAAACGGGCAGAACCATAAAGGAAGCTCGTATCATATAGGACGGATGATTGCGGATAAAATAAGCGATGCTGAGATTACGGAAATTTTCCTTCCACGGGACTTGAATCACTTTTGCCTTGGCTGTTATGCCTGTATTGATGACCCGGCTAAATGTCCTTTTTATGAAGAGAAGAACAGGATTATGGAGGCGGTGGAAGCTGCGGATATTCTGATTTTTACCACACCGCTTTATTGCCTGAGAGCGTCGGGACCGATGGAGAGCTTTCTGGATCTGACATTCAATTACTGGATGGTACACAGGCCGCGTGAATGCATGTTTACGAAGAAGGCGGTTATTGTATCGACTGCTGCAGGAAGCCCGTCGAAAGGCGCAATTAAGGATATCAAGAATGCGCTTTTCAACTGGGGTGTTCCTTTTATCCTCTCGTGTGCAATGCCGGTTCAGGCGATGAACTGGCAAGGCGTTTCCGAGAACAAAAAGAGTAAAATTGACAGGATTACCACGAAGCTTGCGAACAGAATCATGAAGAAAAGACAAGTGAAACCGGGCATCAAAACAAAGGGATTGTTTATGATGATGCGCATGTTACAGAAAGGCGGCATGGGTTCCGGCGAGGCAGAGAGGGCGTATTGGGAAGAGAAAGGTTGGCTTGGCGCAAAAAGACCTTGGAAATAGCTATTTTTCTTTTACACGGAGATTAAAATATGGTAAAATCAAATTGCTGTGTAATATGATAATATAGTAAAGTGTATATTGGAATATCGGGAGAAAGAAGATGAAGAAAGTTATTATTGTGACGGCAATTATAGTAGTCGCAATTATCATTGGTATATTTGTTATTAATATCTATGAAGCCGATACGGAAGTAACAAAAGAGACAACGAATATAGGGATTATTCTAAACGGAAAGATTGATGACGGAAGCTGGGGACAGTCCCATTACAATGGACTTGAAGCAACTGCCGAGGAACTTAATTTATCAATCCTTTATAAGGAAAATGTGACAGCGGATGAAATACCGCAGATTATTGAAGAATTTGTGACTGCGGATTGCAGAGTTGTGGTGGCAAATTCTTTTGAGTTCGGTGGTGCTATGGTTGAGGCTGCGGCGAAGTATCCGGAAGTATATTTTTTGCATGCTACGGGAACTGCTTCAGATAAAAATTTGTCCACATACTTCGGCAGGATTTATCAAATCAGATATCTGTGCGGCATTGTGGCGGGATTACAAACCGAGACCAATGAAATCGGATATGTTGCAGCGTTTCCGATTTCGGAAGTAAACAGAGGCATCAATGCTTTTACTTTAGGTGTGCGGAGTGTGAACAGTGAAGCCAATGTATATGTCAGTTGGACAAATTCATGGGAGGATGATGCGGCCACAGCAGAAGCGACAAAGAACTTGCTGGATGCTCATAATATTGATGTGCTCACAATGCATTCTGATTCTTTGATCCCGCTTGATATTGCGGAGGAAAGAGGGGTAATGTCAATCGGATATAACTGGGATAACAGCACGAATTATCCCGAGACGTATCTGACGGCTGCCGTATGGGACTGGGAGTCCTTCTATATGCCAATAATTTTGAAGTGTCTTCAGGGTAAATTTGAGGGAAAGAATTACTGGGAAGGTATTGATTCCGGTGTGGTTGAACTGGCCCCGCTTACAGATAAAGTAAATCCCAAAACACAGACTGTGATTTTGCAGGAAATGGAGAAACTCAGAAGCGGAACATACGATGTTTTTTATGGCCCGATTTATGATAATGTGGGCAATTTGCGTATAGAAGAAGGCGAGTGTATGACGGATAATGCCATGTTGAATGAATTTGACTGGTATGTTGAAGGAGTAATGATTGATGAGTGACAGCAAAAAGAAACCATATTGGCTGCTTGTGTTGGCTGCGGTTATTTTGATTTGTATTCTATTAGTTATTTTTGGAATTAACGGTGGAAAAGAAGAACCCGGGAAAGTGGGACTGATTTTAACCGGAGAGTCTGCTGATGAGGGCTGGAACGGAGCACATTATCAGGGTGTGAAATCTGCCTGCGAGCAGCTTGGGGTAGAATTACTGGTAAAAGAGAATGTGGAAGAAGGCACCGGAGAGTGTGCGAAAGCAATCGATGAGTTGGTAAAAGAAGAAGCAGGCATGATTATTCTTTCCAGCTATGCGTATCCGACGGAGGTAAAAGATACAATTCAGAAGTATCCGGAGGTTGCCTTTTATGGGATTTCTGCAGATTACTATGCAGATAATATGACCTCATACTTCGGAAGAATGTATCAGGCAAGATATCTGGCGGGAATTCTGGCCGGTATGAAGACAGAAAGTAACGTTATTGGTTATGTTGCTGCGATGCCAAACAATGAGGTAAACAGGGGCATTAATGCTTTTACCCTGGGTGTCAGAAGCGCAAATCCGGAGGCGGAGGTGCATGTAATCTGGACGAATGAGTGGGAGTCTATGGAGAATGAGAGAGTTGCTTCAAAGAAGCTGATTGAAGAATTTGGAGCAGACCTTCTTACGTATCATCAGAACCGGCATTGGGTGGCGCAGGAAGCGGATGCGGCAGGTGTGTATTCCATCGGATATAATTCCGTGGCAACCGGTTTGTCTGATAAATATCTGACGGCAGCAGTATGGGATTGGAACGCTTTGTATTTTCAGATTATCAAGGAATACCTGCAAGGGAATGCCAATCACGTAAAGCGTCACTGGTTTGGCATTGATACAGGTGTGGTTACGTTGGAAGAATGCTCCGCCCGCGTGGATGAGAATATTCTGATAAAGCTTGAGAATGCAGAGAGAGAACTGAGCGAAGGAAATAAAGTTTTCTCCGGTGTGATTTATGATAATACGGGTGTTATGCACTGTGATGACGGCGAATCCATAAGTGATGAAATCCTGTTGGAAAAGATGAACTGGTTTGTTGACGGAGTAGTAATTCATGAGTAAGAATTATATTTTTATGAAATTAAAAAATAACCTCGGTGTGATTGGTGTCAGTTTTATTATTCTGATCATTGTCTGTATTGCCATGTGGTGGAAAATGCAGGATATCATCAATGAACATCTGGAATATCATGTTGCTGAACAGGGGAGAGCATTGTCAAAGATTGTGAATAACAGTTTTGATGAAGAATTGCGTCTGTTAAGTGAAGTGACGGTTTTTATTGATATGGAGACCGGCGAAATAGAACAATTCATGGAGGAAGAAGACGGCATTTCATATGGCGTTTTGAAAATTGACGGTGAAGCCACGTATGGTGACAAAATCGATGCTTCCTCGTATGAAGGTATTTTTGAGTCGATTCACGGGAATCCGGCTGTCAGCTGCGGAGAGGATTCGACGGTTCTTTTTACGGTGCCTGTTTACAGTGGTGAAAATGTCAAATACGTTTTGTATAAATTATACGACGGCGCAGTTTTGGCAGAGAGGATTGATTTATCCTGTTACGACGAGAATGGAATTTGCGCCATTATCAATATTGACGGTGAGATTTTGCTGCAAAAAGAGAATGTATTCCCGGGGAAAGAATTTTTTACTTCGGAAAGTAATAAAAAGGGGTTTGAGTCAATCCGGGATAAAATGAATATCAACGTGGCGGCCGCGGCAGTTGCAAAGGCACCCGGAGATGATAAGGTGTTGTTTGCCTCAGAGACGGCATATTCGGGATTATATGTGGTAGGCAGCGTACCGATGAAAGCGGTAGCGGGTGACATATCGTTACTGATTCCGCTTGTATTATGGTGCTTTGGATTGTTATGGATTTTGCTGGTGATTGTTACTTTTTATCTGGTCAATGCAGAGAAAAAGGCAAGTGAAAGCGATGAGCTTCGCCAGGCCAAAAAAATTGCGGAGCAGGCCAACCAGGCCAAATCGGATTTCCTTGCAAATATGTCTCATGAAATCCGTACGCCGATTAATGCGGTTATCGGTATGAATGAGATGATTTTGCGGGAATGTGAAGAAAAATCAATTCTGGAATATGCAGGGAATATTGATATTGCGAGTCAGAATTTACTCTCCATCATCAATGATATTCTGGATTTTTCCAAAATCGAATCCGGTAAAATGGAGATTGTGAATAACGAATACAAAACGGGGGAAGCGCTCAATGATGTTGTCACAATGATAGAGCTGAAAGCAAAGCAGAAAGGACTTCAATTCGAAGTCGAAGTTGCAAATGAATTGCCTGAGACTTTATATGGTGATGATGTCAGAATCAAGCAGGTTTTGCTGAATTTATTGAACAATGCCATAAAATATACGCCAAAAGGAAAAGTACGACTGGAGGTGTCAGGAGAAGAAATTTCAGAGGAATCAATGAATTTGATTATGAAAGTTCATGACACCGGGATCGGAATCCGGGAAGAAGATATTGCAGGACTGTTTGAACATTTTCAGCGCCTTGATCTGGAGGCAAACAGAAACATTGAAGGTACAGGACTCGGGCTTGCAATTACGGATAATCTGGTTCAGATGATGGGTGGTAGGATTACTGTAGAGAGTACATATGGGAAAGGATCGACGTTTACGGTATATCTGACACAGAAAAAATGCGGAAACGGACTGATCGGAGATTTTGTAAAAAATTATCGTAATTCTTCCGGACGTTTGAGCAAATATCATACTTCATATACAGCGCCGCAGGCACATGTACTTGTCGTTGATGATAATCAGATTAATCTTCAGGTGGTAACAAATCTGTTGAAAAAGACGATGATGCAGGTGACATGCTGTACAAGCGGCCAGGAGGCTTTGGAGGAGATGTGCCGGAAGCAATATGATGCGATTCTTTTGGACCATATGATGCCGGGGATGGATGGCATTGAGACGCTCAAAAAAGCCAAAGAGCTTGAGGATAATCTGAATAAGCGTACAGCGGTTATTGCGTTGACGGCAAATACGATTTCAGGTGCAAAAGAAATGTATATGAAGGAAGGGTTTACGGATTATTTAGGTAAGCCTATTGTAGGTAAAATTTTGGAAGATAAACTCGCGAAATATATTTCTGCGAATAAACTTGAATGGATTAAAGAAGCAACATCGGAAGAAACGGAGAAAGTAAAAGATTCCCAAGTTACAGAACCGTTATTAAATATTGAGATGGGATTGAAATATTGCGGTTCAAGCAAAGAAATTTATGCGGAAATTTTGCAAATGTTTTGCAATCAATACGAAGAGAAAAAATCATCCTGGGAAAAATTTTACGAAGAGAAGAATTGGAATGATTATACAATACTTGTTCATGCACTAAAGACGAATGCGTTGAACGTTGGATGTGAAGTGTTTTCTGCGAAATGTTTAGAGTTGGAGAAAGCAGGGAAGGTGTTGCGTGAGAATGATGCGTCGGAAGAGGCTTTGGAATTTGTCAGAGAGAATAATGATAAAACGAAGCAGTTCTACAAAGAGGTAATCGAAGCGGCAAAAGAGTATTTAAGCAAAGGGGAATAATGGGATGAAGAAGATTTTGATTGTGGATGATGACAGTATTAATTGTATGCTGGCCAAACATGCATTGGCAAGTGATTATGAGGCGGTAACGGTAAATTCCGGCAAAGAAGCGTTGCTTTGGCTGGAAAAAGAGCTGCCGGATTTGATTTTGATGGATATTGAAATGCCTGAGATGGATGGCAAAACAGTTGTGAAACGAATCAAGGCCTGCAAAGCATGGAACAAAATTCCCGTTGTTTTTCTGACGGCAGATTCAAGCCCGATTACCGAAGCGGAATGTTTGCAGTGCGGAGCGGATGATTTCATTACCAAACCGTTTGTGGTGGATGTTATGAAGAGACGTGTGGCTAAGGTTCTGGAAACTCATGAGATGCGTAAAGGGCTGGAACAGGCACTGGATCAGGAAACATTGAAATCCTATACGGATGCGCTTACCGGATTGAAGAACAGAGCGTGGCTTGAAAAAGAACTGAATCGTTTATTGGACGAAGGTCATGGAGGAACTCTGTTTATGACGGATTTGGATAATTTCAAATCCATGAATGATGTCTACGGTCATATGGTGGGAGACGAAGTCTTGCAGAATTTTGCCGATACTTTGAAGCAGTATTCCAAAGAAGGAGATATTCTTTGCCGTCTGGGCGGTGATGAATTTGTTGTTTTCTTTACAGATGTGACGGAACAGCGGATTGCAGAAGAGAAGGCGGCAGGTATTATTAAGACATTTGCAGAGAAGATGGGAACGATGGGATACGCAGGAATCGTATCTGTTTCAATCGGCGGAAAGATTACCTGGGGAGAGGAACCATTTGAAACGCTTTACAGCGATGCGGATGACACCTTGTATTTTGTAAAAGAAAATGGGAAGAATTCCTATCATTTCTGGAGCGAAAAAAAAGAAGAAAAAAATATTGCACTAAAGATAATTGATACAGATGCTGACCTGGCAGGTATCCATCGCATGATTTTGGAAGAAAAGGGCGAGACCGGTGGTGCGTTCCATGTAGCGTATGAGGATTTCAAAAAACTGTATGATTTTGCCATGCGTTCGGTGGTACGTAACGGAAGAGCAGTTCAGACGCTTTTGTTTACGTTAGAAGCTGCTGAGATGCAAAACGAAGTTGCATTGGATGAAATTATGGAAATTTTAAAACAAACGATTATTTCTTCTTTGCGTTCCGTAGATACCGGAACCAGATACAGCTGCAGCCAGTATATTTTGTTGTTAATGGATACGGATGCAGAACACGGCCGTCTGGCAGCTGAACGGGTGATTGAGAAGTTTTATGGCAATCAGGCGGTTGCGGAGTCAGGCGTGAAAGTAAGCTATGATATTCAGCCACTGCAGGGGAATTAGTAATTTTATTTGACTGTTAGTAGTGAATACGGAGGATAATCAGGTATGAAGATTTTAGTCATCGGAGGTACTCGTTTTTTCGGCATACCTATGGTAAACGCGTTGCTGGAAGCAGGGCATGATATCACTATTGCAACCCGAGGAAGAGCGGCAGATCCGTTTGGCGAGAGGGTGCAAAGAATCCGTCTGGAACGGACGGATGCGCAGAGTATGAAGGACGCGTTGCAGGGACGCTTTTACGATGTGATCATTGATAAAATTGCATACTGCTCCAATGATATCAGAAGTCTGATGGAGGCTGCAAAGTTCGGGAAGTACATCTATATGTCCAGTACTGCCGTATATGCCCCAAAGCGTATGAATACGGTCGAGTCGGATTTCGACGGCATGGGCGGAGAATTAAGATGGTGTGACCGCGGGGAGGGAACGTATTCGGAAGTGAAACGTCAGGCAGAATACGCACTTTGGCAGCAGTATGGGGATAAAAATTGGATTGCAGTCAGATACCCGTTCGTAATCGGCCGGGATGATTATACAAACAGACTTGCTTTTTACGTGGAACATGTGATAAAAGGAATCTCGATGTACATTGATGATTTGGATGCGCAGATGAGTTTTATCCGTTCCGACGAGGCTGGTGAGTTCATGGCATTTCTTGTGGACAAGGATTTGACGGGAGCAGTAAACGGAGCTTCCGGCCAAACCATATCCATCAGAGAAATTCTTACATATGTGGAGTCAAAGATGGGGACGAAAGCAATTCTGAATGAGACCGGTGAACCGGCACCTTATAACGGTGAAGCTCCTTACAGTATCAATACGGATGCGGCAACAGGTTTGGGCTACCGGTTTTCGAATCTGAAGGATTGGATTTATGAATTGCTGGATGAATATATTGCCCAATCCATCAATAGAGGATAGAGCTTCTGCAATTAAAAAACAGATGGAGAATACAGATGTCTTTGACAGCGTTTTGATGAATGGCCCGGTTATTTACGTAAAGGATAACCGGGCTTTGATATTAGCAAAACAGGAAAAGTTTCTCCTTGATTCACGTGATATCTTATGTGTGTAGCTACAACACAAAATGAAAGGAGATGTTTGGATGGACCTTGCGATTATTCAGAAGTCTATCGATTATATCGAGGATAATCTGAAGGCCGAGATTACGGCAGAAGAGTTAAGTGAAATGGCAGGCTTTTCGATTTTTCATTACTATAGGTTATTCCAACGTGCGGTCGGTATGCCGGTTATGCAGTATATTACAAGGCGAAGACTTTTAAATGCCCTTTATGAGATGCATTGCGGTGTAAAAATGATTGACGCAGCGTTGGATTACGGATTCGATACGCAGGCCGGATTTTACAAAGCTTTTGTCCGTGAGTTTGGATACACACCAACAGAATTCCTTCATGTGAGCAGAAAAGGGAAACCATACAAGGTTAATTTGTTTAAGGAGGAACACATAATGGTATCACACAAGAAAATAAAAGAAGTATTAGTAAACTGGGGGTTGGAAAACGAAAAAATCGCGGACATTGTATATGCAGAGACAGGAAATGTCAGTGAATCTGCCTGCTATGTAGGTAATGATTACATCATTAAATTTACGGCGAATTTGGGAAATGCCGAGAAGCATATTGCGCTCTCGCAGGCAATTGAAAGCGTAGGACTTTCTTCAGCAACGCCGATTGCTGCAATTACGGGTGAATATGTGGTTTCACACGAAGATTTGTATTTCTATGTTACCAAACGACTCAAAGGAAAACAGTTAAAAGCAAGTACGATGTATCTGGAGGATTATTTTCCGAAAGCCCGATTTATCGGCGAGATTATCGGACAGTTAAGTATTGCGCTGGGTAAGGTTGATGTGGTAACAAATCATGCGAATATTTTGCAGACTGCAACAGACTGGGCAATTCCTGTACTGGTAGAAAAAATGGATTTGCCGAAAACATTTGTGGAAGAATACAAAAATGAATTTGCGTCAGTATATGATACCCTTCCGCAGCAGATTATTCATCGCGATCCTAATCCGGGAAATCTGATTCTTGATGGAGAGAATTGGGGAATTCTCGATTTTGATTTGAGCGAAACCAATGTCAGAATTTTTGATCCCTGCTATGCAGCAACAGCGATTTTGTCTGAAAGCTTTGAAGCGGGGAATACAGAGAAGCTGAAGCAATGGGTTGATGTGTATAAAAATATAATGTATGGTTATGACGAAGTTGTGAAATTGTCAGAGAACGAATGGAAGGCAATTCCCTATGTGGTGATTACGAATCAGTTAATCTCAACTGCATGGTTTGCAGGACAGGAAAAGTTTCAGGAACTGTACAAAATCAACCGTCAGATGACTGAGTGGATGTTACAGAATTTTGACAACCTGATTTTTGACTAGTCTAAAATATTAAAAAGTTTTCATATTTTGTGTTGACAATTCGGATTATCGGGAGTATTATCAAAAACAATTATTTACTACTACAGGAAAGGAGTTCAAGCAATGCAGAGAAATTACAATCTTCCGCAGCTTCATAAGATTGTCGTCGAACCCGTCTGGTTATGGCCGTGGGGTTTTGTTGCTGATGGAAAAATATTGC
>JAZSCW010000040.1:0-3878 GCA_045530835.1 Lachnospiraceae bacterium | reverse complement strand
GGAAAGGGAACATCTTCCGTCAAGAAGATAGTTTTCCATGTATGGCTTCTGGTTGATTGCATAGCTAACAGCTTTGCCAAGTGCAGATCCTTTTAATGTATTCAAGGATTCTACCCAGCACCAAAAGGCATCAAGAACCGGGTTTTCGAGTTCAAGACGCTTAAGTTTACGTTCTTTTGGAGAAAGTTCTTTTAATTCTTTCTCGATATGAAAAAGCTTGTCGCAGTAATCCCTTCCGATTTCTGCACTGGTAAGAGTTGCATTCGCATCCTTCTTAGAAGGAATGGCTTCCACAAACTTACGTCTCAGATGAGCCCAGCAACCACATCGGGTGATATTTGTAAGCTTGTTGTATCCGGAGTATCCATCGGAGTGGATATATCCGCTGAAGTCTCTCAGGAAATCAGCTGCATGGTCACCGTTTCTGGAAGGCTGATAGTCATACAGGATAACCGGTGCTTTGTCATCATTTCCTGTCCGGTACACCCACATATAAGACTTTGTCTGTGGTTTTTTACCTTCTTCCTTCAGTACCTGAATGGGAGTTTCATCACAGTGAAGGATGTCTCTCGATAACAGCTCCCTCTGCATGCGGGCGATAACCGGATGCAGATGGTCCTGTGTGCATCGTATCACCCAGTTTGCCATGGTGGCGCGGGATAATGCGATTCCTAAATTTTCCCAGTCCTTTTCCTGACGGTATAAAGGAACTGCATTCACATACTTCTGATACATGACATTTGCAACACTGCTGGGGGAAGCAAGGGAATGATTCATAAGGGAAGTCGGTGTTAATGCCTTTTCAATGTATGGATGGTCTGTATGCTTGCATTTCGGACATTCATAAGCCATACGGACATAACGTACTATCTGAACCTTTGCAGGAATGTATTCCAGTTCTTCACGGACGACTTCCTTACCAATGGGTTTTAAATCAGATAAGCAGGTGGGACAATACAGCTCATCATCCGGAGTTTCACAGAGGACTTCACGTATCGGCAGGTCCTTAATGAGTTCCTCGCGTTTGGTCTTTGCATTTGTACGTTTATAACCACGGACATCTTTGGTGATAGGCTCTGTGGCAGAGGAATCTGCTTCGATTTCAACTTCATTAAAGAGTGAAATCTGACCTTCCACCTGATAAGAGGTCTTTTCACTGGAAGAACCAAACTTTTCCTTGCGTAAAAGCATAATCATTTCGGTAAGATTTGAAATCTGGTTCTGCAATCCGTTAATGGTCTCATTTAAGTTAACTATTGTATTTTCAAGGTGCTTGATATAAGCATCTTTGTTATCCATAATTCGTGTGTTTCCTAATCATTTTGATAAGATTATTATAACACAAAAAGTGCCAAAAAGCCAGTAAATACGGGCATTTCAGACACTTTTATATCAACAGAAATCACCTTTTGTGGCAGGTTGTATGGATTGTTTTTGTTCTACCTGTAGCCCTTCCATGAGCCAGCGGAATTGCTGCCAGGTAATCGGTTTTAATTCCGCTTCACTGCGGGGCCATTTGAAGGAACCGTTTTCAAGTCTCTTATAAAGAAGGATGAATCCGTCGCCTTCCCAGAGAAGGGCTTTCATACGATTACGATGTCTTCCGCAGAACAGAAAGAGCGTATTAGAGAAGGGATCCAGATGAAACTGCTGTTGTACGATTGCAGCCAGTCCGTCAATGGACTTCCTCATATCGGTATACCCACAGGCAATGTAGATATTTTCTGCAACCGTGATATCGCCTAACATACGCTCTGCAGTGCAAGCAGCACTGCCTGTATGGTCTGCTGGCTGGTTCCATCGGCAATCTCAAGTGTTGCATAAGGCAGTCTAATGATTACAGCCGCCTGCGTGCCTGGCAAAGGAGATGTCACCTCCAGTTGCTTAAACATAACCGGTTTTTCTTCCGGAATCGCAACAGGAAGTTCCTTTGTGCAAAGTTCCTGCTTTCTTAGCTTGCGAAGCCAGTAGTAATAAGTTTTGATACTAATGTTATTTTCTTCACACCAGTTAACAACAGTTTGACCACTTTGTTGGCATGTTTGAATGAGCATACGCCATCTGTCAGCGCGTATCTGATTTTTGGCTAAAGTAACCTGATCCATGGGATAACCTCCTCCATTAGAGTCGAAAAACTTGAAAAAGTCTAACTCTAAATATTTGAGGCTATTATCTCATGTGTCTAAATAAATTTTAAGGCACTCTGTTATTGAGCGCTTACCAATTTCATCCCCCTTGCCCCCATGATGAGTGCCTTGTAACATAGATGTTTAGAGAACGTCAAGAAAATGAATCACTTTGTTTTTTTGGAATATATATGCAAATATCCTTGTTTTTTCCAAACTTCTAAAGTCATCTCTGCATTTAAACGAAATATTCCATACTCCTTGTTATTACTAATCTCCAACAAAGTTTTCTCAGCAATATCAATATTCTCATTTAACGCCAAACAATATGCTGCTGCTTTTGTTCGTACTACAACGTTCTGGCTTTTCAACATTTCATGTATACAATCAAGAGCAAATTCTCTGTTCGCTTCGAAATATTTGAATATCCTAAGTAAACGTTTGCCTTCCTTATTATTGGTTTTATAATCTCCAACCATAGTCGCTTGATACATTATTTCTCCACTTTCCTCGTATTGCCTTAAAACTTCTTCTTTACTATATTTATTCATTCAATCACCCCAAAATCTCTTAATACTTTAAGACCGTGTTCATATTGATATTCATAGCTTTGTCCCGCAAGCCAATCACGCACACTTAAGCCATTTGTAAACTCAAATGTTGTGGTATTGTAATAGCCAGTAATTTTCGCGTGCGTTGCTGCATCGACTGCAATAATATTCGATGTGTTATGAATTTGCTGTGCACTAAATCCTGACTTGTCAATTTGTGATTGCTCTACTATATGATGCCAATGATTTCCTTCCCCGGCCGATCCTATTGCTTTCTTTAGATTTTTAAATGAGTCATAGCCCTGATTTGCCGGTAATCCATTAATTAGATTAATGGCGTCTGTACCATCCCTAACAACATCAACTACATCATCCGCGTGTCTCGCGGTCATCCTTGCCACATCACCGGCTTCATCCGAATACTTAAAGCCAAATACTAGTACATCCAGCACCGGAACACGGTTCGCATATCTAAAAAATCTAAAAAGCTCACCTGTACCAATAGGGCATGTGGCTAATGGTATTGCTATATCCACTACATCCAAACCCACATTAACCCATTCCAAAACACCGGCATCCGGAGCGGCGGCTTCCATAATACTTATTTCCAACGTCATCCAGTCATATGGCGTCTCTATATACTGTCCCTTACTGTCTTCAAAGCAAACCGGACTGTTCTCGCAGTAGGCAAACAGGTTTTTACCGTTTGTAGATATGGTCTCTACCATCACTGCCGCCACCGTGTCCGCACTGATGAATCGTCTGATATTCGGGTCATAGTATCTGCTCTTTAAGTGATAAAATCCCGTTTCCGCATCATATCTGTAACCACGGTAGCGGAGCGGATTCTTCTCTAAGATGCCGTCCGTATCGATTCCGGGAGTACTTTCCGTAATGCTGACAGGTTTCCCCCAGAGGTCATACTCATAAGTTCCGATAAGCTCTGAGTCACTGTTTCTGTATACGGAAACTATATCATCCTGTGCGTTTCGTGTAAAGAAGTACTTATTTTCCGCTTTGCTTCCCTTAATATAACCGATGGATAGAACCTCTCCTGAACTATCATAATAGTAACGTAAGGTTTCATCTCCCGTGGTTTCGGATAAGAGAAGACTGTTATGATAGCGGTAAGTTGTTGTAACACAGTTTACCGTTTTGCTTCTTCGTCTGCCGTCCGAGGTATACGTATACGTAATCTTAT
>JAZSCW010000054.1:0-5088 GCA_045530835.1 Lachnospiraceae bacterium | reverse complement strand
GCATAGGAAGCATCCTGCTTCTCCGTGCAATACACATTTCCATTCTTATCAATAATGCAATTATAATAAATGCGTGGATTACATCCACTATATACATATCTATGCGAGAACACAATATCCGGCAACTCTATCTGCATCAGTTCATCTATATGTTCCTGCCGCTGTATGCTTATATTTCTTAAAAGAATTCCTCCGCCAAGCAATAGCACAATAAAGAAAAAACTAAGAACGATGATTAATATCTTTTTTTTCATGCCGCACCTCCTCAATTCAAAGCCCATACATCTTCTTCATCATAAAAGTTTCCGTGATAATGCCAGCCGTTTTCGGCAATCGTCAGCATTCGGCAAACATTTTCTTTTCGGTTAACGGGAATTGTATCGTCCTGCCTTTCACACATTTTGTGGTTTATTTCTACAGTTTTCATTGTACACTACTCATACAGATTTAACAATTTTTATTTGTAAGCACAAATCCACTCAACCAAAAAGTCTTTCTTCCCTCTGCTTATTCTTGAAATCTCTGAGCGCATACAGTAAACTGTAATGGTAACCTGCAAGTTATTTTGATCATTGATAAAAGGAGTCCCTGATGAACGAACAAAATTTCTGTGTGTGCACAAAAATTTGGCAATTTTTGCTTTCTCTGATTTTACTGTTGGTACTATTATTCATCCCCTATGGCTTAAAGCAAATGCTCTTTGAATCCGAATTGACCGACACTGCCGGCATTATTTTCTTTGCCGCGGGAAGCATCTGGTTCCTCATTGTCTTTTTCTTTTTTTTACTGCTGATTGACCGAAGTTTAAACTATATCAAGGTGGACGGGCAAACCTTCCTTGTCCGTACCGGTTTTCGTGGGAAATACAAAGTGACCTGTGATGATTTAGAAAGTGTATCTTGCCACAAAGTCGCACGTTCCAGCGTGAGCTCCGTAGATCATTGCATCAATATTCTTTTTGTAAACAAGAAACTTGTTCAAATCAACTGGAATCAAAAGAATTTCAAAAAGATGGCGCAATATTTCTATGAGATGCACAAAGCCGGCGTGATTGCGCAAGAGGTGATTCCTAAGCAACACAAAGAAACGCTGTTTCGCTATTCAAAAGGAAATTTCCGCGGATAAGCAAAATTTTAAATGATATTCCCTACACAAAATAAAAATGGAGGCCTCCCCATGCAAGAAGTTCCTGTTACCAAATGTAATAAGTCTCCGGAAAGTGCCAGAGAGAATCTTCTGTACGAGGATGACGGGCGTTTTATTTGGCTGCCTGAATGTTGCTATCCCTCTCCTCTGGGTGGATTTTTTCCTATATTTCACAAATGTGTTTTTCATGCCGACAAATGTACCATGTCCTGGATTACCCCTGAGGGAGTATGTGAAGATATGACTTGTGAAGAAAAAAAAGAAGTCATTCGGAAAATTCGGAAACTCCGAAGAAAAAAAGGAGAAATTTGGGTAAAATTCCATGATTCTTCTTCTCCGCTTTTTCGGTTTTGTGAAAAACACGAGAAAACGATAACACGAATCGTGATTGCCTTAACAGTTATTTCACTCATTCTTTTTGGCATCGGATTTTTTCTGTTAAAACGGCTGCGGTAAATCCTTCCGGGTTTACCGCAGCCGCTCTGCAATGAAACGTTAATCAACGCCCATCTGTTTACTATTATTCAATTACATTTACACCATACTTCTCGCCAAGTGCCTTCAAAGTTCCGTCTGCAAGAAGCTTGTCGATTGCTTCGTTGATCTTTGCAACGGTCTCTGCATCCTCAAGACGGATACCGATTGCATATTCTTCCTTAGCAAGTTCAATACCGTCAATAATCATCAAATCACTGTAGTCGGTTGTATCATTGATTACTGCTTTGGCAAGTACGTAGTCAAGTACGCATGCATCACAGGTACCGGATTTTACTTCAAGAAGTGCATCACGCTGTGCAGATACGTCAATATACTCGTTCTGGCTTAATGTAGGATCGTTCATAATTGCATCCTCACCTGCTGAACCGCCTTCTGCACACATCTTGATACCTGTTAAGGAATCAATGTTTGTGAATTTGTCTGCGTTATCCTTCTTAATTACGACAACCTGCTTATTTTCAACATAAGACTTAGAGAAAGCCATATTTTCTTTTCTCTCTTCTGTTACGGTAAGACCGTTCCAGATGCAGTCAATGGTCTTAGACTTAAGTTCCATTTCCTTCTGGTCCCACTCGATTTCCTGGAACACAGGCTCAACACCAAGCTCTTTACACACTGCCTGAGCAAATTCGGTATCAAATCCTGTCAATTCTCCGGTATCAGGATCATGATAGTTCATCGGCTCATAGTATGTAATACCGATTACAAGAGTCTTTTTTCCTTTGATGTAATCCCAGTCTGCGCCGGAATTACCGCAGCCTACGAGCATGGATGCCGCAAGCACTAACATCATTGCTACTGATAATAACTTTTTCATTTCTTTCCTCCAAATATAATATATCTTTATGTATGATTTCTGCTCTACGCGGTCATCGTATGATACCCACCACAAAGCACACTTATACTAGCACAGCAAAAGTTGTCTTGTCAAACAATTCTTAGGAATGTAAATACTTATACTGCTCTTCTGTCAGCACGTCAATCTTTTTACCAAGGAAAGCAAGCTTTCTGTTGGCTACATCGCGGTCTACTTCAACGGGCACATCGATTAATTTCTCGGTAAGCTCAGCAGCATGCTCTGCAAGGTATTTCGCAGACAACGCCTGAATGGCAAAACTCATATCCATGATTTCGGCAGGATGTCCGTCCCCTGCCGCAAGGTTGACAAGACGCCCTTCCGCAAGGATGAAAATCCACTGACCGGTAGGAAGCTTATAACCCATGATGTTTTTACGCATTTCGCGCTTCTCAACAGCGATTTCTCTTAATCTTGCCATGTCGATTTCACAGTCAAAATGTCCCGCATTACAAAGGATTGCACCGTCTTTCATCACTGCAAAATCTTCTTCGTCGATCACTTTGTTGCATCCCGTAACGGTTACAAAGAAATCACCCACTTTGGCTGCCTCATTCATAGGCATTACCTCAAAACCATCCATAATTGCTTCGATTGCCTTAATCGGATCGATTTCGGTTACGATTACTTTCGCACCAAGGCCTTTGGCACGCATTGCGGTACCCTTACCGCACCAGCCGTAGCCTGCAACAACCACTGTTTTACCCGCAACAATCAGGTTCGTAGTACGGTTGATACCGTCCCATACAGACTGACCCGTTCCGTAACGGTTGTCAAAAAGATGCTTGCAGTCAGCATTATTTACTTTTACCATCGGGAACGCAAGCTCACCTGCCGCATCCATCGCCTCTAAACGGATAATACCTGTTGTGGTCTCTTCACAGCCACCGATTACGTTCGGAATCAAATCACGGAACTCGGTATGCATCATATGTACAAGGTCGCCGCCGTCATCAATGATGATGTTCGGGCCAACCTCAAGCACCTTGCGAATATGATTGTTGTATTCTTCTTCCGTTGCATCATACCATGCATGTACTTCAAGTCCTGCCGCTACCAATGCTGCAGCAACATCGTCCTGTGTGGACAGCGGATTGGAACCTGTCACATACATCTCTGCCCCGCCTGCTGCCAGCACCTTGCAAAGATATGCAGTTTTTGCCTCCAAATGCACGGAAAGCGCAACCTTTTTACCCGCAAACGGTTTGCTCACGGCAAACTCCTCTTCCAAAGTACGCAACAAATCACAATTTCTTTTTACCCATTCAATTTTACGCTCGCCGCTTTCAGCAAGGTTAATATCTCTGATTTCACTACTCATGCTCAAATCTCCTTTATTTTATAACACGATACGAGAGTAATCTCCCATGACAACGCTAAATTCCATATGTATTTCATTATAAAAGAAAAGAGACGCTTCTGCAACAAGATTCCAACGTAAAAAGAGGGTGCCCCTCTTTATGACCTTAATAAATCATAGTTTTGGGACACCCTATCTCCTTGCCTGTCTTTCTATTTACTAATCTACAATCTCTACCGGTTCTAACACGATATCTTTCAAATAATTGAAATAGCAAACCGCACTTTCCTGTTTGACAAAATATTCTGAATATCTGTCTCCATCACACATTTCACTCGTTTCTATTACTGTATTTGATTTAGTATCATATACAAAAGGTATCCAGATATTTTCCATTCTCTGCCACATGTCGCAAATAATACATCTTTTTGATTCCATAGATTTTCTATGAACCAAAAAAAGGAGCGTCGCTCCATAAGATGATTTCCATTTCAAAATCACTTATTTTGCGACGCTCCCGCGTAACCTTACTCATCCCCACTTTGCGGTTCTGCATATTCGAGTTTGATGTCGTTTAGGCCTTTGAATTTCATTTTTCTCGTGAATTTTTCGTACTTGGGATAGATTTCATTATATTCATAACCATTAAACCTAACCTCCATTATCTGATTTTCATCTCTATAGGCGTACATTGATTCGACTCCCTTTTCAACTTCTTCAAAATCAATCATTAATAAATAAGAATTTTCGTCTTCAACTTTACCCAACATTCTGTCATCAGGAAGAAATTGTCGATCCGTCTTATCTACTTTTAGGAAAGCATAATATGCATCACCTACGTCTTCTAAATACTCCATATATGATTCTGCCTGTTCATTACTTACAAACTCATACAACGCGACTTCCATATACGTGATATCATTCTCCACCCAATTATCGTATCTATACATGATTGCATTCGTAACTTCCAGCTCCTCGTCTGCCATAAAGCTCAAGCCTATATTTACTTCCGGCAAATCACTTTCTTTACATATCAGATATGTATTATCCGTTCTTAATGATTGAAAATAATATACAGGATTGATTCTTGTTTTTTTCTTCATTCCTGCATACTCTTCCTCTGTCACTTCCCGAGCACCCATGCAATCTTCAAGATTTTCGATCACACGGTCTGCAAGAGGCTTTTCTTCGCCACATGCAGCAAGAAACAACATACTCAATAAAATGATTCCGATTACTATATTTTTTCTTTTCATCCGTTGTCCTTTCTCCATATATATTCATAACT
>JAZSCW010000025.1:0-4863 GCA_045530835.1 Lachnospiraceae bacterium | reverse complement strand
CCATATCACCGGAACGTGTTCCCATGATAAGACCTTCAAGCGGAGTAAGCCCCATACTTGTGTCAACACACTTGCCGTGGTCAACAGCTGAAATACTTGCACCGTTTCCTAAGTGGCAAACGATAATCTTTAAATCCTTGCGGTCTTTGCCAAGAATCTCTGCTGCACGTGCAGAAACAAAATCATGGCTTGTACCGTGGAAGCCGTAACGGCGGATTTTATACTTTTCATAGTACTCGTGAGGAAGTCCGTAGAGATAAGCTTTCTCCGGCATTGTCTGATGGAAAGCGGTATCGAATACTGCAACCATGGGAACTTCCGGCATGATTTCCTTACAAGCGTTAATACCGATTAAGTTAGCAGGATTGTGAAGGGGTGCAAGGTCATTACACTCTTCAATTGCTGCAAGAACTTCGTCTGTGATGATGGTAGAAGATGCAAACTTCTCACCGCCGTGTACGATACGGTGACCTACTGCATCGATTTCTGCAAGGCTCTTTACAACACCGTGATTTGCATCTGTTAATGCATCAATTACGAGCTGGATTGCCTGTGTATGGTTGGGCATCGGGGACTCGATTTCTACTTTGTCTCCGCCTGCCGGTGTGTGTTTGATAACAGAGCCTGCTGCTCCGATTCTTTCGCAGATACCTTTTGCAAGAACAGCTTCGGTATCGCTGTTAATCAACTGATACTTAAGGGATGAGCTACCACAGTTAATAACTAAAACGTTCATTTCATTTCTCCTTCTCTCAATTCATTATAGGATATTATAAGTTAAATTAATTTCAGATAAAATCCGTTCTTTCGTTGTGCAAGGAGAGGTGCGCATACCATTTCGCTTTTGTGCTTTGCGTCGGATGATAGCTTTTCTTAATGTTTCGTCTCTATTTCAGCAATCCGACAACACGATGTTGTCGGAAGGTCCGACGGGACACGGATGTCACGTTTGGACCGTTTGCGTCCGTTACCAAACGACGTCGCAGAAACATTTAGAAAACCTTGCATCCGTAAGCAGCTAAAAAAGTGAAATGGTATGCGTAACTCTCCGCATTCACCGCGCTAAGCGGATTTATGACAGAAATTAATACGCTTTACCCCAATATACCATTTTTTCAGCAGGTTTTCCACAGCAAATGCAGGTATTTGCAATTTTTTCCTGTTCAAAAGGCATACAACGGCTGGTTGCCTGTGCGTCTTCTTTTACCTTGTCTTCGCAGGCGCGGTCGCCGCACCACATTGCTTTGACAAATCCGGGCTTGTTATCAAGGATATCAAGGAAGGATGCGTAGTCGGTTGCAGTGTAAGTGTGCTCGTCTCTGTGAGCGCGTGCGCGTTCTAACATCTCTACCTGAATGGTATCAAGTAATGTTGCAATTTCTGTCTCTAAGTTATCAAGGTTGATTTCTTTCTTCTCACCGTTGTCACGACGTACAAGAATTGCCTTGTTTGCTTCAATATCTCTGGGACCGATTTCGATACGTACGGGAATACCGCGCATTTCCTGCTCGGAGAATTTCCAGCCGGGAGATTTGTCGGTATCATCCACTTTCACGCGGAAGCCTTTTAAGCGGTCTTTCAGTTCATAAGCCTTATCGAGTACGCCTTCCTTTTTCTGCTGAATGGGAATGATTGCAACCTGTACGGGAGCAACTCTGGGAGGTAAAACGAGGCCGGAATTGTCGCCGTGTACCATGATGATGGCACCAATCAGTCTTGTAGTCATACCCCAGGAAGTCTGGTGTACGTATTCAAGCTTATTTTCCTTGGAGGTGTACTGGATTCCGAAGGCTTTCGCGAAACCATCGCCGAAGTTGTGGCTGGTTCCGGACTGCAATGCCTTACCGTCATGCATCAATGCTTCGATGGTGTAGGTTGCAACCGCACCTGCGAATTTTTCTTTATCGGTTTTTTGTCCCTTGATAACGGGAATTGCAAGAACGTTCTCAAGGAAATCAGCATATACGTTCAACATCTGGATGGTACGTGCTTCTGCATCTTCTGCGGTAGCATGTGCCGTAGGACCTTCCTGCCATAAGAATGCGCGGCTTCTAAGGAAAGGTCTTGTTGTTTTCTCCCAGCGAACAACGCTGCACCACTGGTTATAAACCTTGGGAAGGTCTCTGTAAGAGTGAATTTCATTTGCATAGAAATCACAGAAAAGTGTCTCTGAAGTAGGACGTACGCACATTCTTTCCTGAAGCGGTTCCAGACCGCCGTGTGTCACCCATGCAACCTCGGGCGCAAAACCTTCCACGTGATCCTTTTCCTTCTGTAAAAGGCTTTCAGGGATAAACATAGGTAAGTAAACATTCTCTACGCCTGTTTCCTTGAAGCGTGCATCCAGCTGGCTCTGAATCAACTCCCAGATTGCATAACCTGCGGGCTTGATTACCATACAGCCTTTGACGCTGGTGTAGTCGATTAATTCTGCTTTCTTAACCACATCCGTATACCACTGGGCGAAGTCCACGTCCATGGATGTGATGGCTTCCACTAATTTCTTGTCTTCTGCCATAACTTTTTTCTCCTTTTTAATAAAATAAATATAAAAATTTTAATGTTATCGTAATTCTGAAACGGGATGATTGCGCCGTTCCGACAAATAAAAAAGCCCTTGCATATACGAAGGGACCAAAAAGCTCGGCGATACCACCCTAATTAATGCAAAAGCACTCACTCATCTTACCGTTAACGCCGGTGCTACGCCTGTGATTAGCAGGGACTCCAAGGCCGGTTCGGCATCAGGGGCGTAAGAATCTTCCAGCCAAAGGATTCTCTCTCTGGAACGTCTTCATGCGTACTATTCCTCTTCATCGTCTTATCGTTTTTCTGTTAATCCCAATTTTATGAGTTTTCCCACAGTTTGTCAAGGCTAAACCGATGATGGGATAAAAAGCTGCAAGAGAGACATATTTTACGCAAAATTTACAATTGAATAAAGCGAAATTTACAGAAGCATACTATAGTTAAAAAAACGGTAAAAGCCGGTTATGTCAAGGAATTGATGGAAAAGGAGACAGAAAATGGATATATTCAATGTTCTGAGTTTAATGGGTGGTTTGGCATTGTTTCTCTACGGAATGCAGGTGCTTGGAGATGCATTATCAAGAGCTTCCGGCGGACGTATGGAGAAGATTCTTGAAAAAATGACTTCGAATCCGATTAAGGGAGTACTGCTTGGTGCTCTGGTAACAGGTGTGATTCAATCTTCATCGGCTACAACCGTTATGGTGGTTGGTTTCGTAAATGCCGGCATTATGAAGCTTTCCCAGACGGTCGGAATTATCATGGGTGCAAATATCGGTACCACAGTTACATCCTGGCTCTTGAGTCTTGTGGGAATCGAAAGTGATAATATTATCATGCAGCTTTTCAAGCCGACATCATTTTCTCCGCTTCTTGCATTTATCGGAATTGTGATGCTGATGATTAGCAAAAAAGAGCGTGTAAAAGACTTCGGAACCATTTTGCTTGGTTTTGCCGTGTTAATGTTTGGTATGGATACTATGAGTGCTGCGGTAAAACCGCTTGCGGATGTACCTGAATTCACAAGTATTTTAACCATGTTTTCCCATCCGCTTTTAGGACTTCTTGCCGGACTTGTGCTGACAGCCATTATCCAGTCTTCTTCGGCATCGGTAGGTATTTTACAGGCATTATGTCTCACCGGAACCATCCCGTTTTCTGTTGTTTTTCCTATCATTATGGGTCAGAATATCGGAACCTGTGTGACAGCACTTTTATCCGGTATCGGTGCAAGCAAAAATGCCCGTCGTGCAGCACTGATTCACTTATATTTTAACGTCATCGGTACGACTATTTTTATGATTATATTCTATCTTCTCAATGCGGTGATTGGTTTTTCCTTCTTTGCCGAAGCAGCGACGCCGATGGGAATTGCAATAATACACTCTATATTCAACGTAACAGCCACAATTATCCTGTTACCGTTCTCGAAGGTGCTTGAGAAGCTTGCCTGTCTTACTATTAAAGATGATGTTATGAAAGAAGAACAGGAAAAGGTAGATTGTTTTTCCATCCTGGACGATCGTTTCTTAGAGGCACCGGGACTTGCTATGGAACAGTGCCAGAATGCGGCGCTTGATATGGCAAATCTTGCAAAAGAAGCTTTTATGCAGGCACATAGTTTATTTGAGCATTACAGCGAAGAAAAATTAACGGAAGTGAAAGAAAAAGAGGATTTGCTGGATCGCTACGAAGATGAATTGGGAAGTTATCTGATTAAATTAAGCAGTCGTACTTTATCAGAAAAAGATAGCCATATGGTTTCAGTTTTGTTACACTGTATAGGGGATTTCGAAAGAATCGGAGATCACGCAGTGAATGTAGCGCATTCCGCTAAGGAAATGGCTGAAAAGCAATTGCATTTTTCAGCGAATGCCGAGGCAGAGCTTGTTGTATATGCCCGGGCGGTAAAAGACATTATAGTGGCAGCAGTTTCAGCGCTTGAGACACAGGATTTGAAAGTGGCAAGAAGTGTGGAACCGCTCGAAGAAGTAATTGATTATCTTAGTGATGAGCTGATGAGCAGACATGTTCGTCGTTTGCGCAAGGGTGAATGTACGATTGAAATGGGATTTATACTGGCTGATATCATGAATAATTATGAACGTGTTTCAGATCACTGTTCCAATATTGCAATTTGTGCAATTCAGGAGAGTGAAGATGTAGAGGCGCATCAGTATATCGAGGTAATGCGTTCCCCTGAAAATCCTGAATTTTCCAATGACGTAGAACGATATAAAAAGAAATATGTGTTACCGTAGTGAATGGTAAAGTGTGTTTTCAGATAAAAGAGGGATGATAGGATGGCTTTGATTTATATTGTTGAGGATGATA
>JAZSCW010000090.1:0-95808 GCA_045530835.1 Lachnospiraceae bacterium | reverse complement strand
TTTGGTTACCAAAATCAAAAAGACAAATGCACCTATTGTGGTAGGACTGGATCCTATGATGAAGTTTATCCCGGAGCACATAACGAAGAAAGCTTTTGCTGAATACGGTGAAACTTTAGAGGGCGCTTCTGAAGCAATTTGGCAGTATAACAAAGGGATTATTGATGCAATTTACGATCTTGTTCCTGCTGTAAAACCGCAGATTGCAATGTATGAGCAGTTTGGTGTGGAAGGTCTTATGGCATATAAGAAGACCTTGGATTATTGCCGTGAGAAAGATCTGGTGATTATAGGAGATATCAAACGTGGAGATATTGGTTCCACTTCAGCTGCATATGCAGTAGGACATTTGGGAAAGGTTCAGGTAGGAAGCAAAACATATGCTCCTTTTGATGAAGATTTTGCGACGGTAAATCCTTATTTGGGAACCGATGGTGTGAAACCTTTCGTGGATGTTTGTAAAGAAGAGGATAAGGGTATTATTGTACTGGTTAAGACATCGAACCCGAGCAGTGGTGAATTCCAGGATCGCTTGATGGACGGAAAGCCGCTTTACGAATGGGTTGGAGAAAAAATCAATGAATGGGGTGCTGATACGATTGATGAGAGCGGATACAGTGCAGTCGGCGCAGTTGTGGGAGCAACGTATCCTGAAGTTGGTAAGATTATGCGTAAGGTAATGCCGAAGTCTTATATTCTCGTACCGGGTTATGGTGCTCAGGGTGGAAAAGGTGCAGACCTTCTTCACTTCTTCAATGAGGATGGACTTGGTGCGATTGTGAATTCATCTCGTGGTATTATTGCTGCTTATCAGAGTCCTGCGTATGAAAAGTTTGGTGCGGAGGCTTATGCAGAGGCATCCAGACAGGCCGTAATTGATATGAGGGAAGATATTGCATCAGCGCTTGCTGCAAAATAATTTTCGTTTCCGAATTATGAAAAGTTAGGATACATCAAGGAACTCCTGTGTATTTGTCCGGGAGTTTCTTTTGTTGTGTTTGTCGGATTCTTCCAATATCCTTATTCCGCAAAATAATTGCCAATGAAGCAAAAAAAAGATATAATGATATAGTATGATATTATGATATTGGGTGAGGGTATGGCTGAAAGAGAAGGAATCTGTTGTATTTGCCACAAGGCAGGGCCGGATTTGGAAGAGGCTTTGGATGCCTTGATTTGTAATGCTTGCGTAAATAGAATTCCCTGGGAATGTAAAACGGCGCGTTTTGCCAAAGGAATCGGCTTCGAAACCAGATTTTCGGAAAAGTATATTTTGCCGAAACTGAAAGCAGAACAATTGAAGGATGCGATTGCTTTTATGGTTTCCAATAAGTTGCTTGCGGAGCAGTTTGCGGAGAATGACTACATTCAGGAAAGCGGAATGGTTATCGATACAAGCGAGAAGCTTTTTTATTTTGATATACAAAGGGCACGTATGTCTCCGGCTTTGAGGGATGCTTTACTTTGTACAAATGAACCACGGGTTATTTTTCGTGCAGAATGGATTGAGGCGTTTCGTCTCGACTATGCTTATTATAAAATAAAACGTCGTGACGGAAGCATGTTGTATGCTCCGCAATATGCGCAGATTGTATTACAATTCAAGTCCCCTGTATTACAAAACAAAAGTGTAAGACTTGATATTGAACAGCCGGTCTTGGTGGAACTGATGCTTCGCCGGCATTATGAGGCTGCGGCAAAATCGACACTTGCGGCGCTTGAGGCACTGACCGGACTGAAAGCGGGAGCAGAAACCAAGACCTATTACGAGAGGAACGAATGAAGACAGAACCATTGAAGGTTCTTATGGAAAAGAGGTGCTTCTAATGTTTGCGTTCTTGAAACAATTCGGCAAAAATAAAGAGCTAGAGGCGATTATTGCCAAGTTGCAGAGTAATTGTGAAAATAATTACAAAGATGCAGCGCAGGAAAATCTCAAGCAATTTGAGGCGCTCTATGCAAACCTTTGTGAAGAGAATAAACTCCCGGAGAAACAAGTCCGTTATTATGAAACGATACTGTCCGGTTATAAAGAACGGATGCAAAAATTTACGCATAAGGATCAGACGCCTTATTGGAAGTAAAGTTTTTGCGTTTGCCGACTGAAGAAATTAAATGATTGGAGAAAAAGGATGAACACACCCAAAAAAGGAAAAGGAAGAAGTATTTTAATCATTGCGTTTTGTATTGTGATTTTGATGTTGTGTCTGTATGCACAGTATGTTATTACGCAGCAGACGAAACTGTCGATGCTGACAATGGCTCAGTGGCAGTCTTCCGTTGAGGCAGAAAATGCAGAAAACAGTGAGGCGGAGAATGCAGAAGGCGGAGAGACAGAGCCGGAAAGTACACAGGAATCTTCTTTGGATGAAACTTCTGCTTCGGAATGAATAGCGGATAGGGTTATACTGGAAAAATATGAAGATTTGTATAACCAAAACTCGGATATGATTGGCTGGCTTCATATCGAAGATACGCGAATCGATTATCCGGTCATGCAAACGCCGCAGGATGAATCGTATTATCTGGATAAGAATTTCAAAAAAGAAAAGGACGCCAATGGCTGTTTGCTTATGGATACCGATTCTAAGGTCGGTGTCGGAACAAAGAAAGCCGGTTATCAGGAGGGGGATGAGCCCTCGGATAATCTGATTATTCATGGACATACCATGAAAAGCGGTGAGATGTTTGGCAATTTGAATCTGTATGCTGATGAGGAATACGGAAAAGAACATTCCGTAATTTGCTTTGACAGTCTGTATGAAGAACGCGAATATGAGTTAATTGCAGTGTTTGAGTCGGAAGTATTTGGAAAAACGGAGAATGTTTTCAAATATTATAAATTTTTTGAAGCGGCTACGGAAGAAGAATTTGATGACTGGTATACCAATATTAAAGAGATGTCTTTGTATGATACAGGTGTGATTGCAGAATATGGAGATGAGTTTATTACACTTTCCTGTTGTGCTTATCATACGGAAAACGGAAGATTTGTTGTGGTAGGGAAACGGATTCAATAAAAAGATACGGAGAGCGGTATGAGAATACTCAGAAAATGGGTTGAAAAATGGATTAACAATATCAGATTACGTACAAAACTGATGGGTCTTTACCTGATTTGTATTCTTTTGCCGTTGGTATTGACTGATGGAGTCATATTGTATAGTATGATTTCATTTGAAGGGGAACGCAGGCAACATGAGGTTAGCAACATTGCGTCTTCCGTGCAATATACTCTGACAAGCATGTTGGATTATTCGGCTGCACTGGCACAGAGTATTTATATTAATACGCAGCTGGAAGATTTTTTGAATACAAGATTTAAATCGCCTTATGATTATTATGATTCATATTATAGCTTTGTAAATGAGTCATTTTTTAAGAGTCTTACCGGGCTTGAGAATAGTAAGGTGACGATTTATGCTGATAATAATACCATTATTGACGGTGGTGAATTTGCGAGATTGTCCTCGGTGAAGGACGCACCGTGGTATCAGGAACTTCAACAGGCAGAAAATGATGTGATGGTGCTGTTCTTTTATGATGAATGGCGCAGGCCCTATATGGAGCCGAAACGTAAAATTGTTTTTGCACGTGAGCTTGATTTCATAAGTAAGGATTCCTGTAAAAAGGTGCTTAAAATTGAAGTTGATTACAGTAATGTTGTTCACAAATTTACAAGTATGAAATACGAGAAGCCTATTTATGTTTGTCAGGATGGTAAAATTATTTTGACAAATGAGGCGACGAATAATGTTTCACAGGATTTCGAAATATTCGACCGCTATGAAGATGTGGCATATACGAAGACGATTTACCTATATGATGAACAGCTTCAGATATATATTATGAAGGAAGAGGATACGGTCCTTTCGGTGGTTGCTGATAATGTTCCGTGGATTTTGCTGATGGTTGGAATCAATGTTGTGGTTCCCTTTTTGGTTATGCTTCTGATTGAACATTCGCTTGTAGGACGAATTCGTGAATTGAGTCGCGCCTTTGAGAGTGTTAATAAGGACGAACTTGTGAAACTGCGGAATGCACGCGGCGAGGATGAAATCGGTAGTCTCATGACAAATTATAATTTGATGGTAGACCGGACTAACGAGCTGATTCAGACGGTCTATAAGGATCGTTTGAAGGAACAGGCAAGCAATATCGCCAGAAAAAATGCGGAACTGCAGGCACTTCACAGTCAGATAAATCCGCACTTCCTTTTTAATGCGCTGGAGAGTATTCGTATGCACAGTATTATTAAAAAGGAATATGAAACTGCTGAAATGGTTGAAAAACTTGCAGTAATGGAACGTCAGAATGTAGACTGGGATTCCGATATGGTGGATGTGCAGAGGGAAATTCAATTTGTAGAGGCGTATCTGGGATTGCAGAAGTATCGTTTTGGAGAACGCCTGAATTATGAGCTTGATGTTGATGAGGACTGTGAAAAAATTAAAATTCCGAAGTTGTCCATTACAACTTTTGTTGAAAATGCTTGTGTTCACGGGATGGAAAGCAAAAGCACACCGGGTTGGATTTTTGTCAGAATTTACCGGAAAAGTGAGGAGCTTTGTCTGGAGATAGAGGATACCGGAGGCGGAATGGATGATGCTACATTACAAAATCTGGCAGAGAAAATGAAAACGGTTACAATTGAGGATATTAAGAAACACAAACATGTAGGGATTTTGAATGCCTGTTTGCGTATTCAAATGGTTACGGAATATACTGCTGATTTTTCTGTTGAAAGTGAAGGCGGTGTCGGAACCCTGATTCAGATTCGGATTCCGATAGACAGACTGGGTATAGGAGAGGAGTAAATCAAATATGCTGAAAGTACTTTTGGTGGACGATGAACCGTTTATTTCGCAAGGGTTGTCTGTGCTGATTGACTGGGCGGCGGAAGGCTATGAGATTGTAAAAATTGCCCAAAACGGAAAAGAGGCATTGGATTATTTGCGGGAAAACAAGGTTGATTTGATTATTGCTGATATTCAGATGCCGGTGATGACAGGGTTGGAATTACTTGCACATATCAGGGAAGAACAGGTCTCTGATGCGCATTTTGTGATTCTGAGCGGGTACAGTGATTTCAATTACGCGAAGCAGGCAATCAGACACGGGTGCATGGACTACATTCTGAAACCGGTAGCAAAAGAGGAATTGCTTGGAATTATCCGAAAGGTTGCGCATGATTCGGAACACCTTCGAATCGGTGAACAGAATCAAAAAAAGATGGAGCGGGCATATCTGGAGCAAAATCTGATTTCTCTTCTGGTTGGTAAATATGATGAGACGAATCTTGATTATGTGAAGGAGCATGTACGTTTTTCAGAAGGTGTACGTTATGTTGATATTACGTATACGGATGCTTCGGAAGAAGATCTTCAGGATGACAGATTGCAACGCAAATTGTATCGTGAATTATACCATGCCTGCAGAGAACTTTTGGGAGAAGATGAAAATCATGTGGTTTTTGATGCTTCCCAGGATGAAAAGAATTATGATGCCGGTTTTATATATTGCGACTATATGGCAGAAGAGCGCAATCTGGATGAGGAAAGTTACTTCAAGATGCTTCAGGAGCAGCTTGCGGGTAAAATGGGCAAAAAACTTTGTTTGCTGATTGGCAAAAAGGTACAAATGATGGGAAGTGTATCCCAGTCCTACGGTACTGTACGCATTTTGAAATCCCTGGAAGCATTTCATGAAAAAAAAGCATTGCTTTTTTATGAGGATGAGGTGCAGGTTGGACAGGGCGGTATTGTGCTTTGTAAGCAGGGTCTGGATGCTTTGATTTCCGCAATAGAAGAAAATGAGCCGGTTAAAATACACGAGTGTGTAGAAAAACTTTATGATGAGCTCAAGGGGCTTGGAGTTGCCGGAGATGTTGTGAATCTCAATATCAACTATCTTTTGTTTC
Source organism: Lachnospiraceae bacterium (assembly GCA_045530835.1). Taxonomy (GTDB): domain Bacteria; phylum Bacillota; class Clostridia; order Lachnospirales; family Lachnospiraceae; genus UBA3766. The sequence goes on along the minus strand of JAZSCW010000090.1, from coordinate 89,888 downwards.
AATTGATACACCTTGCGACTGAACAGGATGATGAAGTGAATCAGGAGGAAGTGCTTCATTTTGTGTCTGAAAGTTCATTTGAAGAAGGAGTAATGCGCGGCAGCAGCAGGCATCTGACTCGTTTTGCCTGCGAGTATGCAGAATATCTGGCGCAATTACGGAAAAAAGTATCGAGGGGGATTCTTGATACCATCGAGCGGGAAATCAAAGAAAATTATGCGGAAAACCTGCGTCTTCGTGATTTGGGTAAGAAATATTTTGTTAACAGTTCTTATCTGGGGCAGATATTCAGAAAAAAGTATGGCAAATCATTCAGTGATTATCTGACGGATTACAGAATGACAGAGGCAACAAAACTTCTTGTGAAAACGGATATGAAGGTGAATCAGATTGCGGAAGCGGTCGGATATAAGGATAGTGATTATTTTATTCGTAAGTTCATTGAACTGAAGGGATGTACGCCGTCAAAGTTCCGAAAGAACCGTGAAGAAGAAAGTTCCCAATAAACATTATGCTGAAAAAATATGATGAAAACATGAAAAAAATATGGTAAAAACATGAAAAAATATAGAAAACCCGAAAAAAAACTAGAATTTTTCGGGTTTTTTATATAATTATTCGGGTTGCTTTATCGTTGAAATCATATATAATACAAATAGGCTCGTAATAGTGCGGGCTAATAAAACTTTTTTTATGGGAGGTTTAAAATGAAGTTTAAGAAAGTAGCAGCATTAATGATGGCAGCTGTAATGGTAGCTTCTTTTGCAGCAGCTTGTAACGAAGGCGGAGATCAGCCTGTTGTTACTCCTGATGACAGTGAAGTAACTGACAGCAGTACTCCGGGTGGAGAAGAGAAGAAGGTTTATACTGAGGACGAAATCATTGATTTCACAATGTTCGCAGCTATGCCTGGTTCTGAAATCAACGAAGGCAATGAAATTCAGCAGATTATCGCTGAGAAGACCGGTGTTAGAGTAAAAGAGACTTGGTTAACAGGTCAGACAGCAGCAGAAGCTGTTGGTACAATCATCGCTGGTGGAGATCTTCCTGACTTCATCGATGGTGGTGACGGTATGATGCAGTTGTACGAGAATGACTGCCTCGTAGCTTGGGATGAGTACATTGAAAAATATCCTAACATTAAAGAAATGTACACAGATGCTGAATGGGAAATGTTCCGTCAGGAAGATGGTCACATCTACTGGGCAAACGTATTCCAGAACAGCTATGGCGAGAACAGAGCAACAACACATAACGACGAAGCATTCTGGATTCAGGTTAAGGTTCTTGAATGGGATAACTATCCTGAAATCAAGACAATGGATCAGTACTTCGATTTGTTAGAGAGATACTATGAAGCTAATCCTACAATGGAAGATGGCACAGAGCATATCCCTTACACAATCCTTTGCGAAGACTGGAGATACTTCTGTCTTGAAAACGCTGGACAGTTCCTTGCTGGATATCCTAACGATGGTTCCGTTATCGTTAACAAAGAAACATTGAAAGTAGAAGACTACAACGTTTCTGACGCAACAAAGACATACTTCAAGAAGTTGAATGAAGAATACCAGAAGGGTATGATCGATCCTGAGTTCGCTACTCAGACATATGATGAATACATTGCAAAACTTTCTACAGGTCGTGTACTTGGTATGGTTGACCAGTGGTGGGATTTCGCTTACACTGTAAATGATGTATTCAAGCAGCAGGGTCTTGACCTTAAAGGCGCTAACTATGTTCCTCTTGGATTAACAATCGAAGAAGGTATGGACAACAGATGGCATACATACGGTGATACCGTAAACAACTCTTCAGGTGTTGGTGTTACAACATCTTGTGAAGATCCGGATAGAGCATTCCAGTTCTTGAACGATGTTCTTGATCAGGAAATTCATGATCTTCGTTTCTGGGGTGTTGAAGGTGTTGACTACTTGGTAGATGAAGAAGGCCTTTACTACAGAACAGAAGAAATGAGAACACAGGCAGCTGATGATGCATATCAGGCATCTCACCTTTGCACATACTCCTACTTACCTCAGTGGGGCGGAACAAGCCGTGATGGCAAGAACGCTATGAACCCTACAGAGCAGAAGTCTGAGTTCTTCGTAGGTCTTGCTGAGCCTCTTCGTAACTGCTTCGAAGCATACGGCGCTGACAGCTATCCTGATATGATTGGTTCAATTGTTGAAGAAAATGCTGTATGGTTCCCTATGTACTCCCACTCTAATGCAATGACAACCGATACACCGGGTGGTGTTGCTTGGACTAAGATGGGTGAAGTTAAGCATGAATGGTTACCTAAGGTAGTTATGGATAAAGACTTCGATAAGGTTTGGGAAGATTATATGGTTAAGTATAATGAGACTAAGCCGGAAGACTTCCTTGCAGAAATGCAGACAGAGCTTGAAAGAAGAATTGCAATGGCTGAATAGAGCTAATTGGAATCTTATAGTCTAATAATTAAATAATAGGCAGCCATGGTTGCTTGTAAATAGTAACTATGGCTGTCTTTTTTACTCTAAAGGAGGCATATTATGAGCCAGGATAAGACAACAGCTTTGGTAGGCAAAAAGACTGTAAAACCTAAGAAATATAAAAAGCCTACCGGTGAAATTAAGACCCCTTTTAGCTGGAAAGAGTTTAAGAAACAATGGTTCTTGATGCTCTGTTCCGCGATTATTGTTATTTATGGTATTATCTTTTATTATGTTCCTATCTTAGGATGGGCAATGGCGTTCCAGAATTATAAACCTAAGACAGGTATTTTTGGTTCCAAATTTGTATTCTTGGATAAGTTTATTTTCTTATTCTCGGATGACACCTTTATTAATGTTTTGCGTAATACTCTTGCAATGGGTGTTTTGAATCTTGTGACAACATTTATTGCTGCGATTGTGTTCGCGATTCTGTTAAATGAAGTGAAATCAACCCTTGGAAAAAAGAGTGTACAGACGATTTCATACTTGCCGCACTTCCTTTCATGGATTATCGTTACCGGTATTCTTCATGATGCATTATCAAACAGCGGTATTGTTAATGAATTATTAATGACATTCCACATTATAGATTCACCGATTAACTTTTTTGCACACAAATCATTCTTCTGGCCGATCGTTGCATTTTCAAATGTTTGGAAAGAGACCGGTTGGAATGCTATTATTTATCTTGCTGCTATTACATCAATTGATCCTTGTCTCTATGAGGCGGCTTCTATTGACGGTGCAGGCAGATTTAACAAGATTTGGTACATAACACTTCCTAGTTTGAAGCCTACCATTATGATTCTGTTACTTATGAACGTAGGTAACGTATTGAATGCAGGTTTCGAAGTTCAGTACTTGCTTGGTAATGGTTTGATTAAGAGCGTTTCTGATACAATTGATATCTACGTATTGACCTGGGGTGTAAGTCAGGGTGACTACTCTCTCGGTACTGCAGCCGGTATTTTCAAGAGTCTCGTATCTATTGTCCTGATCTTCCTTGCAAACTTCTTGGCTAAGAAGATGGGCGAAGAACGCTTATTCTAACAGGAGGGAAAAAGAATGATTAAACAGAGTTCATCTGTCTTCGATAAAGTAGGCGATAAGATTTTTGTGGTATGTAATACCATTTTCATGATTTTATTCTGTATTATTACATTGTACCCTGTTTTGAATACGGTTGCACTTTCGTTGAATGATGGTACTGATGCAGTTCGAGGTGGAATTTATCTTTGGCCCCGTATCTGGACAATTAAGAACTATGCGACTGTTTTGGGTAAGGAAACAATGGTAACAGCAGCGGTTGTAACTGTATTAAGAACTGTTATCGGTACTTTGCTTGCTTTGTTTACAAATGCGTTGCTTGCTTTCATTGTAAGTAGAAAGAAATTCTTATTTAAGTCTCAGCTTTCATTATTCTGGGTACTTACCATGTATATTAATGGTGGTTTGATTCCGGTATTGTTGCTTTACAAGAACCTTGGTCTTACAAGTTCTTTCTGGGTATACGTTATTCCGGGTATGATCAGTGCATTTAACATGCTGGTTATTCGTACATTTATGCAGGGTATTCCTGATTCATTGGAAGAGTCTGCACAGCTTGACGGAGCAGGTTATTTTACAATTTTTGTTAAAATTATTTCTCCTTTGTGTATGCCCGTATACGCAACTGTTGCGTTGTTCGTAGCTGTATATCAGTGGAACTCATGGTTTGATGCAATGCTTTATAACCGTATGAATACAGAGTATACTACATTGCAGTATGAGTTGATGAAACTTTTGTCTTCAGTAATGCAGCAGGGTGGTAATGCTAACCCTGGTTTGACTGGAGAAGGTAATACTGTTACACCGACTACAGTACGTGCTGCAGCTACTGTTGCAACTATGTTACCGATTATTATGTTGTATCCTTTCTTGCAGAGATACTTCGTAACAGGTCTTACTATCGGTGGTGTTAAGGAATAAGTTTATGATAATGCGGTTAGAGCTTTGCTCTAATCGCATTGTTTATATAGGAATCGCAGACAAGAAAATTTGTGCAGGAGGATAAATATGAAAGGTGCATATGAAACAGGGAAATACAGAAATGTATTTGCGGAATTAGGTTATGATGTAAATGAAATTGAAAAGAGAAAAAATGATATTTTTGAGACTCTTTTTTATGGTTCTGAGGAAGAGCGTATTTTTCATCCGGTCGGAGATGATATGGGTTACATGGAAGATACCGGTAATCATGATGCTCGTACGGAGGGTATGTCATATGGTATGATGATGTGTGTTCAGATGGATAAGAAAGAAGAGTTCGATCGTCTTTGGAAGTGGTCTAAAACATATATGTTCATGGAAGAAGGCGTTAATTCCGGATATTTCGCATGGTCCTGTAAGACAAATGGAGAAAAAAATGCATACGGTCCGGCTCCGGATGGAGAGGAATTTTATGCAATGGCACTTGTTTTTGCTGCACATCGTTGGGGGAACGGTGAAGGGATATTCAATTATGAGAAAGAAGCAAAAGAGCTGTTACATACCATGATTCACAAAGGAGAGGACGGCCAGCCCGGCAGACCTATGTTTGCACCGGAAAATAAGTATATCCGTTTTATTACGGAAGTTGATTTCACGGATCCTTCTTATCATCTGCCGCATTTCTATGAATTGTGTGCACAGGTAGCTTACGATGAAGATCGTCTCTTTTTGGAAGAAGCCGCTATTGAGAGCCGTAAGTATCTTCAGAAAGCATGTCACCCGGTAACCGGATTATCTGCTGAATATGCAGAATATGACGGAACACCATATATCAAATATCAGGAAGTGTGGGGAGGAAGACATGACTGGTATTACAGCGATGCATATCGTACCATCGGTAATATTGCCTTGGATTATTCCTGGTTTGCTGCGGATGACTGGCAGGTTGGTCAGGCAGAACGATTCCAGAAATTTTTCTGTGAAACGCTCGGTGGTGAGAATTGGGATAAGATATACCTGGTAGACGGAACAGCATTGGAACAAGAGGTCCTTCATCCCGTAGCGGTGATTGCGACAAATGCGCAATCGGCGCTTATTACAGATACTGAGTATGGAAAAGAATGTGTACGCAGATTTTGGGAAACTCCGTTGCGTACAGGTGACCGCAGATACTATGATAATTGCCTGTATTTCTTTGCCTATCTGGCGTTGAGCGGCAATTACAGAATTTACTAAAATATCTGTGAAAATAATATGAAAATAAGGGGAGGATGCTTTGCATCCTTTCTGTTTTTGTGATACAATAAAAGAATAAATTTATGTCGAAGAAGATGTTTTACTGAAGGAGAAACAGTAATGGGAATTTTTAGTTTTAACAGTCCTTTTATGGCATTGCTGACTAAGGCTGTGAATTACATGATGTTGAATTTATTATCGTTGATTTGTTCTTTGCCGATTGTGACGGCAGGCGCAAGTGTGACAGCCAAATACTATGTTGCCATGAAAATGGTTAGAGGGGAAGAACCTGCTATTTTGAAGCCCTTTTTTAAAGCCTTTAAAGAAAATTTTAAGCAGTCAACAGTTATCTGGTTGATTGAAATCGTAATAGCAGCGGTTTTGTTTTTTGATTGGATGTATGTCTGGCAAATAGAGACGACCCAGATTGTTAAGATTGTAAGAATTGCATTGCTGATACTTACTATTTTTTGTGCACTTGCCGGCATTGCTGCATTTCCTCTGATTGCCCGGTATCAGATGAAAACGAAGGATATAATTAAGGCATCGTTTATGTTTGCTTTTTTGCATCCGTTTCGTATGTTAATTGTTGTATTTTGGCTGGTAGTACCGTTTTATCTGACACTGCGTTTTCCTAATTGGCTGGTTGGAATCTGGCCTGTGGTTCCGACGTTGGGAATGTTTTTTAATGCCAAGATGTTTATGAAGCAATTCTCCAAGATTGAAGAGAAGCGTGAAGAGCATAGTGCGAAAATGCAAAACGTTGAAGAGAATACAGAAGAACAAAATGAGTTATTAGCAGATGAGCAGCGAGAAGATTCGGTAGATTTGTCAAAAGAAGCGGAAGATAAGCCGCTGAATGATGAATTAACAGAAGAAAAGGGTATGACGGAGACCAACAGCGCAACAGAGTAAGAACATAAAGGAGGTTGACATAATGCCTGATGGGAAGACATTGAAAGAAAATTTAATGGAAGAGAAGCAAAAGCTTGCCGGGATGGATAACAGGCAACGCCTTTCCTACTTGAAAACTTACTATTTGCCGACAGGGCTGGTTCTTTTGGCAGTTTTGGTTGCCATTGTCTGGATTGCAGTAGAAAGTACGTTGTCCAGAAGAGAAACAGAAGCTTCCGGTGTTTTCATCAATGTGGAAGCAGATAATGATTGTTATGAATTTTTGACAAGTGATTATGTAGAGTATAGAGGATTGAATAGCTGGAAATCCAAGGTGGAATTATCAACGGGTGATTACATTGATTTTGCACCGGCTGAGCAACTGATGGATTCTTACCAGAGTCAGATGGCACTCCACGCGCAGATTTCTACAGGATTTTTTAGTTATATGATTTTGGACCGGAATGCGTTGGAAGGGTTACGTTATCTGGATATTTATATGGATCCGCAGAAGCTTTTCACCGAGAACACAAGAGAATTGTTAGAGGAAGCAGTGGTGATGCTTGATATGCCGGTTACGGATGGTGAAGAAGGTCAGATGAACAGTATGCCGGTTGCGCTGGATTTGACGAAACTCGGATTTTCAACAGCTACATCCATGAATAATGAATCTGTCTATCTTGTATTCGTTGAAGTGGATGCGGATTATGAGGAAATGAAGAACTTTTTGGACTATTTCTGTACACATCCTTCTATTTCCGGAGGACAGAGTCAGGAATAATCCTATTTACGATCTTTTTCAATGCGATCGTGGATGTTTTCAACAAGAATTCTTTCTTCATCCGTTTCGTGCTGTATCTTGAATTGTGTGGGAGAACAACCTACATATTTTTTGAAACATCGACAGAAGGTTGTCAGGTTATTGAAACCGGTTTGGAATGCGACATCGGTTATCGGAATGTTTTTTAAGATTAGGTCTTGGGCAACCAAAATTCTCTTCTGGGAGAGATATTCGTAGAAAGTTGTATTGGTATATTGTTTAAAAAGCCTTGAAAAGTGGAATTTGGAAAAGTTTGCTATATTTGCAACTTGCTGTAGGGAAAGATCCTCTGCATAGTTATTATCGATGTAGGAAAGGATGTTAACAAATTTATCATAACTGAGTGTATGTTTTTCTGCATCGCTAATATTTGGTTTGGAACCATGTTCGCAAATTTCCTTAAAAAGATTCAGCAAATCTGCATAGATACCTATTTCGCTATACGTATCATTCGAAAAGTAGAGTGAAATGATATGCATAAGTCGTGAATAGACACTCGAATAGATGTGAGGATGTGATACAATACTATACAGATGATGTTTGGAGAGAAATGAAATGATTGTAGTTTGATTGTGAAACATTTGCAGAAATTCAAGGTCAAAAAGAAGAATGAAGCGTGAACCTGTTTCAGGTGCTTCAATGCGGTGAAGGGTATTGGGAGGAATGAAGAGAATATCGCCCTCATGCATTTTAATCGTCTGATCCGGGAAGGAAACCGTGTATGTGTTTTCGTTACACAGAACGATTTCAATTGAATTGTGTTTGTGCATATCGAAATCAACAACGAGATTATTGAACCAGATGCGGTATTTATATCCGGGGAGATAGTCGATGCTTTCGTCCGTACCGTCAAGAATTCTTGCGTTGTAATGGGCGATAGGCTGTGTATAGAAAGATGCGTCGATTTTTTTATTCATACAGACCTCCTGGGCAAATAATTTGGCAAAACAACCGAAAAAATTTACGGTTTTTCAATGTAATTTATTTTGCAATAAATATATTAACATAAAAAGCAATAAAAGTAAAATGAGCAATTAATGTAAAAGAAGGGTTGGAAATAATAATGAAAAAACAAGCATTTAATCCGTATTTGCCGTCGTGGGAGTACATTCCTGATGGAGAACCGTATGTTTTTGGTGATCGTGTATATATTTATGGTTCTCATGATCACTATAACGGATATGTATTTTGTATGGGTGACTATGTATGCTATTCTGCGTCTGTTGACGACTTGAGTGAATGGAGATATGAAGGTGTTATTTATCCCAAAACCAAGGATCCGTTGAATCAGGACGGGGCTATGTGCTTGTATGCGCCGGATATTACAATTGGCCCTGATGGGCGCTATTATCTTTATTATGTTCTGGATCATGCGCCGGTTGTTTCAGTTGCTGTGTGTGATACACCGGCCGGAAATTTTGAGTTTCTGGGCTATGTACATTATGAAGATGGTACCCGACTGGGAGAAAAAGACGGGGATGAACCTCAGTTTGATCCGGGCGTGCTGACAGAGGGTAAGAATACCTATCTTTATACCGGATTTTGCGGTATGGGAGATAAGAGCAGAACCGGCTCTAAGGTGTGTGTTCTGGCTGAAGATATGTTGACTATTATTCAGGAGCCGAAGCTGGTAGTTCCCGGATGCATGTATGGGGAAGGCACTTCTTTTGAAGGACATGAGTTTTTTGAGGCTTCCTCTATCCGTAAAATTGACGATACCTATTATTTCATATATTCTTCCCGCGTGATGCATGAATTATGCTATGCAACCAGTAAGTCGCCGTTGGAAGGATTTACCTATGGCGGTGTGCTTGTAAGTAACTGTGATATGCATATTGATACATATAAGCCGGCAGATTTCCCGACTTCATTTGGGGCAAATAATCATGGTAGTATGGTACAGATTAAAAACGATTGGTATATTTTTTATCATCGCCATACAAACGGAACCTGGTACAGCAGACAAGGTTGCGCTGAGAAACTTACTATTGCAGAGGATGGAAGTATTGCGCAGGTTCAGGTTACTTCCTGTGGTTTGAATGGCGGACCGCTGGTTGGTGAAGGCGAATATCCTGCATATATTGCATGTAACTTTTTTACCAGAAATCCCGAAAGAACCGTAATGGATTTGGATGGTCCGTATGTAATGCAGGATGGTAGGGACGGAGATGAAGAGATTGGCTATGTAAGCAATATCAGGGATGGCTCTGTCATCGGTTTTAAATTTTTTGATTGCAAAGGCATTAAAGAGATTTCTCTTTGGATTCGCGGCTATGTATATGGCCATTTTGATGTCAGAACGGCATGGGATGGAGAAGTGCTTTGCGAGATTCCTGCGTATAATACGAATATCTGGACGAAATTCAGTGCACCGATTTCATTGCCGGATGGTATTCATGAATTATATATTTCTTATCACGGCGGCGGTGAGCCGAGTTTGAAGAGTTTTATTTTATCTAAATAAAAAGACTTATATAAGAAAAGATATAGGGATAAAGGAGTAGGGAGTTATGAATAGAGAAGAAGCAAAAAGACGTGCAACAGAGCTTGTGGAGCAGATGACAGTGGAGGAGCTGGCATCACAGCTTCGCTTTGATGCAGATGCAATTGAAAGACTTGGTATTCCTGCGTACAATTGGTGGAATGAAGGTTTGCATGGTGTGGCAAGAGCCGGTGTTGGTACGGTATTTCCTCAGGCCATTGCGATGGGCGCAACTTTTGATGAGGAATTACTTGAAGAAGTCGGTCATGCAATTGCGGTAGAAGCCCGTGCAAAGTATAACGAACAGTCAGCACAAGGCGACCGGGATATTTATAAGGGCCTTACAATCTGGTCTCCGAATGTTAATCTTTTCCGTGATCCCCGCTGGGGAAGAGGCCATGAGACTTATGGTGAGGATCCCTATCTTATTAGCCGGCTTGGTGTGAATTTTATCAAAGGTTTGCAGGGAGATGGGGAGTATTTGATGACTGCGGCCTGTGCAAAGCACTTTGCAGTGCATTCCGGACCGGAAGAACTCAGACATCATTTTGATGCAAAGGCTGATATGAAAGATATGTGGGAAACATACCTCCCCCAGTTTGAGGCCTGTGTAAAAGAAGCGAAAGTTGAGTCTGTTATGGGAGCATACAACAGAACCAACGGAGAACCTTGTTGTGCACATTCTTATCTGATGGATGATGTATTGCGCGGACAGTGGGAGTTTGAAGGACATTATGTTTCTGACTGCTGGGCTGTAAGGGATTTTCATGAACAGCATAAAGTGACTTCTCGTCCCGAAGAAAGTGTTAAACTGGCTCTGGAAAAGGGTTGTGATGTGAATTGCGGATGTACGTATCAGCGTATTTTGGATGCTTATGAAGAAGGGCTTATTCCTCTTGAGCATTTGAAACGTTCAGCAATCCGTTTGTTTACCACCCGTTTCCTTTTGGGCTTATTTGATGAAACAGAATTTGATAAGATACCGTATGAGAAGGTGGAGTGTAAGGAACACTTAGAACTTGCGTCTCGTGCAACCAAAGAAAGTGTTGTTCTTTTGAAGAATGATGGTATCCTTCCTCTTAAGAAAGATGAAATTAAAACAATTGGTGTTATCGGACCGAATGCAAACAGCCGTGCTGCATTGATTGGTAACTATCACGGAACATCTTCCAGATATACTACAATTTTGGAAGGAATTCAGGATTATGTGAAAGATGATGTGCGTGTGCTTTATTCGGAAGGCTGTCACCTTTACAAAGACAGAGTAGAACCACTTGCTGTTGCAGGAGACCGTCTCTCTGAAGCCCGTACGGTTGCAAATCATTCAGATGTTGTGATTCTTTGTCTTGGTTTGGATGAAACCTTGGAAGGAGAAGAAGGAGATACCGGTAATTCATACGCTTCCGGTGATAAGGTTGATTTGCAGTTGCCGGAATCCCAGAGAATTTTGCTGGAAGCAATCAAAGAAACAGGCAAACCGTTTGTTTTACTCGTAATGGCAGGAAGTGCAATGGATATTTGCTATGCAAGCGAGCATGCGAATGCAATTTTGCAACCTTGGTACCCCGGAGCACGTGGTGGTAAGGAAATTGCGGAAATGCTCTTTGGAGAAATATCACCTTCCGGCAAATTGCCGATTACCTTATACCGCAATACGGAAGATTTGCCTGCCTTCGAGGATTATTCCATGAAGGGACGGACATATCGTTATATAGAGAATGCGCCTTTGTATCCGTTTGGATACGGTCTGACTTATTCTGATGTGAGGATGATTGGCGCTACTGTTAAAAATGTGGCTTCTTATGCCGATACAAAAGAGTGCGCGCCTGTTGTGGTTGCAAAGATTAGAAATGAAGGCGATTTTGATACTGACGAGGTAGTACAGGTTTATGTACGTGTTGAAGGAAGTGCAAATGAAGTACGTAATACCAAACTTGCGGCATTTAAACGTATTCATCTTGCAAAAGGCGAGGAGAAGGATGTAGAACTTTCGCTCATGACAGATTCTTTTGCAACGATTAATGAACTTGGCAAGAAGGCTTGGGACGGGACAGGAGCGGCCATTTATGTTGGATTCGGACAGCCGGATGAGAGAACGAAGAATCTTACCGGACAGAGTGTGGTTGCAATCGAAATTTGATAGGGAAAAGAATGAAAATTGGCAACAGAGGGAAAAAGCATGAAAATAGCATTTTTTATTAGTGATATGCATCAGATGTTTGGAAAACAGCTAATTAAAACAATGGAGAAATTTGCAAAAGAGCGTAAAGTGGAATTGCATGTGTTTGCATCGTTTGGGCTGTTGGACAATAATCTGCTACATGCAGAAGGGGAAAAAAGCATATTGTATCTGGCAAATCTGGAAAACTATCAGTGTATCATGGTAGCGGGCGATACTATGGCCCGCTATGATATGCATGATGAGTTGATAGGGCATCTTGAACGTAATGCAAAATGTCCTATTTTAGGAATTCGCTATGAAGAAGTGGGACATTATAATGTGCTTGTGCATAATCATGCTGCCATGAAAGATATGACACGTCATTTTGCATATGATCATCATTTTAAGGATATTTGTTTTGTGACAGGAAGAATGCAGGCTAAGGACGCAATTGAACGACTTGCGGGCTATAAAGATGCAATGTTGGAAGCAGGTATTACTGTTACTGATGACATGATATTTGAAGGCGATTACTGGCGAAACAAAGGGCCTCAGATTCTGGATTATTTCATGAGTAAAAGAGATGGAAAGCTACCGCAGGCTATTGTCTTTTCCAATGATTATATGGCATTGTCCGTAGGTGATGAACTGATTAAGAGAGGATATAGTATTCCGGATGATGTGTGTATTTCGGGATTCGATGATATCGAAGAGGCGCAGATGTATATACCGCCGCTTACATCGGTGAAGGTACCGTTTGACAGAATGGCGATTGCGGCACTTGATATGGCCATTTCACTTGCAAATGGAAATAAAATACCGCAGAACCAGTGGTGTGAGAATGAGATGCATTATCGCGGCACATGTGGTTGTAACAAACACCAGGTAGAATTCAATAAAGATATTTATCACCGTCAGATGCTTTCGATGCGTAATATTGCGAAACAGGCAATTTATATGCAGTCGGATTTCAACCGGGTATCTACGGAAGATGAATGTTTTGATTATGTAGTAGAGTTTTTGGCTGATGCGGATGTTGAGTCCTATTTTATATGTTTGAAAAAGCAGGATTTCTCAGAAGAAGAGGTCGAAAAGTATTTTGCTTCGCATGACGGAAATACTCCGATGGAGCGTGCTGCTGCGGCTAGTAAAAAGGAGCGAATGGTAACTTTGCGTCTTTTTGTGGATAAAAAAGAAGGTGTGGTTAAAGAAGATATCGTTTTTGATAAGCAGGACGTTTTACCGCCTAAATATGCGGACAGACTTCAGAATAAGTTAAGTATTGTTGCACCGATTCATTCCATGAATGAAGCATATGGTTATATTGTATTTCAGATGTCTGATGATCCGGATGCCATTCCGAATGAAAAATATGAACTTTTATGCATGTACTTCGGAGATACGTTAAGACGTATTTATATGCATCAAAATATGTTATCAGTACGTGATGCCATGCATTTGTATTTGAGAGATCCGCTTACCAATATTTATAATCGCAGAGGTTTTGAGCAGAACTTCGTTGTGATTTCTAATTGGGCAAAACAAGAAGGCGTTGGTCTGGCGGTTGTGAGTATGGATATGGATGGTTTGAAAGAAATCAACGATCAATACGGTCATAAATCCGGTGATTTTGCTCTGTGCGGTATTGCAGGATCCTTAAAGTCAGCACTTCGAGGCAAGGAATTTTGTGCAAGAATCGGTGGCGATGAATTTGAGGCAGTACTTTTGCTGGATACACCGGATCGAATTGAAGAATTTAAAAAGACTTTTGCAGATGCGGTTGCTCAGGTGAATGCAGAAATTGAGGAAGACTATACGCTTCAGGCAAGTATTGGTATTTTTGTTGCAGAACAACAGGCAACAATGGCAGAATATATGCACAGTGCGGATGTTTTGATGTATGAAAATAAAAGACAGAAGAAGCAAGGTTCTATGTAATTTTTATTGTGATTAGAAAAATAAAAAAAGTCCGACGGAATTTCCGTCGGATTTTTTAATGCAGGAGAAGGGACTTGAACCCTCATGTTGTTGCCAACACACGGACCTGAACCGTGCGCGTCTGCCATTCCGCCACTCCTGCATACAAAAGTATTTCATTTTTTAAAAGAACCATCGTGTTACGATGGTTCTTTCATCATGCGGGAAAAGGGACTTGAACCCTCACGTCGTTGCCAACACTAGATCCTTAGTCTAGCCTGTCTGCCAATTCCAGCATCCCCGCATATTCATTTTCGCATTTATCTTAGCGACTTACCTATCTTAACAAAGGTTTATGAAAATGTCAATGATATTTTTAAAAAAAATGAAAAAAATTTTAAAGGGAAAAAATAAATAACGCAGAATATTACTTTCAGAGGGCAAAATGTGAGCGTATATGACCGATAAATAAGAAGGAAACATGACGAACCAGGTACGAAAGTACATGTTAGGAGGTCTGTATGACAATTCGTGAGAAATTGGAACAGTATGAAAAGGTATACCTAAGCCCCTATGCGACTTTAAGCATGAATTCAAAGGGGCGTCTGAAGCCGGAAGAGCAGTGTGATATCAGACCGGTTTTTCAGCGTGACAGGGATCGCATTATACATAGTAAGGCGTTTCGTCGTTTAAAAGATAAGACGCAGGTTTTTTTGACACCGGAAGGGGATCATTACAGAACGCGCCTTACACATACGCTTGAAGTGTCGCAGAATGCAAGAACGATAGCTAAGGCTCTTCGTTTAAATGAAGATTTGGTAGAAGCTATTGCTTTGGGGCATGATTTGGGTCATACACCATTTGGACATGCCGGTGAGCGCGCGCTTGATATGGTATGCCCGTTTGGTTTTACGCATAATGAACAGAGTGTCAGGACAGTAGACTATTTTGAACGTGATGGGGCCGGATTGAATCTGACGATGGAGGTTCGGGACGGTATTTTGAATCATCAGACTTCTTCTATGCCGTCAACTTTAGAAGGAAAGATTGTTCGTTTGTCCGATAAAATTGCATATTTTCATCATGATATGGATGATGCCATTCGCGGCGGAATATTGAAAGAGGCGGATATTCCCAAGGAAATCGGGGAAGTGCTTGGATATACAACAGGAGAAAGACTGGATCGTTTTATCCATGATATTGTAACTGTAAGTACGGATAAAGATGATATTCAGATGTCGCCTGAAGTTGAAAAAGGTATGAAGGCTTTACGCAGCTTCATGTTTGAACACGTATACGAAAACAAAGAAGCCAAAAGTGAAGAAGGAAAAGCAGAGGTGCTGATTATAACTTTGTATGAGTATTATCTCAAACACCTCGAAAGACTGCCGGAAGACCTTTTGAAAATGCATGAAAACGGAGAACCCAAAGAGCGTGTGGTGTGTGATTATATTGCAGCAATGACAGATCGATTTGCGATTGCCCAATATGATGAATTATTTATACCACAGACTTGGCATGGTTGACATAAAATAACAGGAAGGAGACGAAGTGCTTGTATTTTTCGGAAGAAATTATTGCTGAAGTGCAGCAGCGCAATGATATTGTGGATGTTATTTCGCAATATGTGCATTTGCAGAAGAAGGGTAGTAATTATATGGCATGCTGTCCCTTTCACAGTGAGAAAACCCCGTCTTTTTCCGTAAGTCGTTCGAGGCAGCTTTATAAATGTTTCGGATGCGGTGAAGGCGGTAGTGTTATTACTTTTATACAAAAATATGAAAATTACACATTTCCGGAAGCCATCAGGGTTTTGGCCGAGCGGGCAGGTGTGGAATTGCCGCAGGAAGAACTGTCGGACGCTGCAAGGAAGAAAGAAAGCAGGCGGGCACGTCTTTTAGAAGTGAACAAAGCGGCAGCCGGATATTATTACTATATGTTACGCTCCGAGAAAGGAAAGGTGGCCGGCGAATATCTGAATCGTCGCGGTTTGAGCGATGAAATCAGACATCAGTTCGGACTTGGATATTCGAGTTCTGTTGGAAATGATTTGATTACTTATTTGAAACAGAAAAAATTTACGGATGAAGAAATAATTGCCTCGGGACTGGCCGGTTTTTCGGAACAAAAGGGAATGAATTCCAAGTTCTGGAATCGTGTGATGTTCCCGATTCAGGATACAAATCACAGAGTAATCGGATTTGGCGGGCGTGTGATGGGGGATGGAGAACCAAAGTATTTGAATTCTCCCGAAACGGAAATTTTTGATAAGAGCCGGAATCTGTATGGATTGAATTTTGCGCGGACATCCAAAAAGCCGAATATTATTTTATGCGAAGGTTACATGGATGTAATATCGCTTCATCAGGCAGGTTTTGACCAGGCGGTGGCTTCGCTTGGTACGGCATTTACATCCGGACAAGCCAATCTTTTACGACGTTATACCAAGGATGTTTATCTTGCTTATGACAGTGATGGTGCAGGTGTGAAAGCCGCAATTCGTGCGATAGAGATTTTACGGCAGACAGGACTTGGTGCCAAAATAATTAACATGCAACCCTATAAGGATCCCGATGAGTTTATTAAAAATCTGGGGACAGATGCTTTTGAGGAACGTATTGCAAAAGCAGAAAACAGTTTTTTATTTCAGGTCCGAATATTACAACGGGATTACCAGTTGGATGATCCGGAATCAAAGACCAGATTTTTCAGAGAAGTTGCCAAACTTTTATGTGGGTTTGAGGATGAACTGGAACGTGAGAATTATATCCAGGCGGTCGCATCCGGGTATGCGTTGCAATCATCTCAATTGAAAGAACTGGTAGTGAAACAGGCACTCGGACAGGGCGGTGCAAGGCCGATAGAACGACCGAAAAAAACAACGGCAGAGCGCGGTAAAAAAGACCATGTTAAACATACGCAACAACTTTTGCTGACGTATTTTGCAGATCAGCCGGGCTTATATATGAAAGTGAAGCGATTCATTAGTGCAAGTGATTTCACAGATGAAACATATGCCATGGTAGCACAACGTTTTTTTGACGATTTGGAAAAAGGCACGGCAAATCCCGTGAAATTAATTAATTTGTTTGAAGATCCGGATGAACAAAGTGAAGTAAGCGCACTTTTTACAACATATCTTTCGGACCTTTCGGAAGGTCAGGAAGCAAAAAATAAGGCCTTTCACGATATTCTGGTCGCAGTGAAAAAAAACAGTTTCGAATTTTATTCCGCGAAATCCGGAACCGATATTGCAGCACTTACCAAAGTGATTGAAGCAAAGAAGGCGCTGGAAGAACTGGAAAAAACGCATATTTTTGTAGATTAAGCCAACACTAAAGAAAAGTGGGAACTTTTAGGAATGGCTGGAAAGAATGGAGAATAGAGATGGACGAAAGTACACAGGTGAAATTTGACGAGAAGTTAAAATCACTTCTCGTGCTGGCAAAAAAGAAGAAAAACATGCTGGATTATCAGGAGGTCAGTTCACATTTTTCGGATTTGAGTCTGGAAGAAGAGCAATTTGACAAAATCATTGAGACGCTTGAGCAAAACAATGTTGATATTGTCAGAATGTCAGACGATGATGATGATATTGTGGATGAAGATCTGCTTATCGCTGCTGAAGATGAACCGGATGTGGAAAATATTGACTTATCCGTACCGGAAGGAATCAGCATTGAAGATCCCGTTCGTATGTACCTTAAGGAAATCGGAAAGGTACCTCTTTTGAGTGCCGAGGAAGAAATTGAATTGGCTAAACGTATGGAAATGGGAGATGAGGATGCAAAAAAACGTCTCGCAGAAGCTAATCTTCGTCTTGTTGTAAGTATTGCAAAGAGATATGTTGGACGCGGTTTGCTGTTTCTTGATTTGATTCAGGAAGGAAATCTCGGTCTGATTAAGGCGGTTGAAAAGTTTGATTATCGTAAAGGCTATAAGTTTTCTACTTATGCAACATGGTGGATTCGTCAGGCAATTACGAGAGCAATTGCAGATCAGGCAAGAACCATTCGTATTCCTGTGCATATGGTTGAAACCATCAATAAATTGATTCGCGTCAGCAGACAGTTACTTCAGGAGTTGGGACGTGAACCGACCCCAGAGGAGATTGCGGCAGAATTGAAGATGCCGGAGGAACGTGTACGTGAAATTCTTAAGATTTCACAGGAACCTGTTTCCCTGGAAACACCGATTGGTGAAGAAGAAGATAGTCATCTTGGTGATTTTATTCAGGATGATAATGTGCCTATTCCAGCAGATGCGGCTGCTTTTACCTTGTTAAAGGAAGAGTTAAGTAAGGTGCTTGGAACTTTAACTGAGCGAGAGCAAAGAGTTCTTCGCTTGCGTTTCGGTCTTGATGACGGAAAGGCAAGAACCCTCGAGGAAGTAGGCAAGGAGTTCCAGGTTACCAGAGAGCGTATCCGTCAGATTGAGGCTAAGGCATTGCGTAAACTCCGTCATCCCAGCAGAAGCCGTAAATTGAAGGATTTCTTGGATTAGTATGGAATTGGGAATCAGACTTTCGGCGGTGGCAAACCTTATTCTGCCGACGGAGACCTTTGCAGATGTGGGATGTGACCACGGATATTTGTCTGTTTATCTGATTGAAAAAAAGATATGTCATAAAGTGATTGCGATGGATGTCCGCAAAGGACCGTTGGAAAGAGCAAAGCAGACAATCGAGAAATATGGATGTGGAGCCTTTGTTGAACCGCGTCTGTCAGATGGGATTAAGAAGCTTGCTCTGAGAGAAGCAGACGGATTCGTGTGTGCCGGAATGGGTGGCAGGCTTGTATTGCAGATTTTATATCAGGACAAAGAAAAAGTAGCACAGATGAATCAGGTTATTTTACAACCGCAGTCAGAATTGTGGCTTGTCCGTCGTATGCTTGCACAATGGAACATGGACATTGAAGAAGAGTGTATGGTGTTTGAGGATGGAAAATATTATCCTATGATGCGTATTCGGCCTAATATCGGATTCGCATCTGCCAAACCGGTTCTTGATGAAAAATTTTTAACAGGATACCAAAAGAATGGTTGGAAACATCATGCGGAAGAACTTTATGGTAAAAAAATGTTAGAAACGAAAGACGGTGTTTTGAAAGAATTTCTTGAAAAAGAAAAGGAACGTCTTACGTTAATCAGAAATAATTTGTTACAGGGAGAGCAGTGCAGCCAAAAGGCAGAAAGACTTGAAGCGCTGCAGCAGGAACTCTGTATTACCGAGAATGCAATTTCATATTTTTACAAATGACGGAATGCCGGTTGGGTATCGTTGCTGTACGGAGGGGAACATATGAAATGTAGTGAGTTAATTAAAAAGCTGGAAGAACTTTCGCCACCGATGTATGCATTGGAGTGGGATAATTCCGGTTTGCTTGTAGGTGGAAAAAAGCAGGAAGTTCAAAAGGTACTGTTGTCTGTTGATGTAACGGACGAGGTAATCGAGGAAGCAATTTCTTTGGGCGTTGATATGATTATTGCGCATCATCCGTTAATTTTTCGTAAAATCAATCGCGTGGTTGCAGAAGATATTACCGGCAGAAGGATTCTGAAACTTGTGCAACATTCCATTGCATGTTATTGTATGCATACGAACTTTGATATTATGGGAATGGCTGATGAAGCCGCAGATATGCTTGGGTTAAGTTCTACCGAGGTTCTCGATGTTACATATGAAGATGAACTTTCCAAAGAAGGTATCGGAAGATACGGATACATGAAAAATAATTGCACTTTGCTTGAGCTTGGGGAACGTGTGAAAGAGGTGTTTGCGTTGGAGCACGTTACATTATATGGTGATTTAAATGCGCCAATGGTTAAAGTTGCTATATCTACCGGTTCGGGTTCAGATATGGTTCCCAATGCTGTTAAGTCCGGATGCGATGCGATTATTACGGGGGATATCGGTTATCATTGTGCTTTAGATGCAATTGCAGACGGACTCTGTATCATTGATGCCGGACACTTCGGTTTGGAAAAAATATTTATTCCGTATATGAAAACATACCTTGAACGTGAGGCAGAGGGAATTACAGCCATTGCTTCAGGACAGAAGGAGATTGGATATCATTTGTAGGAACGGTATGCAGACCGGGGTACAATCATATAAATACATTAATGGGGAGGTAGACATATGGTTAAACTGACAATTGACGGAGAAGTGAAGGAATATGAAAAGGGAGTTACTTTTGAAGAAATAGCAAGAGACTATGCGGATCGGTTTCAGAGTGATATTGCAGGTGTTATTTATAACGGTGGGTTGAAAGAGTTGCTTCATAAGCCTTCAGAAGACGGTGAATTGATTTTTTATGATATGGGAAGCTTTGCGGGACATCGGTCTTATGCAAGAACAGCCACATTTCTGTTTATGAAGGCGGCTGAGGATGTAATCGGCAGAGAAAATATCATGAAACTGAAAGCAGAATTTACCATCGGAACCGGATGCTATATTTCCGGCAAAGGTAATTTTAAGGCGGATGCTGAATTGGCAAAGGCAATTGAATCTCGGATGCAAAAGCTTGTTGATGAGAAGACACCGATACATAAATCCACAATGAAAATTGCTTCTGCAATCGAGTTGTTTGAGAAGCAGAATATGGAAGATAAAATCAAGCTTTGTAAGTATAGGGGAAGTTCTTTTATTAACGTATATGAACTGGACCGGTATTATGATTATTACTATGGTCATATGTTACCGAATGTAGGATATATTAAATGGTTTGAAGTGATTGCGTATGCTGACGGATTTATGTTGAATCTTCCGGAGCGAAGTACGCCCACGCAACTCTCTCCTTTTGTGCCGCGCGAGAAGCTTTTTGAAACAATGCGAGATGCTACGGATTGGGGAGATAAGCTTGGTATTGATACGGTAGGCGATTTGAACGATTGTATTTGCAGCGGTGGTTTAAATGAGATGATTCTTGTGCAGGAAGCGCTGCAAGAAAGACGAATTGCAGAGATTGCTCAGGGAATTGTTGAGCGTGGCGGTGTTAAATTTGTTATGATTGCAGGACCGTCTTCATCCGGGAAAACCTCATTTTCACACAGATTGTCCGTTCAGTTGAAAACACACGGACTGAAACCGCATCCGATTGCGGTAGATGACTATTTTGTGAATCGGGAAGATACCCCAAGGGACGAAAACGGAGATTATAATTTCGAATGTCTTGAGGCAATAGATATTGCTCTTTTTAATAAAGATATGAGTGATTTGCTGGCTGGAAAGAAAGTAGAAATTCCGACTTTTAATTTCAAGACGGGTAAGAGAGAATATAAGGGTAACTTTAAACAGTTAGGACCTGATGATGTTTTGGTAATTGAAGGAATTCATGCGCTAAATGATAAAATGTCATCCTCTCTGCCGACAGAGAGTAAATATAAAGTTTATATCAGTGCACTGACCACGTTAAATGTAGATGAGCATAATCGTATTCCGACCACGGATGCAAGAATGTTGCGACGTATGGTGCGTGATGCGAGAACACGTGGTGCGTCTGCAACAAGGACCATTCAGATGTGGCCTTCTGTCAGACGGGGGGAAGAAGAGAATATTTTCCCATTCCAGGAAAGTGCTGATGCAATGTTCAATTCGGCATTGCTGTATGAACTTGCAGTATTAAAGACTTTTGCAGAACCGCTTCTTTACAGTGTCAAACCTGAGGAACCGGAATATCTGGAAGCAAAGAGATTGCTTAAGTTTTTATCGTATTTCTTATGTGTGGATACGGCGAATTTGCCGAACAACTCAATTGCAAGAGAGTTTGTTGGCGGAAGCTGTTTCAACGTATAAATTGTAAATGATATGAGTGAGATGAATGATCGCGCCCGTCTATGACGAAAGGGGACGGGTGAGGAAAGTCCGGGCTTCACAGGGCAGGATGCCGGATAACGTCCGGTGGAGGTGACTCCAAGGATAGTGCAACAGAAATAAACCGCCGTGCAAACGGTAAGGGTGGAAAGGCAGTGTAAGAGACTACCGCCCGGGTGGGAACATTCGGGGCACATGTAAACCCCATTCGAAGCAAGACCGAAAAGAAAGCCATAGATTTGCCCGATCTGCTTTCAGGTGGGTCGCTTGAGATTAGCGGTAACGTTAATACCAGATAGATGATCATTCACGACAGAACCCGGCTTACAGTCTCACTCATTTTATTTTAAACGGAAAGGATGGACAAGAAAGTTGAACGAAAAGAAAATTATGTTGGGTAATGATGCAATTGCCCGTGGTGCATATGAGGCAGGAGTAAAAGTTTCTGCAGCATATCCCGGAACTCCCAGTACGGAGATTAGCGAAAATATTATCAAGTATCCTGAAATATATGCGGAATGGGCACCGAATGAGAAGGTTGCCTGTGAAGTAGCAATCGGTGCATCCATGAGTGGTGTACGTGCGCTTGCGTCTATGAAGCATGTTGGTGTGAATGTGGCAAGTGATCCTTTGTTTACAGCATCATATATCGGTGTGAACGGTGGTTTTGTACTTGTGGCAGCAGATGATCCCGGACTTTATTCATCACAGAATGAGCAGGATTCCAGAAGCGTTGCAAGAACGGCACAGATTCCTGTGCTTGAACCGTCAGACAGTGCAGAAGCAAAGGAATTTACAAAGATTGCCTTTGAACTGAGTGAGAAGTATGATACACCGATGATGCTTCGTATTACAACACGTCTTGCACATTCTCAGGGTGTTGTGGAGTTATGTCCGAGAGAAGAAGTTGCGGATAAGCCGTATGAAAGAAATGCAGCTAAGAATGTTATGATGCCCGGAAATGCGAAGATGCGTCATCTTTTTGTGGAGAAGCGTCTGAAAGATATGGCAGAAGATGCATGTTCTATGGCAATTAACAAGGTTGTATATAATGATACCAAAATTGGTGTTATCACAAGTGGTATTCCATATCAATATGTGAAGGAAGTTCTTCCGAATGCATCTGTATTAAAACTTGGTTTGGTACATCCCCTTCCGAAGAAATTGATTGAAGAATTTGCATCCAAGGTTGAAACTCTTTATATTGTTGAGGAACTGGAGCCTGTAATTGAAGAGCAGGTGAAATCATGGGGAATTAAGGCAATCGGTAAAGAGATTTTTACGGTACAGGGAGAATATAGTGCAAATATGCTTCGTAAGGCAATTTTGAAACAGGAACTTGCAATTGACGAAGCAGCTAAAGTTCCTGCGCGTCCTCCTATCCTTTGTCCCGGATGTCCTCACAGAAGTGTATTTTCTGTTTTGAATAAGCTTGGTATTCATGGCGCAGGTGATATCGGTTGCTATACCCTTGGTGCAGTAGCACCATTGAATGTAATTGATACAACTGTATGTATGGGAGCAAGTATATCAACACTTCATGGTATGGAAAAGGCGAAAGGAAAAGATTTCATCAAGAACTGGGTTGCTGTAATCGGTGATTCCACATTCTTACATACAGGTGTAAATTCTTTGATGAATATGGTATATAACAAGGCTATCGGAACCGTTATGATTTTGGATAATTCAACCACCGGTATGACCGGTCATCAGGATCATGCAGCAACCGGCAAAACACTTATGGGCGAGCCTACCCATTCTATCGATCTTGTGAAGCTTTGCGAAGCTATCGGTGTTAAAAATATCACTGTTGTGGATGCATTTGCAACACAGGAGCTTGAAGAAGTTGTAAAACGTGAAGTAGCAAGAGAGGAAGTTTCTGTCATTATTGCTCAGGCACCTTGTGCGTTACTTAAGACAAATATTTCCACACATAAATGCGTTGTGAAGGCTGATGCCTGCAAAAAGTGCGGTATGTGTTTGAAACCCGGATGCCCGGCTATGAGAAAGGATGCTGACGGAACAGTTATCATTGATGAAACAATGTGTAACGGATGTTCCTTATGTATGCAGAAATGTAAGTTCGGTGCAATCGAAAGAGTAGAGAAATAAGGAGAGCATAGACATGGAAACAAAAAATATAATGATTGTCGGTGTAGGTGGCCAGGGAACGTTGCTCACCAGCCGAATTTTAGGTGGTATTACCACAATGGCAGGATATGAGGTTAAGCTTTCTGAAGTTCATGGTATGGCACAGCGTGGTGGTAGTGTTGTTACGTTTGTGCGTTTTGGAACAGAAGTTTGCGAGCCGATTGTTGAGGAAGGGCAAGCTGATATTTTAATCGCATTTGAACGTTTGGAAGCATTGCGTTATGCTCATTTCCTCAAAAAAGACGGTGTTTTGATTGTTAATGACAGAAGAATCGATCCGATTACCGTGTTAACCGGTGTAGCGGAATATCCGGAGAACATTATAGAAGATTTAAGCAAGAAATATAAAGTGATTTCTGTAGATGCACAGGATGTTGCTGTAAAACTCGGAAATGCGAAGGTTTTCAATACCGTTATAATCGGTGTTGCTGCTAAACATATGGATTTCGCAAAAGAAGACTGGATTCGTGTTATCGAGAATACCGTACCGCCTAAGACTGTCGATATGAACAAGGCAGCTTTTGAGGCGGGATACGCAATTTAATCCATGTGCAAAGAATAATGAAGCACAATAAGGGAGTTTATTAATGATGCAGCTTGAGAAATTAATGAATCCCGAACAGCTGCGGGCCGTGAAGCAGATTGACGGCCCGCTTTTGATTCTGGCAGGTGCCGGTTCGGGAAAAACCAGGGTGGTAACCCATAGAATTGCATATATGATAGAAGAAGGGATTAATCCGTGGAATATCCTCGCTATTGCTTTTACCAATAAGGCGGCAGGCGAGATGAGGGAGCGTGTGGATGATATTGTGGGATTTGGCTCCGAAAGTATTTGGATTTCCACCTTTCATTCAACCTGCGTAAGAATTTTGAGACGTCATATAGACAGACTTGGCTATGAGACAAATTTCACAATATATGATACGGATGACCAGAAGACGACGATTAAGGCAATTTGCAAACGCATGAATGTAGATACCAAATATCTGAAAGAAAAGACGATTTTGGGTGCAATTTCTTCCGCAAAGAATGAGATGCAGGATCCAGATGCCTATGAACGTGAGAATGAACCGGGCCCTCGTACACGCAGAATAGCAGAAATATATCGTGAATATCAAAAAACGCTTAAGAAGAACAATGCATTGGATTTTGATGATCTTCTTCTCAAGACGGTTGATTTGTTTCGCAGATGTCCGGATATTCTTGAGAATTATCAGGAGCGTTTTCGCTATATTTGTGTGGATGAATATCAGGATACGAACACGGTGCAGTTTGAGTTGATCAGACTTCTTGCCATGAAGTACAGAAACCTTTGTGTGGTAGGTGATGATGACCAGTCCATCTACAAATTTCGAGGTGCAAATATCCGTAACATTCTGGATTTTGAGAAAAATTATCCGGACGCATTGGTGGTGAAGCTTGAGCAGAATTATCGCTCTACCAAGAATATCCTGGATGCTGCAAATGCGGTTATTCAGAATAATAAAGGGCGTAAGAGTAAGGCACTCTGGACGGAAAAACAGGGTGGAAGGAAAATTCATTTTCGGCAATTTGCAACTGCGAATGAAGAGGCAGAATTTGTTGCTTTTGATATTGCCCGGAAGGTTCGGGAGCGTGAGACGACATACAAAGATTGTGCAGTGCTATACAGAACGAATGCACAGTCCCGTCTGATTGAAGAACAGTTTGTAAGGGATAATATTGCATATCGTCTTGTGGGTGGTACGAATTTTTATGCCCGTAAGGAGATTAAGGATGTTCTTGCATATCTTAAAACCATAGATAGTGGAAATGATGATTTGATGCTTAGAAGAATCATCAATGTTCCAAAACGTGGAATCGGTGCTGTTTCACTTGAAAAAGCGCAGAATTATGCGGATGAGAATGAAATATCATTGTTTGATGCAATGGTGCGCGCAAGTGAGATTCCCGGGCTTGGAAAAACTGCTGACAAAATGAAAGCGTTTACCGATATGATTCGAGTTCTTCGCACGAAGCAAAAAGAAGGCTATTATGATGACTTGCCGGAATGCATTGATGATGTATTGAACGAAACGGGATATTTGGCAGAGTTTGATACACAGGAAGCGGAGGATAGAGAACGACTTGAAAATATTGATGAATTGATTACCAAAGCGGCTGCATATGAAGAAAAGTATATGCAGGAGAATCCGGAAGCAGAGGATGGTCCTACTTTACAGGATTTCCTGACGGAGGTTTCTCTGGTGGCGGATATTGATTCGGTAGATTCTTCCGCGGAGAGAGTTCTTTTGATGACTATGCACAGTTCGAAAGGTCTTGAATTTGCACATGTTTATCTGACCGGTATGGAGGATGGCGTTTTCCCGGGATATGCAACAATTACATCCGAAGATTTGCAGGAAATGGAAGAGGAGCGTCGACTTGCATATGTGGGAATTACAAGAGCAAAAGAAGATCTTACCTTAACCTGTGCAAAGTCTCGCATGCTTTGTGGTGAAACGCAGTATAATCCGGTCAGTACGTTTGTCAGAGAAATTCCGGAACAGATGCTGGAGGGAAATCTGCCAAAGAAGATTACATATGATGCATCACCGGTTGATGTAACTGCACGTGAAGTGATGCGGACTTCTCCTTATGGTACGGTGCGACCGAAAGCAAGTGCTGTGAAACCTGTAAATAAACCCTATGCGTCTAAGGTGGCTTTTTCTTCCTTGACAAAGGGAAGTGATTTAGGAAAGCAGGAACTTAACTATGGGGTAGGGGATCGTGTGAAACATGTGAAATTCGGTGAGGGTACGGTTGCGTCGATTGAAAACAACGGTTCCATGCAGGAGGTAACGGTAGACTTTGATGGAGTAGGGCGACGTGTGCTTGCGGCAGCCTTTGCCAAATTGACAAAGATTGGTTCATAATTGGTCGAAAAAGCAGGAAAAAAAATGTATTTTTATCTATAAAAGTGTTTGACAAAGATTGCCGGATATGTGATACTTTTATTAATAAGATGAATTGATTGGATAAATATAGACAATTTAGTCATACTAGAAGGTAGAAGGAGGAATTGCAATGTTGAGTCTTTTGTTTAAGATTGTTAAAGTAGTAAATTCCGGATTTTTTAAATTAGTAGTGTCTTTGATTAAGAAACATAGGGCAAAGAAGAAAAACGAGCGTATGAAGGAGGGAATTTCAATGAACAGTTTAGAGGAAGTTGTAAGATGTAATGAACTTTTGTGCAAGAAGGAAGAGGAAAAGAGAAAAAATACTGTCCTTTGGGTTCTTGCAATTATAGGTGCAATTGCAGCAGTTGCAGGTATTGCATATTTGGTATATCGTTATCTGACACCTGATTACTTAGAGGATTTTGATGATGATTTTGATGACGATTTCGATGACGATTTCTTCGATGATGAAGACGTGATTGAAGTTGCTCCTGCTGAAGCGGTTGCAGAATAAACTAATAAGTATGTTAAGAAAGCGGGGTGTTGTACATCCCGTTTTTTTATCATATAGGAAAGTTCTTGGTAAGAACTTTCCTATATGATAAAAAAACGATCCGCGCTGGATGTACACTCGCGCGCAAGGAAGATGTCGCTGTCGCGACCGCGCTCAGCGCGAGAGTCCGCTTGCGGACTCTTTGTTCTGTGAGAGAAAGAGGTAAGGAAATATGAAAAAAGGTGAGATTTGCGAGGGTTTGGTTCTTCGCACTGATTTTCCGAACAAAGGAATTGTAGAGGTGCATACGGAAGAGGAGGTATTACTCATAACTGTTAAAAATGCACTTCCCGGTCAGGTTGTTCGCTGCATCATAAACAAAAAGAAGCATGGTCATTTGGAAGGGAGACTTCTGGAGGTGGTGAAACCGGCAGCAGTTGAACGTGAAAGTAGTTGTCCGCATTATGGTACTTGTGGAGGATGCCTGTATCAGACCTATCCGTATGAAGAGCAGCTTGTTATCAAATCCGCACAGGTGGAACGTCTTTTGCGTCCGGTGCTCGAATCACATGCAAACGGTATAGTGTGGGAGCAAGTTTTTGAAGGAATCAAGGCCAGTCCCGTGCGGGAAGGGTATCGTAATAAGATGGAATTTACTTTTGGTGATGAATATAAGGATGGCCCGTTGGCACTTGGTATGCACAAAAGAGGCAGTTTTTATGATATTGTACCGGTTGCTGCGTGTCGCATTGCAGATGAAGATTACAGAAAGATTCTTTCTTATACACAGCAGTATTTCAAGGATGCCGGATTACCGTTTTTTCACAGGCTGACCCATGTAGGATACCTGCGACACTTATGTGTACGTAAGGCTGCAAAAACAGGAGAAATTTTGATTGCTTTAATTACGACTTCACAACTGGAAGTTGATTTGACAAGCTATGCGGAAGGCCTTTTGGCTTTGAATTTGGATGGAAAAATCGCCGGAATTGTACATACTTTGAATGACTCTGTTGCGGATGTGGTGAAAAATGAGGGTACAACACTTTTATACGGGAAAGATTTCATAACAGAATCATTGTTGGATTTGAAGTTCCGGATTACCCAGTTTTCTTTTTTCCAGACAAACAGCCTCGGTGCGGAATGCCTGTATGAAACTGTTCGTGATTATCTGGGAACGCCGGAAGTGCCGAATCCTGTTGTGTATGACCTTTATAGTGGTACGGGGACAATTGCACAGTTGCTTGCGCCAGTTTCCGGAAAAGTGGTAGGTGTCGAAATTGTTGAAGAAGCAGTAGAGGCGGCAAAAGAGAATGCTAAGTTCAATGGTTTGGATAATTGCGAGTTTATTGCCGGCGATGTGTTAAAAGTGTTGGATACGATAGAGGTTTTGCCTGATTACATTATTTTAGATCCGCCGCGTGATGGTATTCATCCTAAGGCGTTGCAAAAAATCATTTCATATGGTGTAAACAGAATGGTATATGTTTCCTGCAAGCCGACCAGTCTCGCGCGCGATTTGGAAGTGTTTTTGGAGTCGGGCTATCAAGTTGAAAAGATTTGTTGCGTGGACATGTTTCCGGCAACAGCAAATGTTGAGACGGTATGTTTATTGTCCAAACTCCATGAAGCGAAGTAAAGGGAGGGCGGATGGATAAGAGGAAGCAATATATATTTGCAACAATTATTTTATTTATAATAGAAGTGTTAATTGCATTATTTGTACATGATGCTTTTATACGCCCCTATGTAGGCGATATTTTGGTGGTAGTTTTACTTTATACGTTTGTAAGAATTTTCATCCCGGAGAAATGCAGGCTGTTGCCTTTGTATATTTTTTTATTTGCGGCTTTGGTAGAGGTTCTGCAATATTATAAAATTGTGGAACTGCTGGGATTACAAAATAATCGGTTTTTGGCAGTTTTGATAGGGACCGTGTTTGATATAAAAGATATTATATGCTATGCGGTTGGTTGTGTAATATTGGGTATTATACAAATTACAAGGTTATATTTTGTGAAAAAAGATATATAAATACAAGATAAAATATGATAGTATTTTGCTAAAATAAAAATATAAGGAGCCGAGAAAATGATTAGAATTAATAATTTTGTACATGATAATGACAACATCAGGGTGATAGAGCAGAAGGGTGTTTTTACCGTGTTCCAGCATAATATGGATATGTCTGTAATGCCAAATACAGCAGCGACTGCTTACTATATGGCTAAGACAAACTGTACTTTGAAACAGATAATGATTGAGTTGCAGAATAACGCTATCAGACTGAAACCGGGTGCGATGCAGTTTATGACAGGTAATGTAACACAGTCTTCAGGTGTTACAGGGGTTGGTGATATGATGGGTAAGATGTTTAAGTCTAAATTGACCGGTGATGCTCCGGTGAAACCGCTCTATCAGGGAACCGGTCTTGTGGTGTGTGAGCCTACCTATTTGTATCCCATTATCGAAAATGTTTATGAATGGAATGGGTTGTGTTGTGATGATGGTATGTTTATTTGCTGTGATGATGAAGTAAAAGATGAAGTACAGATGCGTTCTAACCTTACTTCAGCCGTGGCAGGTGGTGAAGGTTTGTTTAATTTGAAACTTGTCGGAAACGGTCATGCAGTTTTGTTGAGTCGTTGTCCCAGAGAAGAACTTTACGAAATTCATTTGAAGGATGATTGTATCAAGATTGATGGAAATATGGCGGTGTGCTGGTCGGCAAGTTTGCAGTTTACAACAGAACGTTCCGGAAAGTCCATTCTTGGTTCGGCAACTTCGGGCGAAGGTCTTGTAAATGTTTATCGTGGTTCCGGTAAGATTTTGATGTCACCCAAGTAATATATTGTATTGTGCATTGTGTTTCCAAAGAAAAGAAGGAGAGCGTGTTGGTATGATTACATTACCGAATAAAACAACAAATACCATTGCGAGACTTGTGACAATCAGTGCAATTATCTGGTTGGTGATTGCAATTTATCAGATACTTGTAGGTTTGGTGTTCCTGATTTTTGGTGTTGGGATTGCGACACTTGCATGCGGCGGATGGAACATTTATGCCTGCATCAAGAATTTGAAACATGCTGATTATGTACGAAAGTGCGATAATCCTTATGCAGGGGCTGCAATTGTCAATGCGTATGAAAATTCGCTTGGTTCCAATATTATTTTTTTGGTCGTCAATTTGATTTTGGGTGGTGGATTAGGTGTAATTGGTGCAATTTTTGATCTGTTTTTACGTTCTTATGTATTGAAACACAGAGCAGAGCTGGGGGCATAAATTCAATATACACAATTGATCAAATAAAAGTTACAAAATGATATGATTTACATAAATTTTCTGTTAAAATAACATATATATGACATAAAGGAAATAGGAATAAAAAGGGGCGCAAGCCCTTTTTTTATATAAATAATTTTACTATATATTTTAGTTAACATGGTTCGAATAATGCCATAAAATTGATAAAAAATAGAGAGTGTTATGTATACCAAAATAATTATGTATACTTAAAGAGGAGATCAAAATGATGAAAAAGAACGCAATCACAAAACGAATTTTAGCTTTGGCAACATCGTTTATTGTTGTTGCATCCACGGTTTTGTCAAATGGGTTTACTTCATTGGCGGCGGATAGTGATTTTAAGCAAGTTGTGAAACCGGATGAACTGGCTGATAAACAAATATCTGCAACATTTGATCCGGCTGACTATGGTTACAGACATACTTCGGCACTGGGGACACCCGGATATTTTCATATATTTACGTCAGGTACTTTTACACAGTTGAGCCATGTTCATGGTAATTTTTCTGCCAAATATTATAATTCCGGTGGCCGTGATTCGGGAATTCGTGTGCAGTATAACATGGATAATGTAGATTATGCCCAGAACGTAATGAGCGAGATTAACCTGACAGAAGATAGAGATTATTTTCTTTTGGGATCCGACTATATTCTGGAAGCGGGACAAAATTCCGGTGAATATATAATCACTGATGGTGTGACAAAGTATGAAGAAATCAATGGTAAGTATTATTATATTGCAATTGATAAAGATTCAGTCAATGCTCCATTTATCAATTTTAGCAAAGAAAAGGAGGCTCTTGTTACAAAATCGGTAAACGCAGCAGCTGCAGCAGAAGCTAAATACTTTGTTGTTGATGATGAAAATAATGGTGGTATTCTTTTGGATACAAGTGATAATGACGGACTTTATGTTGTGAATGTTAAGTATTCACAAATCAAAAATTGGAATAAGTTTCATCTCAGAATGACAGATTTAACCGGTGTGGAAGCATTAACACCGGAAATGAAAAAATTATTTACGTCAACAGATACATATGTCAGATATAATTATGGTGACAACACGAAGACGGTGGTTGTCAATATAAATATGGAGGGTAACGATGACAGAGAGATTAAGGCGCAGTCATACGGATGGTATCAAGGACCTTCGGCAAGTGGCGATTTGAATGAGGAAATTATCTGTGGTGAGCAAAGTATAGAACGTACTTATTGTAATGTTCTTTGGAATATTCATAATAATGGAGCCGCTTATACAGGAACATTAACTTTTTCCAATAAGTGGCTGGGAGCGGTTCTTGCACCGGAAGCAGGATTATATATGAAACAGAATGCAGACGGAATGTTTATGTGCAAGGATTTTATACAAGAAGCTGAGACTCACGCATTTCGAATGCACAGGGTGTTGTTGAATTTAAGGATATTGACAACGGTACCTATTATATGAAAGAAGCTACTGCTCCGAGCGGATATAAAGTGGCATCTGCAATATATACTATTACGGTGCAGGAGGGTATTGCAAGCATAACGTCTGACGGAAGTTACCTGACGGGTGATTCGACCAATGGCTATCAGATTAAAAATGAAAAAAATGCCGCACTGATTCAGTTAAATAAGACTTATGATGGTCAGTCAGTAAATACACCTGAGTTATTAAGCGAGACGGTATTCACACTGTATTCTTTTTATGACGGAAATACATTGGAAAATGAAATAGGGAACAAATCTCCGGAATGGGATGCTACAACCGGTAAAGCAATTGTTTCTTTCAAGAATCTTACGACCCCGTTAGAAGGTGTTGCTACATACTATTTGAAAGAGACACAGGCACCGCAGGGATATACTGTTTCGGATACAGTTTTTGAATGTGTTGTAGATGTGGACGGTAATGTGAATTATCGTGTTTATGGAAGTCAGGATGCACTTACAGAAAACAGCTTGATTTGTAATAACGTCCAGGAGGATTCTTCTTCTGAGGATTCTTCCTCAGAAGAAAACACAGAAGAGAGTACAGAGGATGAAAGTACAAGTTCCTCCGAAGCAAACGAAGAAGATGAAAGTACAAGTTCCTCTGAAGCAGACGAAGAAGAGGAAAGTACAAGCGTCCCTGAGAATAAAGCAGATATTAAGATCATTAAGACGAATGATGATGGTACTGCTTTATTAGAGGATGCAACATTTGTTTTATATGCAGATGCAGATTGTTCTCAGGTTGTTGTTTCTGTTGAATCTGATAAAAACGGACGAGCTGTTTTTAAAGATATTCCGGATGGAATATATTTTATGAAAGAAACTGTTTCTCCGGATGGATTCCGAAAAAATACTGCCTTGTATAAGGTAACTGTAGAACAGGGACTTGCGACAATTGAAGAACTTGGAGATGCAAATAGTCTTTCAGGAAATGCAACAGATGGATATGTTATTAAAAATAAAGCAATAGTATCTGAAATTAAACTCGCAAAAACATATGATGAGAAAAATCTGTCGAATGAAGAATTATTAAGAGCAACCGAATTTACGCTTTATAAGGCATATGACGGACAGACTCTTAGCGGTAAAATTTCATCGTCGATACCGGTATGGGATCCGGCACGTGCACTGGCAGTTGTTTCCTTTGATGAAGTAAAGGTTCCGACAGACGGTGAAGTGATTTATTACTTGAAAGAAACAAAATCGCCTACGAAATATTCACTCTCTGATTTGGTGTATGAGTGTAAAATAGATACAGAGGGTAATGTTACCTATAGAATATATGGTACAACACAGGCGTTTGGTGAAGCCTTTCCGATTTGTAACAATTTATTGGTTGTAGACCCGATAGAACCGGAAGAACCGAGTAGTTCGGAGGATACAACTGAGGACGAAAGCACAAGCTCATCTGAATCAGGAAGTGAAGACGAAAGTACAAGCTCGTCAGAAGAAGATGAGGACGAAAGCGCAAGCTCATCTGAATCAGGAAGCGAAGACGAAAGCGCAAGCTCTTCGGAAGAAAATCCGGAAGACGGTTCCGGTAATCCTGGAGACGGAAATGAAGGAGGTTCTGAGGATGATTCGGAAGAAAGTTCCGAAGACGACTCGGAAAATGGTTCCGAAGAAAGTTCTGAAGACGACTCGGAAAATGGTTCGGAAGAAAGTTCCGAAGATAACTCGGAGGATAGTTCCGAAGAAAGTTCCGAAGGTGATTCTGAAGATAGCTCAGAAGATGAATCCGGAAAGAAAAAGAAAAATAAGAAAAAGAATTCTACAAGTACATCGGAAGAACCAAACGAAAAGGAATTGGATGACGTTCCAAAGACAGGTGATAATCTTCCGATAGGTTGGATTATTTTGATGATAATAGCTTCCGGAGTATTGATGCTGTTTGCAAGAAAAGCAATGAATAAAGAAGATTATTATGATATTTCTTTATAATATTTTCGTAAAATATTGAAATTATTGGAGACCCTTAAGACAAATTAATGATTTTTCTTAAGGGTCTTTATTTAAATTCTTTTAATTTTGTCGGCATGAAAATGATATAAAAAACATTAGGATGAGAATGTGGAAAAATAATAAAAAAAACCTATTTTTTTTGTTGACATACAAAAATGAAGACTATAGAATTAGTTTTGGTTTTTGTTTTTAGAAAAGGGGAGAATAAGACATGAAAAAAACGGATTTTTTTAAAAAAGTTTTTGCGATGGTTATGACAACAACGATTATTGCGTCATCAGTTTTTTCTAATGGTTTTGTTACGAAAGCTGCAGATGCTGACTTTAAGCAGGTTTTTAAGCCGGAAGGTTTAGAATCCAAGGAAATATCTGCTACATTTGATAAGAGTGATTTTGATTATGAGTATACATCTGTTTTGGGTATTCCCGGGTATTTTCATATTTTTGCATCCGGAAGTTATACCCAGTCTACGCATGTTCATGGAAATTTTGCTGCTCAGACATATAATGGAAATGGTATTGATTCCGGTTTGAGAAAGCATTTTTATAAAGAGAATGTTGACTATGCACAGCATTTGTCGGGTAATATCAATATTACGCGAGAACGTGATTATATTATATTGGGAGATGCATATTCTGTTGTTCAGAATGCTGACGGAACGTATTCAGTCGTAGACAGTGGCAATACATATAGCACATTTAATAATAAGATATCATATATTGCTGTTGAAAAGGATACGGTAGGTAGTCCTTATATTAATATCGGAAAAGAAGCGCAGGCATTGGTTAACAAATCTTTGCAAATTGCTTCAGCAACTCCTTCCAAATTTTTCGTGGTTGAAGATTTAAATAATGGTGGAATTTTGCTGGATTCGACTGATGAGGATGGAATTTACGTAATTAATCTCAAATATTCTGATATTCAGAATATGACACAGTTTTATATTCGTACTGCCGATTTGACCGGTGTTGAGGAGATTACACCGGAAATGAAGTCTGATTTTCAGGCAAGTTTAGGTGTTGCTGAGAATAAGGGAATGTATCCGTTGTTCAATTTTGGTGATGCAAACAAAACGCTTATCATTAATCTTGATATGGAAGGAAATGTTTCCAGAACAGTTGCAATCAGGCCGCACGGATGGTACAAAGGAGCTGCTGTTGAATATAATAATGGTGTTGCATCAGATATTAATATTGACAGCGAAATGGGATTTAACGAGAATAATATATTAAAAAAATGTTCCAATATTTTGTGGAATTTCCATAGCGGTCAGGATGTATATACGGGTACGGCTACAGTAGAAAAAGAATGGTTAGGAAGTATTCTTGCGCCCGGCGCCGGATTGCATATGATGTCAAGTGCAGAAGGTAGCTATTTATGTCGAGATTTTAGTCATCAGGCTGAGACTCATATCTGGGGATATACCGGTGTTTTACCCGTACAGGAATTAGAGGCGGAAGAACCCGGTGACGAGTCAAGTGAAGAGATAAGTGAAGAACCCGGTCAGGAAGAATCCGAGACACCCGGGGAGGAAGAAGGAGATGAGCCTGAAACGCCTCCCGTTGTAGTTCCTGCTAAGACCGATTTCGAATTTGTTAAAGTAAATGAAAATGATATGGGACTTGCTGATGCCGTATTTGTTCTGTATGGAGAAGAAAGTTGTGCAACTGCGGTAATGACAGCAAAATCAAATGAGAAAGGTATTGTTTCTTTCAAAGATATTGCAGACGGAGTTTACTATCTGAAAGAAGAAATTGTGCCGAAGGGATATCAGAATTCTGCTGTGGTTTATCAGGTATCCGTTTCAGAGGGAAAAGTGACGCTTACATCAGGAAGTGAGCTTTTAAAAGGAAGTGAAAGTAACGGATATGTAATCAGCAATAAAAGAATTGTTTCAACACTTAAATTGATTAAGACATACGATGGTGAATCGGTTTCTGATATAGAATTACTGGACGATACAGTGTTTACATTGTATAAGGATGCTGATTTGCAGGAAATCGTGGAAAATGCTTCTCCTGTATGGAATTCTGCCGAAAATAAGGCTGTTGTATCTTTCAAGAATGTGTTAGCTCCGATTGCAGATGGCGATTACAATTTCTATTACTTAAAAGAAACAAAATCACCGGAATCACATGAAGTGTCGGATACTGTTTATGTTTGTCGTATTGATAACAATGGAGTTGTTACATACAAAGTTTTAGGAACGAATGCAAATTACTCAGAAGATTTCCCTATTTGTAATAACGTATCTGTAGAAGAACCTTCCACAACAGAAGAACCTTCTACGACAGAAGAACCTTCCACAACAGAAGAACCTTCTACAACAGAAGAACCTTCTACAACAGAAGAACCTTCCACAACAGAAGAACCTTCTACAACAGAAGAACCTTCCACAACGGAAGAACCTTCCACAACGGAAGAACCTTCCACAACAGAAGAACCTTCCACAACAGAAGAACCTTCCACAACAGAAGAACCCTCCACAACGGAAGAACCTTCTACAACGGAAGAACCTTCTACGACAGAAGAACCTGTATTAACTGATGTTACCTTCAAAAAGATAAATGAAGATGGAACGAGCGTTTTAGAGGGTGCAGTGTTTGAAATATATTCAAATTATGCGTGTACACAAAAGATTGTTTCTGTTTCTACGGATGTTAATGGAGTCGCTGTCTTTGAAGATATCGAGGACGGAATCTATTATATGAAGGAAACAAAGGCTCCTGCCGGTTATTATGAAAATGATGTTGTTTATACTGTATCTGTGAAAGAGGGTCTTGTAACAATTACAGAACCATATGGTACCGATACTCTTACAGGAAATGCGACAGATGGATATTCTATTAAAAACACAAAAATTGTTTCAACCATCAAATTGATTAAAACATATGAGGGTAAGGATTTAACCACAGAAGAAATCCTTGCTGCAACAGAGTTTACTTTGTACCGTAAATATGAGAGCAATGTTTTGAGTGATGCAATTGCATCTGCAACACCGGTATGGGATGATTTGATTAATCGAGCTGTTGTGTCATTTGATGATGTTAAAGCACCGAATACAGGAAGCGTAATTTATTTCCTTAAGGAGACGAAATCTCCTGTCACATATTCGTTGTCGGATGCTGTTTATGAATGCAAGATTGACTGTGACGGAACGGTTTCCTATCGTTTGTTTGGTTCAACTGTTGCATTTGATGAATCCTTCCCGATTTGTAATAACTTGCTGGTCGTTGATCCGGCAGAACCTGTGGATGGAAGTGATGAGCCCGGAGAAGGTAATGAACCCGGTAGCTCTGAAGAGGAGTCATCAGAAGAATCAAGCAGCTCTGAAGAGGAGTCATCAGAAGAATCAAGCGGCTCTGAGGAGGAGTCAGAAGAATCAAGCAGCTCTGAGGAGGCATCAGAAGAATCAAGCAGTTCTGAAGAAGCATCAGAGGAATCCGGTAGTTCAGAGGGCAGTTCAGAAGATAGTTCTGATGACACGAAGAAGAAAAAGAAGAAATCCGGAGCCACAGGCGGAGGATCATCTGACAGCACACCTAAAAAAGAATTAGACGACGTGCCAAAAACCGGTGACAGTTTGCATATTAGACTGTTTGTAACTTTGATTTTGGTATCAGGTGCAATTATGTTACTTGCCTTGAAAGGTATCAAGAAAGAGGATTGCTATGATATTAAATTATAAGATTTAGAATAAAGAGAAAGGCAGATAGTGAAACATCCTATCTGTCTTCTTCTGTATCAGTGGCTTGAGTTCTGTGAAAAGAAGGAGTGTAGGCAAAATGATTATCAGAAACGAGACGCAATCTCGCAGAAAGTTAGTCTGGAAGATTTTATTTATAGTAAGTTCTGTTATTTTTGGTGGTAGCATTCTTGCTTTACTGATTGTTGTAGGGGTGAGAATATATGATATAGCTGCACTAAATAAACAATCAGAAAAATTGGAACAACTCAAAAATGCAAAAGAACAGGAACAATTACATCAATGGGAGATTGCGGAACTGAAGCAGGAAGAAAAGGAGCGTAAGCAGCGAGAGGAAGTAACGGTTTTGCCGCAATATGAAAGGCTTTATGAGGCTAATCCGGACATTATCGGATGGTTACAGATTGAGGGAACGAATATTGATTATCCGGTTATGCAGACGAAGGAAGATGAAGACTATTATCTCTCTTATGATTTTTATGGAAAAAGAAATCGTAATGGCTGTCTGATTTTGGATACTGATTCGGAAGCAGGTGTCGGTGTTGCCCAAAATTCATACAAAAATGGGTTAAAACCGTCCGCAAATCTTATAATCCATGGTCATACGATGCGAACAGGAGATATGTTTGGCAAGTTACATTTGTATGAAAATGCAGAATACGGAAGAGCACATTCTTTGATTCGATTTGATTCACTTTATGAATCAAGAGAATATGAGCTGATTAGTGTTTTTTATTCAGAAGTATTTGAAAAACAGGATAATGTTTTTAAATATTATGATTTTTTTGAAGCTGCTACGCAGGAAGAATTTGAAACATGGTATGAAAGTATTAAATCTAAATCAATTTATGATACAGGTGTGGAGGCACAGTATGGAGACGAGTTTATAACACTTTCTGCATGCTCTTACCACAAAGAAGAGGGGCGTTTTGTAGTAATAGCAAAGCGTATTGATACGGAAAAAACAGATAATGAATAAGATTTAGGAAAAAGACTGAAATAAGGTGCACCTCCAATGTTGGGAAAAACATTGGTAGGTGCATTTTTTCTATATGATATTGATGTGATAGTCACTCATCCATCTGTCAATTTGTAAAAGATATGCCAGCATTTGTGGGCCGGCCATAAGCTGACCGTACCAGGGAGTGGTGTAGTCTTTGGGAACCTGAATATAGGCAAGTAATTTATCTCGGTCAATCAAGCGGTGCAGGGGACAGGATGAATCTTCCAGGCGTGAAGTAAGTTTTTTTCGTAACAGGGCTTCATAAGCCGGATGATATGTTTTCGGAAAAGGAGACTTCTTCCTGTAAAGAATTTCGTAAGGAAGTTCTCCGGAAAAGGCTTCACGCAGAAGAGATTTGATTACTCCGTCACGAATTTTCATATCCCAGGGTACGTTATAAATATATTCTACAAGGTCGCGGTCTGCGAAGGGAACGCGTCCGATAAGACCGCCGGAAGCGCCACAACGTTCCATTCTGTTTAAAAGGGTTGCACCAAACCAACTTAAACTAATATATGCATTTTGTCGCTTGATTCGGTCGTTGGTACTTTCGCCGGGCAAGTAGGATATATTTTCTGTTGCATTATGAAAAGCTGCATTTACGTATTCTTTTGCATCAAATCTTTCCAGAAGTTCTTTGTTTAAAAACTGGGTACGAGTTAATAGATTCGAACTCCATGGAAAGGTTTTAAGCTTTAGTAAATCTTCGCGATGAAACCATGGATATCCTCCAAAAACCTCATCTGCACATTCTCCTGTTAATACAATTTGACATTCGGGAGAGATGATTCGACAGAAAAACAGTAATGAAGCATCGATGTCTCCCATGGGAGGCATGTCGTGTGCTTTGAGGGAATCATCAAGCGTATCAAAAAGCTGTTGCTGTCGGCATGAAAGGTACGTATGGTTTGTTTCAAAATGAGTCACCATTTTATCTACGTAAGGGCGGTCAAGTGATGGTTGAAATGAATTAGATTGAAAGTAAGTGTCGTTATCTTCGTAATCAAATGAATAGGTACGAAGCTGTATATTATGTTTTTTCAGTTCATTTGCGCAGACTGCGGTAACAATACTGGAATCTATTCCACCCGAAAGAAGGCATCCGATTTCAGAATGCGGTTTTGCCTGTTGTAAAATGGCTTTTCTTACAAGTTCGCCGGTTTTCTCGATAGTGTCTTCATAATTGTCGATATGCGGACGTGTTTTTAACTCCCAATACTTCTTTTCGATAAAAGATTCATTTTTGAAACAAAGAAAATGTCCCGGTCTGACTTCCCTGATATTTTTGAAAAGCGTGAGGCCAGGGGTGTGTGCCGGACCGAGGAAGAGAAGCTCTTTAATACCTGTTTGATCTACTGTTGCCGAGACTGCAGGATGAGCAAGAAGGGCTTTTGGTTCCGTACCGAATAGAAAGATATTTTCTGCAGCTGAGTAATAGACCGGCTTACAACCAAGTGCATCACGCACAAGATAAAAGCAGTTGTCTTCTTCTATTGCAAGGGCAAATGAAAAACATCCTTTGAGATAACAAAAGGCTTCCTCACCAAAACAAAGATAAGTAAGAAGGATAGTTTGTGCATCATCTGAGGTATCGGTTGGGAAATGATAAGAGGAAAGTAGTTCGAGAAGTTCTTCTGTGTTGTATAATTCGCCACAAAGAAGAATGTGGAAGGTTTTTTCATACATTTGTATTGTGCGGATTCTTTTCGTGGAAGCAAGCGCATAAGAATTTGTAAGAATCAGGTTGTTGTTTTCAGTGTGAGATTTACGATGTTTTTGCGTGCGAATCATTTTATCAAGATTTGTGTAGTGAAATTCAGAATTGCATAAGAGGGATTCTTTTTGATAAAATCCTGCGAAACCACTCATGGGATTGACTCCCTTCTTTTTTTCATTTCATTATATGATGTAACGGTCAAAATATTCAAAAAAACTGAATGGGAAGTGTGAAAAAGAGAAAAACGCGCATAATATAGAGTAGAAAAGGAGGTTTGAAATGCGCGACAGATGGATTTATTTATTTGAGATTGTACTGGCACTGTTTCTATTATGGATGGGTATATTCGGTGTAAACTTTTTGTTTGTAAATGGTCCGAGAACTGCGGCGATTACCCTTGGTATCATAGGCATATTGTTTTATTTTATGAATACGATGGGCTATGTTATGCGAAATCCGTTTCATCCGGTTTCATTAATAGGAACTGTGGCAGGAGCAGTGGGAGTGATTCTGCTTATCATTCAGATTTTTGGTTGGAATTTTTGGATCATTGGAAATCCGGTTGTGGCATTGCTTTATTTTACGGTTGTAATGTGTGTGAAAGGCATACTTGGATTTTTGATGCCGCTTCGACCGGATGAATAACAAAAGAAAACCCGCTACGGGAGCGGGTTTACATAACTTTATTTAATTGGAGGCAGATACCAAATCTTTTAATAGAGACTGGATTTTGGTATCCATGGTTTCATCATCAAATTGACATGTGCCTACGGCTTTGTGACCACCGCCACCGTACTTCAGCATTAAACTTCCTACGTTTACGGTAGAAGTGCGGTTCAAAATGCTGTATCCAACAGCACAGGAACAGCCAAGACCGCCTTTTCCGTTTACAATCCAAACAGAAATGTTTTGCTCGGGGTACATACTGTAAATCATGAAACGGTTGCCGGAATAAATGGGGTCGACACCACGTAAATCAGATATTATGACATTACCGTCAACACGAGTATGTGCAGTAACCATTTCTTTGAATTTTTCGTTTTGTTCAAAATATACTTCAATTCGTTCTTTTACATCAGGGAGCGCAAGAATCTCTTCTGTTGTCATAGTGCGGCATGCTTCTATTAATTTTTCCATTAACTGATAGTTGGAAATGGTAAAATTACGCCAGCGGCCAAGTCCGGTTCTTGGATCCATCAAAAATCCGATCAGAACCCAGCCTTTTGGATTTTGTATATCGTCTAATGTCAGATTTCCGGAATCCACCTTATCGACAGCTTCCATCATATCGTCAAAATGAGAAAACCGTTCTTTTCCGCCATAATATTCATAAATAATACGGGCACAAGAGGGTGTGATGCGACTCTCACCTTTGTATTTGCCTTCTAAAGCTTTTCTTTCGTGTTCACTGGAATGATGGTCAAACCACAAACCACAACCTTCTACGTAGGGAACGTTAGCAAGACAATCATTCTCATTTACTTCTACAAGTCCATCCTGTAGATCTTTGGGATGTGCAAATTTCCATGAATCAATAATGCCGGCCTCTTTCAACAGGGCACCGCAAGCCAGACCATCAAAATCAGAACGGGTAATTAACCTCATAGCTTTCTCTCCTTTTTAAAAGCGAATTTGTGTATACAATTTATTTGCAAATTTCGAAGTGAATGAAAACAAAAAGCATATCACATAAAAAATTATACTTTATTCCGCACAAAATAGCAAGAACACATTTTAAAGGGATCAGTAAAAGATGAACCATATAATTTATAAAAGGAAAATATAAAATTACTTTATTGTTTTTAAATAGTATGGTATAATCACTATAAATTGCAGTCTTTATGCACTGTGAAGAATGTAGCTTTGAAACAAGGAGAACGAGAAGATGGAGAATGAGAAAAATCTGAACGTTGAAGGGGAAGAAAAAGAAGTGATTTCCCGTAATTTTATTGAACAGATTATCGAAAAGGATTTGGAGGAAGGGGTTCATGAGACCGTACATACAAGATTTCCTCCCGAACCGAACGGTTACCTGCACATCGGCCATGCGAAGAGTATTCTTTTGAATTATGGTCTTGCAGAGAAATACAATGGATTGTTCAACATGCGTTTTGATGATACCAATCCGACGAAAGAGAAAGTTGAATTCGTGAATTCTCAGCTGGAAGATATTAAGTGGCTGGGTGCAAAATGGGACGACAGACTTTTCTTTGCATCAGATTATTTTGGTCAGATGTATGAATGTGCAGTTAAATTGATTAAGAAAGGCAAGGCATATGTTTCTGATTTGACGGCAGAAGAAATCCGTGAGTACAGAGGTACGCTTACAGAACCGGGTAAAGAAGATCCATATGCAACCAGAAGCATAGAAGAGAATCTGACCTTGTTTGAAAATATGAAGAACGGAATGTATCAGGATGGAGAGAAGGTTCTTCGTGCCCGTATCGATATGGCATCTCCGAATATGAATATGCGTGACCCGGTAATCTATCGTGTGGCACATATGACACATCACAGAACCGGTGATACATGGTGCATTTATCCGATGTACGATTTTGCGCATCCGATTGAAGATGCAATTGAAGGAATTACACATTCTATCTGCA
Organism: Lachnospiraceae bacterium; assembly: GCA_045530835.1. Classification (GTDB taxonomy): domain Bacteria; phylum Bacillota; class Clostridia; order Lachnospirales; family Lachnospiraceae; genus UBA3766. The sequence goes on along the minus strand of JAZSCW010000090.1, from coordinate 46,778 downwards.
CATTGGAGTTTGAAGATCACAGACCGTTGTATGACTGGGTTGTGAAGGAATTGGAATATCCGAACCCGCCTAAACAGATTGAATTTGCAAAGCTGTATCTTAAGAATGTTGTTACCGGCAAAAGATATATTAAGAAACTGGTTGAGGACGGTATTGTAGACGGATGGGATGATCCGAGACTTGTTTCGGTTGCAGCACTCAGAAGAAGAGGATATACTCCGGAGTCTATCAAAAAGTTCGTAGAACTTTGCGGTGTGTCCAAGGCACAGTCTGTTGCAGATATGGCAATGCTTGAATATTGTATTCGTGAAGATTTGAAGCTCAAACGTCCTCGTATGATGGCGATTTTGGATCCGGTGAAGCTGGTGATTGATAACTATGAAGAGGGCAAAATAGAGATGCTTGAGGCTGCCAACAATCTTGAGAATGAGGAGCTTGGTTCCAGGGAGATTCCGTTTGGACGTGAGTTATATATCGAACGTGAAGATTTTATGGAAGAACCGCCTAAGAAATATTTCAGATTGTTTCCCGGAAATGAAGTACGCTTGATGAATGCGTATTTTGTAACCTGTACAGGTTGTGTAAAGGATGAGAATGGAAAGGTGATTGAGGTGCACTGTACCTATGATCCCGAAACGAAATCCGGTTCGGGATTTAATGCAAGAAAGGTAAAAGGTACCATTCACTGGGTAAATGCTTCAACTGCGGTTCAGGCAGAGGTTCGTCTGTTTGAAAATATCGTAGATGAAGAAAAAGGTGTGTATAACAAAGAAGACGGAAGTATTAATGTTAATCCGGATTCCAGAACGATTTTAACAAATTGTTACATGGAGCCTGCATTGGGGGATGCAAAGGCTTATGAGAGTTTTCAGTTTGTAAGAAACGGATTTTTCTGTGTAGATTACAAGGATTCTAAACCGGGTGCACCGGTGTTTAATCGTATTGTATCGTTGAAGAGTTCTTTTACATTACCGAAATAAACAAAAGAATGGGGGTTACAGCATGGATTTATTTGCAGGATTGGAGAATTTGGGGTTAAAGGGTCTGGAAAATATAGATATTTACGGATCAGATGCGCATTCCACAGACCCGGAGGCGGAACGTTTGCAACGCCTTAAAAATGAACTGGAGGCGGAGATTCAGCATTTATATGATAAATCATATACTTGTCCGGTTTGTGACAAAGCGTTTAAGAGTAAAACGATGAAAAGCAATCGTGCGAGATTGCTGAATACGGATATGGATTTACGACCGGTTCATCAGGATATTGATAGTATTAAATATGATGTTGTAGCGTGTCCGCATTGCGGTTACGCAGTACTTGGGCGATATTTCGCACCATTGACCGCTACACAAATCAAAAATATTAAAGAAGCAATCAGTAGTCAATATACAAAATCCGACAAGCGCAATAAGGTCTATTCTTATGATACCGCAATCGAACGAAGCAAGCTGGCGTTACTTTCCTGTGTAATTAAGGGAGCGAAGGACAGTGAAAAAGCTTATGTTTGTTTGAAAACAGCATGGTTATACCGCGGCAAAGCAGAGCATATGCCGGAGGAAGACGAGTTGGCGGAAGAACGCAAAGAAATAGAAGAACAGGAAAAAGTATTCCTAAAGAAAGCATATGACGGACTTTATATGGCACGTCAAAAGGAACATTTCCCGATTTGCGGAATGGATGAAGTTACATTTGATTATCTTCTTGCGGCTTTGGCTTACCGATTTGACGATTATGAAACCTCGGCCAAACTTGTTGGTGAAATTCTGACGAATAAAGCGGCAGGATTTCGCGTGAAAGAAAAGACAAGAGAATTGAAGGACGAATTAAAGCGTCGAATTATGGAAATAAAGAATGAATAAAATGGTATAGTATTGTTTCTAAAAAAAGCAATAGAAAAACCTCCGAAATTTTGTTTTTCGGAGGTTTTTGATTGCAATCATCAATTCGCTAAAAAGTTTCAGAAACGAAATTTAATTATTCTGCATCTGAAAAATCGGAAATTTCTTTGGAAATAACGCTTTCTGTTGCGTTCGCAGATATTTCAGATGTTTCAAAGGTAACAACTTCTTCAATGATATCTTCCGTTTGTGCTTCAGTAGCAGCGTCCGCAATCATTTCTGCTGTATTGGCAGCTTCTTCCGCGGATGTATCAAATGTATCATCAAGAGAAGTATAATTGGTTTCTTTTGAGCTTTTGGCATCTTCAAATCTCTCTTCGACCTTTTTCCATGTTTCCTGTGCTTTTTCTTTGGTTTTTGCAAGCGTTTCATTCATGCGTGCTTTCGCATTATCAACATCGAGTGAGAAGTAAGTACGCTTGGTTTGTGTTGTGCCGTCAGGATTAACAATTTCTTCTGTTTTAATGAATTTATCCTGATTTTTATAAACATAATATGCTCCGGCAGCGGTGACTGCTGCACCTAAACCAAATAATAACCAACCTGTGGATTTCTTCATGTTAATGCTCCTTTCGAATCAGTTCATTGTATCTATTCTAATACTATTTTGGAAAAATGAAAAGAGATTATGCGAAAAAAACTTGGAAAAGAAAGATTTTGAGGATTGAATTGGTTTTTTCTCTATGTTAGAATGATGTTATCGACCAACAAAGTCAATTTAAGCGGGGTCAAAGTGATGAATGAGAAATTTTTTGATTTAAAAAAAGAAAAACAGGATAGAATGATTAACGGCGCAATGAAGGTGTTTGCGTTTAACGGATATAAAAGGGCAAGTACGGATGAGATGGTGAAAGAAGCCGGAATCAGCAAAGGGTTGTGGTTTCACTATTTTGACAGTAAGCTTGGGCTCTATTCTTTTATTACGGATTATGCCGTGCGCTATATGAATATGGAATTACAGGCGATGACAAACAGAGCGCCGCAGGATTATTTTGCAACTCGTCTTCAATTTGAGAAGACAAAACTGATGGTACGTAAATCGTATCCGTATATTCCTCTATTTTTGGCATCGTTGGAGAAAGAGCGCGATGAGGAAGCGCTTTTGGTTGTTATGGATTCACTTGAAGCATATCGGAAAACATGTAAAGCTATTTTTTCTGATATAGATGAAAGTGTATTTCGGGAAAGTGTGAAACGTACGCAACTGGATATGACGGTTGGATATACGTTGGATGGGCTTTTGTTGGAAGCTTATGAGGAACCGGTTTTTGATGAAGAAGGATATCGTAAGGTGATTACGGAATATCTTGCAATGATGAAGGATTGTTTTGAGAAAGAATCCGAAGAATAGAAAGAGTAAGGAATGATATGAGGAAAAAAGTTGTTGTTTTGGGTGGAGGAACGGGTTCTTCCACCTTACTTCGTGGATTAAAAGAATTTCCGATTGAACTTACCGCAATTGTTTCGGTTTGTGATGACGGAAGCAGTACGGGAGTTTTGCGTGAGGAGTTCAATATTCCGGCGGTTGGAGATATCAGACGTGTGCTTATCGCTTTGTCTGAGACAGAACCGTTGGTAACGGATTTGTTTAATTACCGCTTCCATACAACAAGTGATTTGGATGGTCATACTGTCGGAAACTTATTGTTAACGGCTTCATCGGAGATTACCGGCAATCTGTCGGATGGAATTGAGGCGCTCAGCAAAATATTCAATCTGAAGGGTAAAGTAGTTCCCTTAACGGAAGACAATGTCATTCTGATGGGAGAGATGGCTGACGGAAGTATTATTGAAGGAGAACATCATATTACGCAGAATAAGACGGCAATCAGAAAGGTTTATTATAAAGAAAAGCCGGTGCCGACCAGAGCAGCAATCAATGCATTGCTTGAGGCGGATTTAATTGTTCTTAGTATGGGAAGTCTTTTTACCAGTATTATTCCGAATCTGATTTGTGATGAAATCAGGGATGCCATTGATAAGAGCAGGGCGAAGGTGATGTATGTGTGCAATATGGTAACACAGCCCGGTGAAACGGAGAACTTCAAAGTATCCGACCATGTCAGAATGCTCAATGGATATCTTGGAACGCATAAGATTGATGTAGTAGTTGCAAATGATGGTGAAATTGATGCACAGATGGCGAGTCGCTATGAATCCTTGGAACAGAAGGATCCGGTGATTCTGGACCGCAAGGAAACACGCTTGCTTGTAGAGAGGATTATCAGCGGTGATTATGTAACGGTAAGGAATAATCTTCTGCGACATGATGTATTAAAATTGGGACTGCATATTTTCGGCTACCTGCTGGAGCACGACCTGTAAGTGTAATATTGTATATGATAAAAGAGATATCAGGCATATTTTTCGATTAAAGAAACATATGCCTGATTTTTTGGTACAGGAAAAAGTTGCATAAATACGACGTGAGCATTTTGTAAGCAAAACATTTTATCCCAATTTTTATGAATAATATATTGACAAGAAAAGATGTTGATGATAATATCAAATAGAGCATAATAAAACATAAGCAGTTACCGGGGGGTGAATATGGAAATGGGAAAAACAAAAAAGAAAAAGCCCAAATCATTTCGTGACAGGGTATTTGATATTTTTTTGATAATGTTGATGGTGACGGTAGTCATTATCGTTTTGTACCCGATATGGAACATGATTGTTCGTTCCTTTGAGTGTACACATCTGGCGTGGTATAGCGGCGGAAGAATTCAGTATTATGAGGAGGGGCATTCGGATTATTTATCAGCGTTACGTTTCTGGCCGCAGGAATTTACTTTGAGAAATTATGTCTTTGTTTTTTCCAATTCCGAATTCATTCGTGCATTCGCCAATACCCTGATACGCACTGCGCTCGGAACGATATTGGGAGTCGGCATAAATGTTGGACTGGCATTCATATTAAGCAGAAAAGAATTCCTTTTCAAGAAGCAGTTGTCGGTGTTTTGGATTACCGCTTCCTGTCTTGAGTGCGGCATCATACCGATGTTAGCCTTCTTGAAAACATTGCACCTTACGGGTACTTTCTGGGTATATATTGTGCCGGGAATTGTAAATGTTCTTTACGTGTTTGTGATAAGAACATATATGAACAGCATTCCGGAATCATTGATAGACCAGGCGAAAGCGGAGGGAGCGTCATACCTTCAGATTTTTACTCGAATTGTATCGCCTATGTGTAAACCTGTCTATGCTGCAATTGCATTCCTGACAGCAGCGACGCATTGGAATTCCTGGTTTGATGTAATGCTTTATAACAGAGTATATCAGGATGAATATACGTTGTCCTATAAGATTTTTCAGAGCATGTCGTGCTCTACCTGCGGCTTGTCTTATGAATATTATATTTACAGAGCTACAGTGACGGTAATTTCCATGCTACCGATATTGGTGTTTGGTATCGTGATGCAGAAATACTATATTGGAGGAATGGAGAGTTTCATCGCAAACAGTGTGAAAAAGGACTGAACGGTATAAAACAAACATTCATGGAAACGACAGAATGGCAGGCATATTTTTCTTTTGTAGAAAGATATGCCTGTTTTTTTGTTGCATAGGAAATTCCTATGCAACAAAAAAATCGCTCCGCTAAGGATGCGCAGTTCGCGGCAAGGAATTTTGTTGCCAAGCAACACCGCTCACGCGCGAAGAATGTGCTATGCACATTCTTTATTTATGTCATAGAGTATTCCTATGACACAGGAAGTGAGGATGAATGAATCTTAAGGTTTTCTTAAGGTTGGCCTAAGGTGAAATTTAGCTGGGGAAAGTAGAATCATCTTTGTAAGGAGGATACAAAAATGCTTGTTTGTAAAAATTTAAAGAAATCTTATAAAGAGAAATGTGTTGTAAACGATTTGAGTTTTGAAATAAAAGAAGGAGAGATATTTGCTTTTCTCGGTAGTAACGGTGCGGGAAAAACCACAACAATCAAGATGATTCTTGGGTTGGTGAAAAAAGATGCCGGAGAAATTGAGCTTGCTGAGGGAATACAGATCGGATATTCACCGGAGACACCGTATTTTCCACCGTTTCTTACAGCATATGAGTCATTGGAATACTATGCGGGAATACAAAGAATTCCTAAGGAAGAGCGAAGAAAGGCAATTCCTTTGTTGCTAGAGACAGTCGGATTAGAGAACAATAAAACAAAAGTAAAGAATTTTTCCAAAGGAATGTTACAGCGTCTTGCGCTGGCGCAGTCGCTGCTCGGTAACCCCAAGCTTTTGATTCTGGATGAACCGACAGCCGGTTTGGATGCGCTTGGAAGACTTGAGATGATGCAGTTAATCGGCAGACTTCGTGACAAAGGAATCACCATTTTGATTAATTCACATATCCTTGCGGATATCGAAAGAATTTGTGACAAAGGAATCATTATTAAAAACGGAGTTCAAATGGGGACTTGGAACAGAGGAGAAGAAAATGAGAAGAGCCTGGAAGAGCTTTTCTTAGAAATGGTAGGAGGAGCAAAAGAATGACAATCGCAATGACAGCGTTTAAGGAAAAGATAAGAAGAAAAGAGTTATATATCGTATCGGCAATCGGAATTGTAGTTTTGCTGATTTTCGGGACCGGAACAGGGACACTTAGTATTGATGGCGTTGCAATTACGGATTATACAATGCTTGCACCGATCCTCTTGGTGGTTTTGAATGCACTTGCCTGCATTCTGGCTTTTATCACAAGCTTTTCTACCATTCCGAATGAATATGAGCGCAGAACCAGTCATCTGGTATGGATTCGCAATGTTTCACAGGCACGCTATCATGGAGAGTTGACATTGGCGAATATCCTTGCGGGACTTGTTTCCGAAGCAATTTTATTTGTAGTCCTCTTTATATTTATGTTAATCAATGGCAGGGCAGCAGAGTTATGGAGACTGATTCCTGTGTATCTGATTATTGCAATCAATGTGGTAATTGTGAGTACGCTTACCGGTATGCTTAGTATCGTAATTCCGAAAACTTTTGCAGCAAGTATTTCCGTGGTGGCTACGCTGGTTGGTATTTTTCATGGCGTTTTATATTTGTTGAAAGATGTAATCGGCGGTTTTGGCGGAACACTTGTGAAATACGCTCTTAAGATTTTACCTGATTTGCACAGCATTCAAAGTCAGGCCGGCAATGTCTTATGCGGCAAGGATTTTGATATTCATACAATTCTGGTGGGATTGTTGTTTGCCTATATTTTTACGGTATTGATTTTTGTTTTGAAAAGAAAGGAAGCCTAAGGATGAAAAAGGTTGTTATTATTTTAGTAGGAATTGCACTTCTTGCCGGAGTTATTTTTACCGGTACATACGGGATCTCACAAAAGAATATTGAGGTTTATGAAAGAGCAATGGAAATGCAGTCGATAGCTGACACCATCGGTTGGGCAGATTTTCGGATTGCGGATTATCCGATTGCTGTTTATGACGGTGAGAATGAATATGTTTTCACTCGTAACAAAGGAGGTTATGATGTAAATAAAAGAGCGGTCACCATGAATTTTCTGGTGGCAACGGCATATCCGGTAGATGATCATTTTGAGGTAATTACACCGAGCGTGGAGCAGATGTCTTCTTTTATTGGCTTGGCAAGTGCCGGCGCAACAGAATATGGTAGCGTCGAACATTCCGTAACGCTGTGGCACGAAGCTTTTCACTGCTATCAGCTTACCAATTACATGGAAGTGATTAAAAACATCTGTCCGGAGGGAATAGAGGAAAACACAATTACGTTGCATGCCGATACAAATAAAGATGCTGTTGACTTGTTTAAAAGACAGGCGGAGATTCTGGAAGCAGCGGTAAAGAGTGAAGATATAGACAGAATCAGAGCATATATTGTAGAATATAAAAAACTGGAAGAAGAACGTAATGCGCTTTTGGATGAAAAAATAATTCATACCGAAGAATATTATGAACGTGTAGAGGGCGGTGCTTATTATGTGGAAGCTCTTATGCACGGAGAAATGAATCCTGAGAAATTTCAGAATGATTATATTGGGGGAATCAGCGAGTTTAGTAATGGTTCTTCGAAATATTACAGAACAGGTATGGCGCAATACATGATTATGGATGTTTTAAATCCCGAGTGGAAGGCAGATTACGAATATTCTGAACCGGTAATGGAATTGATATACGAAGAATTGGAGATTTGAGATGAAATACAAAGTACTTGCCGCAGATGATGAAATCGAGCTGTTGGAGGCGCTGGAACTGTATACTGAACGGGAAGATATTGAACTTCTTCGGGCGGACAATGGTGTTTCTGCACTTGCACTTTTTCAGAAAGAAAAGCCGCATCTTGTATTGCTTGATATTATGATGCCCGGAATGGATGGGTTTGCGGTGTTAAAAAGGATTCGGGCAGAGAGTAATGTTCCTGTTATTATGTTAACTGCAAGGGATGCGGATTACGATAAAATATTGGGACTCGAAATCGGTGCAGATGATTACATCACAAAACCATACAATCCTATGGTAGTGGTTGCAAGAATTAAGGCACAGTTGCGCCGCAATTACGATTATCAGGAAACATCCGGTGCAAAAAGCACGGAATTAAAGTGCTTTGATATTGTGTTAAACAAGGAAGAAGGCAGTGTCAGTAAGGCGGGGCAAAGTATTGAACTAACAAGAACTGAATTGCGGATTCTGGAACTGTTGATGGAAAATCAGGGACGAATACTGACAAAACAGCAGATTTTTGATTATGCATGGGAAGGCGATTATATTGCGGATGATAATACCATTATGGTTCATATCAGTAATCTGCGCGCAAAGATAGAAGAGAATCCTAAGTCACCGCAGATTCTGAAAACGGTCAAAGGACTTGGTTATAAAATTGAGAAGGAGTAAAACCGTGAAGAAAGGTAGAAGTATTTTTTACAAAATAATTGGGTGTTTTATTCTTTATGCAATTCTGGCAGTTGCAACTTTTATCTTGTTCCTTACGATTGAAGCGGCTGTGATAGGTCAGGGAAATATCCCGGCGATAACGCCGGAGATGATTATTGATGAAAACGGAGAGGTGAAAGATTTAACTTCCGTAGAGGCGTTAGGCGGCTGGGTTGAGGAATTGGATTCTTCATTTCGTGTCAAAAATGTGTTCGGCAGTAAGCAAACCGAAGCAAGCGAATATACTGCGACTGAATTACTTTGCCTTACGGAGGCGACCGGACAAACGGAGTATATTGCCTTGTATAAGCAACACGAAGAAAGCGGCCGAATTTATCTTGTGTTTTTTCCGAGGAAGGTAATGAAATTACAGCCGACGATTATTGTGAATGATATCGGAGAATATGGTACGTTTGATATTACTGTTTTTATAATTCCGGTGCTTTTATTGGAAATTCTCCTTTTTAGTTTATACCTGAGAAGAAAAATCAAGAAACCGTTGGACTATATTATTGACGGCATGGAGAAATTACGTGCAGGTGATGATAAAACAAGGATTCAGATTAAGGCGGAAGCGGAATTCCGTGAAATAGCAGATTCTTTCAACGAGATGGCAGGTGAGCTGGAACGCGAAAAAAGAGAGAAAGCGCGTATGGAGAAGCAAAAAAATCAGATGCTTTTGGAATTATCGCATGATATTAAAACGCCCATCGCGACAATCAAAAGTTATGCCAATGCATTGGAGGAAGATTTGGTTCCGGAAGAGAAAAAGCAGAATTATTACCGTACAATAGATGCGAAGGCGGAGCGTGTAAAAAAATTATCGGAAGATATGTTTGTAATGCTCAAGATGGATAATCCCGAGTATGAGATGAATGCAGAGAAAACAGACCTGTGCGAGTATCTGCGAAGAATTTGTGTTGAATACTATGATGAAATTACCGATGCGGGATTTGAATTTGAAATCGATATTTCGGATGAACCTGTTAACGTTATGGCGGATAAAGGTCTGATGAACAGAGTAATCGCCAATCTGCTTCATAATGCCATGAAATATAACCGTAGCGGAAAATACATCGGTGTCAGGCTGATGAAAGACAAGGATAGGGTTATAATGGATGTTTCCGATGACGGTAAGGAAATAGAAGAGAGTTTTGCAGTCAGATTATTTGAGGCTTTTGCACGCGGGGATGCCGCGAGAAAAACAGACGGCGGAACCGGATTGGGACTTGCCATTACACAACTTATTGTGAAGCGCCACGGAGGATGCGTCGAATACTTACGTGATGACGGGAAGAATATTTTCCGTGTTATTTTACCGACTATGGAATTGTAAGCTAAATATATTGCAGGCCCTGGTGCAGGAACATAATTCCTACAGTGGGCCTTGCAAGTCGCCGGTGCTTGGCGAGATAATATCGAGCTTAGCATCCGTTGCGTACTTGGACGGAGCGGAAGCGTCCCCGGTAGGAATTATGTTCCTGCAACAGGGCCATACAATCCCACAATAAGCTAATAGGGATGCCGGAAAGGAAAAATGCACAGTTTATCTGTGCTTTTTTTGTTTTTTTTGTATGTCTTTTTATATTTTCACATCTTGAAAAAGAAAAATATCCGTGTTACAATATCTTTCACTGGGAAACAAATGTATGCGTGAGACAAACACAATCCGATAAGGAGGCGTGTATGAAAGAGAGCGTAGGATATTATGTGGTAAGGACCAAAGCGGTCCCGGAAGTTCTTCTGAAAGTAGTGGAAACCAAAAACCTCCTTCAGACAGGAAAGGTTGCCACGGTACAGGAAGCTGTGGAACTGACCGGTATCAGCAGAAGTTCGTTTTACAAATACAAAGATGATATTTTTCCGTTTCATGATAATGCGGAGGGGAAGACAATTACGTTCACCTGTGAGATGGAGGATGAACCGGGAATTTTGTCAGATGTGCTTCGGATTATAGCTGAGTTTGGTGCGAATATTCTTACCATTCATCAGTCCATTCCGATTAATAATATGGCGACATTGAGTATCAGTTTGCAGATTTTATCCTCTACGAAGGATTTGTCGGATATGATGGGGCAGATTGAGGTGCATCAGGGCGTGCGTGCCGTGAAAGTACTTGCAAGGGAGTAGAGTGAATTTTAAGAGATTATAGTCAGGAGGAATTGAAATATGAAGATAGCAGTTTTAGGATATGGTACCGTAGGAAGCGGTGTTGTAGAAGTAATAAACAAGAATCAGAAGGAAGTAAGCAAGAAAGCCGGTGTTGGTATTGAGGTGAAATACATCCTTGATTTACGCGATTTTCCGGGAGACCCGATGGAGCAGTGCGTGGTACACGATTTTGATGTGATTTTGAATGATCCCGAGGTCAAAATCATCTGTGAGACCATGGGAGGTGTAAATCCTGCTTACGAATACAGCAAGAAAGCGCTTCTTGCCGGAAAGAGTGTATGTACTTCTAACAAGGAACTGGTTGCAAATCATGGTCCTGAATTGATTGCTCTTGCGAAAGCTAATCAGTGCAATTATCTGTTTGAAGCAAGTGTTGGCGGCGGTATTCCTATCATTCGCCCGCTGAATTCTTCCCTTACACCGGAGAGAATTGACGGTATTACAGGTATTTTGAACGGAACCACCAACTATATGCTTACCAAGATGGATGAGGAAGGTATGGAGTATGCCGAAGTCCTTGCTGAGGCACAGGCCAAGGGTTATGCGGAGAAGAATCCGGCAGCAGACGTTGAAGGTTACGATGCGTGCCGTAAAATTGCGATTCTTTCCTCTTTGGTATATGGTAAAACTGTTCATTATGAAGATATTTATACAGAAGGTATTACAAAGATTTCCAAGGAAGATTTTCTTTATGCAAAAGCAATGAAGAGAAGCATCAAGCTTCTTGGAATGAGCAAGGATATGGACGGTTCCTGCTTTGCTATGGTAGCACCGTTCATGATTCGCGCAGAGCATCCTCTGTACTGTGTGAAGGATGTATTCAATGGTGTTTGCGTACATGGCAATATGCTCGGAACAACAATGTATTACGGACGAGGAGCAGGAAAGCTGCCGACAGCAAGTGCGGTTGTATCAGATGTGATTGACTGTGCGAAGCATCAGGGTAAATTCATCTTCTGTTTCTGGGAAGATGGAAAAATCACACTTTCTTCCAAGGATGAAATGTGCTGGAGATTTTTTGTTCGCGTGAAAGGCAGCGAGGCAGAGAGTAATCTTATGACAGCCTTTGGCGAGACAGAGATTGTACGCATTCCGGAATGTGCAGACGAGTTTGCATTTATCACAGATGAAATCAGTGAAGCAGAATTTGTGAAACGCATTGCAGAGGTAAAAGGTGTCATCAGTACTATCCGTATTCTCGACTAAAGAATGTCTCACAGATAAAGGAGAAAGCCTATGAAATATATAGTAGTTTTAGGTGACGGAATGGCGGATGAAGCCATTGAAGCCCTGAATCATCAGACTCCGTTGGAATATGCGTCCACACCGAATACGGACGCGCTGGCTAAGCAGAGTGAAATTGGTTTGGTGCATACCATTCCGGAGGGAATGTCTCCCGGAAGTGATACAGCGAATCTTTCTGTGTTGGGCTATGATCCTAAGAAATATTATTCCGGCCGCTCGCCGTTAGAGGCACTTAGCATCGGCGTTGACATGGCTGAAGATGATGTTGCGATTCGGTGTAATATTATTACAATTTCCGATGAAGAGGAATGTTTTGAAGATAAAATCATCATTGATCACAGTTCCGGTGAGATTTCCACAGAGGATGCTGCAGTTTTATTGGAAGCGGTGCGCAACGAATTGGAGAATGATGCATATCATTTTTATGTAGGAACCAGTTACAGACATTGCCTGATTTGGAATAAAGGGCAGGTGGTACCTCTTGTGCCGCCGCATGACGTGCTTGGACAGAAGGTTGTTGCACATTTACCACAAGATGATGTTTTAAGAGAGATGATGAAGAAGAGTTATGAAATTCTGAAAAATCATCCCATTAATGTGGCTCGTAAAGCTGCAGGATTAAATCCTGCGAATTGTTGTTGGTTCTGGGGGGCAGGAACGAAACCTGCACTTGATTCTTTTACGGATAAAACAGGTAAAACCGGTGCCATGATTTCTGCAGTAGACTTGTTAAAAGGTATTGCAATCGGTGCAGGAATGCAGGTAATTGAGGTAGAAGGCGCGAACGGCGGGTTGCATACCAACTATACCGGTAAAATGGAAGCGGCAGTGAATGCACTTACCAAAGAGAACAAAGATTTCGTGTATATTCACGTGGAAGCACCGGATGAGATGGGACACCAGGGTAGTTACGAGCGTAAGGTGGCTGCAATTGAGAATATTGACCGCCTGATTGTCGGACCGCTAACAGAAGAGCTGAATGCATTAAATATTGATTTCAGACTTCTGTTCTTACCGGATCATCCGACACCGGTACGTCTGCGTACGCATACGTCTGACAGCGTACCGTATCTTTTATATGACAGTACAAAGCAGGCCGGAGACGGCGTACTTTATTGTGAGAAATGTGCAGCCTCCACAGGGCATTATGAGGCACAGGGTCATAATATTATCGAGAAGCTTTTTGAAGTATAGGTAGGAGGAAAAAGATGTTAGTAGTTAAGAAATTTGGCGGAACTTCGGTTGCCAACAAAGAAAGAATCTTCAATGTGGCAAGACGTTGTATTGAAGAGTATCAGAAAGGAAATGATGTAGTAGTTGTTCTTTCCGCAATGGGTAAGCTGACAGACGAATTGATTGAGATGGCAATGGACATCAATCCCAATCCGTCTAAAAGAGAGCTTGATATGCTTTTGACAACAGGAGAACAGACCTCTGTTTCCCTGATGTCCATGGCAATGGCAGCGCTTGGTGTACCTTCCATTTCATTGAATGCTTTTCAGGTTGCAATGCATACCACATCCAATTATGGAAATGCAAGATTGAAAAGAATCGATACAGAGCGTATCAAACACGAATTGGAATCACGTAAAATCGTTATCGTAACAGGTTTCCAGGGAATTAACAAATATGATGATTATACAACACTTGGCCGTGGTGGTTCTGATACAACAGCAGTTGCACTTGCAGCAGCTCTTCGTGCTGATAAATGTGAAATTTATACTGATGTTGACGGCGTTTATACCGCAGATCCCAGAATTGTGAAGTCAGCGAAGAAATTAAATGAGATTACATATGATGAGATGCTTGATCTGGCAACGTTAGGTGCAGGCGTGTTGCATAACCGTTCTGTAGAAATGGCTAAGAAATATGGTGTTGCATTAGTAGTACGTTCCAGTCTTACCAATGAAGAAGGAACGATTGTTAAGGAGGATGTTAAAGTGGAAAGAATGTTAGTAAGTGGAGTAGCAGTAGATAAGAGTGCAGAGAGAATTTCAGTAATCGGTCTTGCAGATAAGCCGGGTACTGCATTCCGTCTTTTCGATGCACTTGCCAAAGCAAACATCAATGTTGATATGATTTTACAGTCTGTTGGTCGCGATAATACAAAGGATATTTCCTTTACCGTTGACGGAAATTATGGCGATGAGGCATTGAAGGTAATTGAAGATAACAAAGCCAGACTTAACTATCAGAATGTGGAAATTGAGAAAAACGTATGCAAGGTTTCCGTTGTTGGTGCAGGTATGATGTCTAACCCCGGTGTTGCAGCGAAGATGTTTGAGTGCCTCTATAACGAACACATCAACATTAAGATGATTTCAACATCCGAAATCCGTGTAACGGTTCTGATTGATGTTAACGAGGCAGAACGTGCAGCAAATGCAATCCATGATATCTTCGGATTAGCAGAATAATTAGTTAACATAAAAACCGCCCGGCGCAGAAAGTGTATCCGGGCGGTTTCTTGTATTTACGAAAAGAAAGGCCGGCAGAAAAATCTGCCGGCATAAATGTATAAGATTAATAACCAAGGTGTTCGGCAACAAGAATGACTTTGATTCTCTTAGGCTGTGAAGAACGTCTGGTTACCACAATCTGGCTGCAGATGCTGTCCTGAGAATAGCAGTCACCACATTTGCCGGTGATGGAGCAGGGCGTATTGCGGTTTAGACGGATGGTATTTGCGGGGCAGGCTACATTTCTGATGCGTCCGATGGCAGCAGGAACATCGCAGACCAGTTTATTCATGCCGACAATGACATATACGTTCTTCGGTCCGTGTAAAAGACAGGCAAGGCGATTGGAAGCCCCGTCAATATTAACAAGTTCGCCGTTCTCTGTGATAGCATTGCTGCTCATTAAAAAAGCATCTGCTTTAACGACTTGTGAAAAGAATTCACGGTAAGCGTCTTCGCCTTGGACGGCAGAGCGGTCCAAAAGGGTATAATTTCCGGTTTTGATTGCATCCATCAGACCACATTCCTTGATGGTTTCGCTTCCGCCCCAACTGATAACCGATCCTTCCGGAATCATGGAAAGTACTTTTGCAACGGCATCTTTACTTGTTTCGCAGAAAAAACCTTCCATATTTCTTTTTTCCAGTTCTTTGATAATGGATTTTGCTGTACAAGCGAATCCTTCCTGTTGTTTTGTCATATAGAAATCCTCCGTAAGTGTTAATTGAGATATAGTAATTTGAAAATATTATAACATTAAAGACAATTAAATAGAAGTTATTTTATCAAAGAGAATTTAGATAACTTATAAAAGAGATTGCGAATTATCAGAAAATATAAAAAATATTTGAAAATAGTATTGACAAAATAAAGAACGGAGGTTATAATAAGTACATAATAAAACTTCAGATAGATATTCTAAAGCAAAGGAGGTACGGTCCACCTAAAACGTAATTTGAATTGAATGAATAACGGAGTATTTCGTAACACCAAAATCGTAATGAAGAACAGATAAAGATGTCCATTACAGTATTATAATACAAAGGAATGAGTGGAACGGATACAGAAGAGAGTAGGAGGTATGGTCCATTGGATTTAATAGTTGAGGAAAATCAGTTGTAGGAAGCCCTGTAGTCGAGATGCGATGCAGGGTTTCTTACATGTTGTGATGCGTCCGGCAGTGTTATTTGGAGCGATATTTTTGAAATTTTAAAAAAAATAAAAAAAATTCAAAAAAGCTGTTGACATTTCTCTTTAGGTATAGTAATATACATATTGTTCGCGGCACACAAGAGCGAACACAAAACAAAATATGCGATAGTGGCGTAGTTGGTAACGCGCGACCTTGCCAAGGTCGAGACCGCGGGTTCGAGCCCCGTCTATCGCTCTTCTAAATCCCCTGAGATTCAGGGGATTTTTTGATTCATATGATTCTTTCCTATGAGTCAAAAAGACAATATACATGAAGTGCAAGTGGAAGAAGTTACTTTACAAAAATGGGAAGGTGAAATGATGCAGAATAAAAAAAGAAAACTGAATATGAAAAGATGTATGCTTTGTGGAATTCCTGTTCTTTTTATAATTGCTGTTTGTGTAATCATTATTATATTTGGAATCAGCAGTGGCAAAGAGGAGCCGGAGAAAGTACCGGAGCAGGTAGTTACTTCAGAGGAAAGTGGTTATGAAGAGGAAGTTACAGAAGAACCGTCCTCTGTTTTAGAAGATGTTGCAGAGGAACCTTCAAGTTCGTCAGAAGAAGTGTCCGAAGAGCCATCGACTGTTTCGGAAGAAGAATTGAAAAAGCAACATAGGGAGGAATTACTGGCTGCATGGGAAACAATTCCGGCCGGAACGGTTTTATCTGAAGAGGAGATTGATGCGGAACAAATAGCGAATTATTTTGTCTCTTACGAAATTTCTGATGAAGTATATTCCGTAATAAACGGGAAATCTTTTCAGGAGGGAACGGAAGTGACACTTGCAGATATCCGTTATCTGAAAGTTTTGCATTATAATTTTGAACATGAACTTCAGGTGGGAGAGGTGATTGTAGCAACATCCCTGCAGGAGGATTTCAAGAATATTTTTCGGGAATTATTTGATGCGGAATATGAGATACAAAGTATGTATCTGGCGGACAATTACTGGACAGGAGATCCAACCTCAACAGATTCTGCGTCAATTGATGAGAATAATACGTCAGCATTTCTTTATCGTCCGGCGACAGGTTCGTCGAAACTCTCCAAGCATGCATACGGCCGTGCAATTGATATTAACCCGCAGCAAAATCCGTATGTTAGTTATAAAACGGGAAGTCCTGTGTGGAGTCATGAGAATGCGAATGACTATATTGACAGAACGACAGGACTTGAACACATGATTACGCATGATGATATCTGTTTCAAAATTTTCAAAAAGTATGGGTTTACCTGGGGCGGGGACTGGAACACTATTAAGGATTATCAGCATTTTGAAAAGTAGTATTTTCGCACGTTGTGATTCTGTATTTTGCAAGGGTTTTGCTATACTTTTAATGTGATTTATTGTAAAATAATGCTATAAAATTTTTTTAGAGGGGAAAAGGATATGTCGGAAAATATGAATCAGAACTTGAAGTTCAACTTTTCAGAAGGAAAAGTGCAACAAACTCACAACGGACAGTTCATTTATGTTAATAGAAACAGTGCCGGTGGGAAAGTGGTTGCCGGTGCAAGTGATTTTGCTGATTTGAACAAGCAACCAATTAGGGAAAATACGGATTTTCCGCAGAATCCGTACGGTATGTCAGAGACGGTTTTTTATCATTGTTTACATCATGATTACATTTTTTATCCGGCGGATTTCATTGATACGCAAGGGACTCACAGAAAGCGTGGTTATTATGATGAGAAAGGCAATTACTATAAGGAGTTACACATTCACCATAAGCCCAATGATAAAGGTGTAGTCTGTAAATATTGTGGACACAATGCGGTAATAAATTTAAATGAAGAATCACTAAAAAATATAGTGTGTCCGAAATGTGGGGCGCCGCTTGATTATGTGGAAGCGGTATCTTTAGATCGTGATTATCTTGTCAACAGCGAGGATATCAGTAAGGTAATCAAAGCTACATCAACAAGACCATTGATGCAAGATGCACCGGTAAAGAGTTCTTCCGTTCAACGTTCGGCATATGATCCCGGATTTGATGCTGACACAGGTACGGAATTTGATCCTAAACTTGATTTGAGAGAGGATGAGGGGTTATTTGAAACTGTGTGGGATTCTGTTGTTGAAAGCGCCAATAATTCTGATGAGAATTATGCATATGGAGAATCCCGTTGGAATGGGGAGGGTTTACTTATTTGGAGTTGTATTGCCGGTGTTTTTGTGATGATTGTACTTTTTGTAGCACTTATGAAAATGATCTTATAAAAACGATAAGTGGCGATACAGGCGCATGTAATGCGTTCGATTAAGAATAAGGAGTACAGATGATTATTCTAAACGGAATAAAAAAATGGAAGACATCATTGCAAAGATTCTTTCGAATCCTGTTGGAGGAATGATTTTTCTGATCCTTTTAGGTTTTTTGATTTTGGTACCATTTATTATTATAATTGTTTTCTTTATGATGATTCTATTATAAGGTGTAATTAAATATCTTTAGGGGCGTAAAGTGGAAGGGGAAGTATGTTAATATATAACGAAGAGGATGATAAAAAAAGGAACACGGCAGAAGTTGCGTGTTTTACCTCGAATTACAAATTTGGATTTGACATGAAAAAGGGGTGGCTTCAGACGACAAACTCAGGAAACCGTGTTTATGCCAACAAGCATAGGGGACATGGCAAAGTTATTGGCGGAGCCAATGAGTTTGCGCGTGCAAATGCAAAGGATTTACGTTCGGCAGACAAATTTCCGGTGAATCCGCAAGGGGTTTCCGACACCGTTTTGTATCATTGCCTGCGCCATGATTATGTCTATTATCCGCAGGATTTTGCTGACGTCAATGGTGTGCAGCGTAAGCGCGGATTTTATGATGAAGAATGTAATTATCATGAGAAGATTGAAATTTTGTATTATCCGCAGAGTAGCGGTGTGGTTTGTAAGTATTGCGGACATAACACGATATTTGATGTGAATGCTCAGAAAATGGATGATTTCTGGTGCTCACAGTGTGGTGCGGAAATCGATTATATGAAGCAGTTGGATGCGGAATATGATTTTCTTGTAGATTGCCCCGGTATTTTTTTCTATGCAAAGGATATTTCGAATCCGGAGCTGATTATTGAATCAAACAGAAATAATTCTGAAGAGAATGAGAAGGAGTTGTTAAGAAAACAGAACGAGCAGAAAGCTTTTCGAGAGAAGGATAATAATGAAGAACATATTAGTAAACTCAATTTCGATGAGCCGTTACAGTATATTAAAACGCGTGAATATAATCCGGCACCTGTAGTGAAGCAGACATATGAACCGCATAAATACAATTCGAAGAAAACTGAAAATACATGGATGAAGAAATTAGTATGGGAAATACTGGAGGCGGTGTTTCCTATTACCGAAATATCGATTATAGGGGCTATATTTAAGAAAATATGGACTATATTGAATGAAATAGCACCGTCGGATTTTTATAAGAATGAATTTATGGAAGGACCGCATTATTCCGATGATAAGAAATAACCGGAATGATGAAAGACAATTTATGAAAGAGTGTAAAGATAAAAACAGAGGGATACGGAAGTGAGTAGGATTATTGATTTTTATGCCAAAGATGAAGAATATCGTAAGTCTCCGAAATTTCCGGTAGAAAATCAGGATGATAATGAGGAGTTCCTTTTTTATCATTGTAAATGGCATGATTATATGTATTATCCGGAACACGTAACCGATAAAGACGGTGTATGTTATCGTGCGGGGTATTACGATGAAACAGGAAAATATTATGCAGAGTTGAAACTCTATCATACATTTCCGGAAGAAGGATTGGTATGTAAATATTGCAATCATCGTATACAGGAAGAAGCGTTAAAAGGACTGGAAACGTTAAAATGTCCGAACTGTGATGCTTCCTTTGAACTGGTTACATTTGCGGATTCGATTAAAAATGACAAGGTTGTAACTTCGGAAGTGCGTTTCACGGACAAATCGGAATCTGAGGCACGAAGATATGTACATATGACAGAAACAAAAGTAAATCCTTCGCACAATCCTTCGCGTTCAAGGGCCGCGTATGATCCTCATTACGATGCTGATGCAGGAACCGAGTTCGATAAAATGATAGATTTGGATGAAAGAAATTATGAACGACTTTCTTTCGGCTATGAGAGCGAGGAACAGGAGCGGCAAAGGAAAGAAAGAAAACAAGGAAATACCGTGGTAGCTGTATTGTTTATGGGATTTATTTTTGTACTGACCAGCATGATATATTTCTTTTTCCACTAAATTTTTTGAATGTAATCCTTTTGAAATCCGTTCCGACAGAGGGTATGACTATAACAGGGTTATGCAGTATTAATCAGGTTATGGATGAAGAACGAAAGTGAATGAAACGAATGAATGCGAGCCTGACATGACGTGGCCGGCGCGTATATTTTAAAAAAAAGTGAGAATACTATCTGTAAAGAGAAGTATTCTTGCTTTTTTTGTGGGCTCGTGGATGAGTCTTTAATATGCCGGAGAATCGATGGGATTTGAGAGCGCCGGGAGAGAAGGAGACTAAGTATGAAGAGTATGAGAATTATGCAGGTAAAAGGACGCGAGATTCTGGATTCAAGAGGAAATCCAACGGTTGAGGCTGAGGTTACGTTAGAAGACGGGTCCATTGGACGCGGTGTGGCACCGAGTGGGGCATCGACAGGTGAGTTTGAAGCACTGGAGTTGCGTGACAGTGATTCGGCCAGATATGGCGGGAAAGGTGTGACAAAGGCAGTGACAAATGTTAATACCGTGATTGCCGCAAGACTTTGCGGAATGGATGCTTCGGATTTGTATGCGATTGATAATGCTATGTTGCGTGCAGATGAAACACCGGATAAATCTAAACTGGGAGCAAATGCCATGCTGGCGGTTTCCATTGCGGTTGCTCAGGCAGCAGCAAAATCCAGCGGTCAGCCTTTATACCGGTATTTGGGGGGCGTGAGTGCAGTTACCATGCCTGTTCCGATGATGAATATTTTAAATGGTGGTGCGCATGCTGCCAATAATCTGGATATACAGGAGTTTATGATTATTCCGGTTGGTGCATGTTGCTTCAAGGAGGCGCTTCGGATGTCTGTACAGGTGTACCACGAGTTGTCCAAATTATTGAAAAAGAAGGGACTTTCGATTGCAGTCGGAGACGAGGGCGGTTTTGCGCCAAATCTGTCCTCAGCCCAAGGAAGCGGAAACGGCGCTTCCGTCATGAATCCGTCAGTAGCACCCAAGGGAGGAAACGGGGCATTTGCTGGAGATGAAATTGCAATCAGATTGATTTTGGAAGCAATTGCGGAAGCGGGATTTCGAGCAGGAAAAGATTTCATGATTGGTTTGGATGCTGCAGCAAGCGAATGGAAAGGCAAGGAAAAGGGTGAGTATATTTTACCAAAGTCCGGTAAAAAGTTTACTTCAGCAGAATTGATTCAGTATTGGAAAAAGCTGGTTGGGACATATCCGATTCTTTCTTTGGAAGATCCGCTTGATGAGGAGGATTGGGAAGGTTGGAAACTTTTGACTGATGAAATCGGTAATCGCGTCCAGCTTGTAGGAGATGATTTGTTTGTTACCAATATAAAACGTTTAAAAGCGGGCATTACGGATCATTGTGCCAATGCCATTCTAATTAAACCCAATCAGATTGGAACCCTGTCCGAAACATTGGATACAATCCGTCTTGCGCGTCAGACCGGTTATCGGACAATTGCATCTCATCGTTCAGGAGATACGGAAGATGTTACCATTGCCGATTTGGCAGTTGCCCTGAATATGGGACAGATTAAGACCGGTGCACCGAGCCGTTCAGAACGTGTTGCAAAGTACAATCAGTTACTTCGGATTGAAGAAGAACTTGGTGAAAATGCATTGTTTGGTGGTCTTGGTGTTTTTGGTAAAATTGTCCTTTGATATTTGCGTGAAAAAGTGTTAAGAAGTAGGAAACCTCTCATTTTGCAAAAAAAGTAAAGTGAGAGGTTTTTGCGTTCTTTCGTGCGGAAAAAAATTATTTCAAAATCAGTAGAAATAAGTTGACATATTGTGAATAATGTGTATATAGTATATATACAATATATTGTTTGGTGCTGCTGTATTATTCTGCAGAAATACGTTGGTGACCAAAAAGCAAAACGCGCGAGGTAACAAATGGATATTATTATTTCCAATCAGTCGGACAGACCGATTTATGAACAAATCAAAGATCAGATTAAGGCGCAGATTATGAGCGGTGAATTGAAAGAAGGGGATGCCCTTCCGTCCATGCGTCTTCTGGCGAAGGAATTGAGAATCAGTATCATCACCACCAAAAGAGCCTATGAGGATTTGGAACGGGAAGGCTATATCGAATCCTATACGGGTAAGGGCAGCTTTGTGAAAAGTGTGAACCATGAGATGGTGAAGGAAAGTGTTATGTTTGAGATTGAGGAGCTCATGGAACAGATGCTTGAAAAGGCAGAAATTGCAGGCCTTTCGGCAGAGGAATTGATGGAGCGCATGAAGCTTTTGTATGAAGAAAAGGAGAAACAAAAAGATGAGTAATGATAACGAAATTTTGGAAAGTGATTCCGGAATGCAGGCAGACATAACCGACAACGTTCTGGTGTTAAAAGATGTTACCAAAGATTATGGAGATTTTGTGCTTGATCATGTGAATTTCACGGTTCCCCAGGGGTGCATCTGCGGTTTCATCGGGCAAAACGGTGCCGGCAAAACAACCACGATTAAGTTGATTATGGATATTATAGCACTCACGGAAGGTGAGATTAAGGTCTTTGGAAGAGATATGAAAAAAGAGGGAAAAACACTCAAAGACGATATCGGTGTGGTTTTTGATGAAATGGGCTTTCATGATTTCCTGACAGGGGTTCAGATCGGTAAAATTATGAGTCGGATCTATACAAACTGGAGTGATGAAACTTTCGCCGGCTATATGAAGAAATTCGGACTTCCGATGAAGAAAAAGTGCGGTAAGTTCTCACGAGGAATGAGAATGAAGCTGCAGATTGCGGTAGCGATGTCACATGGTGCCAAGCTTCTGATTATGGACGAGCCTACCAGCGGACTTGACCCGATTGTACGTAACGAGATTTTGCAGATTTTCCAGGAATTTGTCATGGAAGAGAATCATACCATTCTTTTATCATCGCATATTACAGGGGATATTGAGCGCATTGCGGATATGGTTGTTTTTATCGATAAGGGGCGTATTGTGCTAAGTGGTGAGAAGGATGAGATTCTCGAGAATCACATTATGGTGAAATGCAGCAAGAAGGATTCGGAGCATATTGACAAAGAGGATATTGTGTCGGTAAGACAGTCTTCTTTCGGTGTGGATGTCCTGCTTCATGACCGGAAGAAGTGTGTGAACAAATATGCGGGAATGGTAATGGAGAAGAGCAATCTGGAAGAAATTATGATACATTATGTAAACCGTGCGAATGCCGGTAACACTACGGCTTAGAAGGAGGATACATATGAAGGGATTGATTTTGAAGGATATGTATTACCTTCGAACGAAACTGACTACTTATCTTGTGGTTATGATCGCATCTGTTTTGATAGGAGTTCTGTTTTCACTTAGTCTGCAATACGGAAATCTTAAGGGGGTTATGGAACAGGAAGTCGGGGAAGATTGGACGGAAGCAGACGAGAAGTCTCAGAAGATTATGGTGGCCGGCATTACGTTCCTTGCCATATTATTGCCGATGGGAGTTGGTTATGACGGTGTCTCATGTTTTTTTGCGGATGAGAAGGCAAATTTCAAGGACGTTGCGGGAACGATGCCGGTTTGTACTTCACAAATTGTTTTGGCAAGATATATTTCCGTCTTTGGTACACTATTATTGGGTTATTTTTCCTCCCTGCTGGTGGCAGTGTTTATTTCTCCGCTGGTTACTGTGTTTACGTTAGGGAAACTGATTTTCGGAGCAACACTGTTTTGTGCTTTAATAGCTGCTTTGCTGGGGATTTCCTGCTGTATGTTCTATATGTGGCGCCAAAAGGAGGCGGAAATAATTTTAACCGGTGTTGCGATTGCAGTAGGAGTTGTTTTCGTATTTTTGATATTAAAATTTGGGGAAGTGTTTGAGGAATATTCCCTTTTGTTTATTGAAAAACTTGAAATGATAGTGGAGAATGGTTTGCCTTTGATTGTTGCAGGAACGGTTCCTTTTGTAATTCTTTGTTATTTCCTCTCTGTATTTATCGCGAAGCACAGAGGCAGAAAAGGAGGTGCAAGGTGAGAGGATTACTGTATAAAGAGTATATGGCCATAGGTGGCCGGTCAATGATATTAGGGGGAGTTCTGCTCAGTATTCTTGAGATCGTTTTTTGTATTGTAACGTGTTTTAATGCTGGGGCAGAGGTTTTGCTGGTATTGTATACGCCCATGTTTTTCTTTAGCGGAGTTTCATGTGTCATGCTGCTCATGTCAAAATTGTTTCGAACGGATTCTGCTAAAAACTGCAGAAATTATCTGCTGACAATGCCGATTGATAAGAAGGAATATATTGCGTCAAAATACATTTTTTATCTGATAATAGCCTATGCGGTCTTGTCATGGGGGATTTTGCTTTCCATGATTGGCCTTACCGCACTTAAATCGGAAGCATTCGTGCAAATGGTTGCCATGTTACAACTCATAGCACCGATTGTGATTTGCCTGCTGCTGATTGCTGCGGCATTGGCTTTCCCACTATATTTTCTGTTTGGGAAGAAGAAGGGGGATATCGTATTTCATACAATTTCCGTTTCCCTTGCTTTGGTTTTTCTGGTCTGGTTTTTGTTTGGTGATATTTCAGTACTGGTAGGGGTGGAACTGGAAGAAAAGATTGATAAAATGATGGAGTACTCTTGGGTATTTATTTTACTGAATGCTTTGTTTCCGATTGTAACGGGTGTGATTTATTATCTGTCATACCGGTTAACGGCATCAATTTTTATAAGGAAGGAGCGTGAATATGATGAGTAAAAAGAAAGAAACGCTCAGACTTATTGTGTATCTGCTGTTTGCATTTATCCCCCTTTGGGTAGTGGCAATTCTTTATTTTGAAACCGGACATGCATATGAGGATGCCGGAACACAGCTTTTACTTAGCCTTGCAATGCTTATGCCTGCTGCTTCGGTGTTTATTGCAGGATGGATTTGTCGTGAGAAGATTGACTTCGTAGGTGAGAATTCATTAAAACTGGGCATTTCCTTACGGGATAAGAAATGGATCTGGTTTTTGGTAGCAATCTTTCTGCCACTTGTGTATAAAGAACTTGGCGGATGGCTGTTTCTTGCATTCCAACCCGGCTGCTTTGATACGGATGTGCTTGCACAGGCAGAGTTACCCCAAGAAATGCTTGGTGTGATGCCGCTTTACTCCGTGACAAGTGCTGTAATGATTTCCTTCGGAGGCCTTGGTGAAGAAATAGGGTGGCGTGGCTATATGATGCCAAAGCTTGAAAAAATGATGGGTATCGGACCGGCAATCATTGTCGGCGGTATCATCTGGGGCGTCTGGCATTTTCCGGTGAATTATTACGGTCATAACTTCGGTACCGGTTACTGGGGCGAACCATGGCTTGGTTTTCTGATTTTTACGGTATTTACAATTGCGATGAATGCTCTGCTTACACTGGTAACCAAGAAGACCGGTTCTGTCTGGGCGGCAGCGTTTATGCATGCGGTGAATAACGGTGCCGTGGCAATTTCCGCATTGTGTATGAACGGGGAGAAGCTAACCGGTATCTGGAAAGAGAGTACGGTACAGACGGCGGTTATTATGCTTCCGATGTTGCTAATGGGGATTGCGGCATTTGTTATGTTGAAAAAGTCTGAAAAGAAAGAGATATCAGGAAAAGCTACAGGCAGTGAAAGACAAATTTAAGGAAGTAAAGTTACTTGCTGAATAAAACTGATAAAAAGGGAAAAAGAAGCGTAAAAGATTCCGAAAAAAAGGAGTTGGATGCGCTTCTTTTTGATATTACATGCAAAGAATAGTAAAATTTAACTTGACATATTGTATAGAAGAAAATATCATAGAAAAAAGAAGCAACTTTAAATCAAAAATCTGATAAAGGGGCCGTAAACTATGAAGAAAACGTTAATTGTGGTAGATATGCAAAAAGATTTTATTGATGGTGCACTCGGTACGAAAGAAGCAGTGGCGATTGTTGCACCTGTGCAACAAAAGATTGCACAATACCGTGAGCGGGGCGATGAGATTATTTTTACCCGTGATACGCATCAGGCAGATTATCTGACAACTAACGAAGGGAAGCACTTACCGGTAGAGCATTGTATCCAAGGTACAGACGGATGGCAATTGTGGAATGGTCTTGCCGGAGAGGAAGATATGATTATTGATAAACCGACATTCGGATATACGGGATGGAAAGATTTCACATTTGAGTCAGTAGAGTTGGTTGGGCTTTGTACGGATATTTGTGTGGTGTCCAATGCATTGATGCTTAAGGCGCTTTTTCCGGAAATACAGGTGCGTGTGGATGCATCCTGTTGTGCGGGTGTGACACCCGAAAGTCATGCGGCAGCACTGACCACCATGAAAATGTGTCAGGTCGAAGTGATTTCCGGGTAAATGAAGTAGGGTACGAATTGTTATTTTTGCATTAAAAAACATGATGAAAGAAGGATTGTTGATTATGAACAAAGAAGAACAGCAGTTTTTGGCACAGTATGATATTACTAAATTTGAAAGACCTTCGGTTGCAGCTGATATGGCTATTTTTACAATCGCACAGGAAGCTACCAGTGAAAATTTCAGAAAACTTCCCAAACAGGCATTAAAAATTTTGCTTGTGAAAAGAGGAGACTATCCGTTTAAAGATTTTTGGGCATTGCCGGGCGGTTTTTGTGTGCCGCATGAGGATGTATGTGAAACGGCTTTGCGTGAATTATATGAGGAAACACATATCAAATCCGCATATTTAAGACCGGTTGGTATCTTTGGGGAACAGGGACGTGATCCGCGTGGCTGGATTATTTCCAATACGTTTATGGCACTTGTGGATCATACAGCGGCAAAGTTGAAGGCCGGCTCAGATGCGCGTGAAGCAAAGTGGTTTACGATTGAATTGAATGCTACAGAACCGAAGAAAGTAATGAAAAATGATGATGCCAAAATCGAAACAAAGTATGAATTAACGTTAGTGGATGATGAGACAGGTGAAAAATTGAGCTCTGTTGTAAAAGAGCGTGTACATTTCAAAAATTGTCATGAGACGGTTACCTATGAGGTTAGCAAAAACGATAAACTGGCGTTTGACCATGCAAAAATCATTCTTCACACGATTTTAAAACTGCGTCAGAGTGTAGACCATGATTTGAGACTCGGATTCGACCTGATGCCGGAGTACTTTTCTTTGACTGAGTTACAGACGGCGTTTGAACTGATTCTCGGACGTGAATTAATCACACCGAATTTCCGCCGTAAAATCAGTGATTATGTAACGGAAACAGAATATTTGATTGAGGGTGCGGGACACAGACCGGCAAAGATGTTTAAGAGAAACGTAGAAACGTTTTACAGGAAGTTTTAATAGGAAAATCAGGAGGAAGAATCGCTTTTTTACCGAAAACGGTAAAAAAAGCGATTTTTCTTATTGTCAGACAATATGAAAGTATGGTAAAATTTATTCATACAATTCATAAGAAAAAGAGTGCAGAATTTCGGCTTGAAAGGAGATGTCAGGATGAATAAATTTAAGTACAACAATCCCGATGAAAGACTAAAAAGGATGAATAGCTTTATGCTGATAGCATCGAGTATTGTATTTGCAGTAATGTTTTTTTTCCAAGTTATGCTTGTGGCGACAAACAAAGCACTGCTTTTTACAATCGGTAATCTTGCCATGCTGGTTATTTATATGATTGTGAATGTAATTATATATTTGAAAAACCCATTGGCGAAGTTTTATAGGCTTGTTATAGTGATTGAAATTTCTTTGGAGTGTCTTTTCTTCCTTGTCACTACGGATGCAAGCTTTATTGGTACAATTATGATCGGAATGCTTGGAACGATTATTCCTTATTACAGTAAAAAGTTTTTCAACGTGACGTTTGGCATTTCTTTGGGTGTCTTTTTAATCGGCCAATTTGCCCGTCAGTTGCTTGGCGTGACAGAACCTAATGTGACCGGTATATGTCAGGTTATTGTTACGGTTGCCGTAATGGTGGTAATGTTTGCGCTTTTCCACATTTCCAAGTTGTTTAGTGATGATGCACTGGGTGTAGTTGAGCAACAGCAAAGAGAACAGAAGATAATGATGGAATCTATATTGGCTATTACACATACCGTGAAGGAAAACTCTGATTCAGGTACTGCGATGGTGGACCGGGTATGGGAATCTACGCTTAGAACTTCGGAAAGTATGACAAGCATTACGGATGCAATAGAGGAAGCAGCAGAACATATTGCAGCGCAGACCGGAATGACGCAGGATATCCAGATGGCAATAGAAGAGACCAAGCGCCGTTCGGAACGTGTTGTGCAGGTGGCAGATTCTTCTGTACAGAATGTGCATAATAATCAGGAAATGATGGATAGCTTAAAGCAGCAGTCTATTAAGATTACCAGCGCAAATGAGCGTGTACAGGAAGCAATGGGACGTCTGCAGGCAAGAACAAATGAAGTGGTAGAGATTATTGAAATTATTATGGATGTTTCAGATCAGACCAATTTGCTTGCATTAAACGCAGCAATTGAGAGTGCCAGAGCAGGTGAGGCCGGACGTGGTTTTGCTGTGGTAGCTGATCAGATTATGCGTCTTTCTGAAGAAACAAAGAAATCGACGGAAAGTATTTCCCAGATTATTACAGCTCTTGATGCGAACTCAAGAGAAGTTATTGAATCCGTGAAACTCTCCGTAGAAGCAACACAGAGTCAGACTTCTACAATTATGTCGGTTGCGGAATCAGCTATAGCGTTGGAGCAGAATGTAGAACAATTGCGTGAAGAAATTTCAGTGATTGATTTCAATATCGAGCAGCTTTCGGCAGCGAATGATAAAATTGTTGATAATATTACCGATTTGATGGGAACGACGCAGGAAGTCAGTGCAAGTGCCATGGCAACCAATGATATCGGCAAGAAGAATCTGGAATACATGGAATCTGCCAAGTCTGCAATTCATGAAATTCAGAACAGTACTTCCGGATTGGAACGCTTTTTCTAGAAGCTTTTGTCCGTAAAAACAAAGTAAAAAGCTAAAAAGTTAGAAAAAACAAGAAAAAGTCAGAAAATGTATTTACAAATGGAAACAAAATGAATATAATATAGTAAAGTTCATATTTTGGCAAAACAAGTGAAAGCTTGTGACGCAAAGCTATAGGGCCTTTAAAATGGTAGCCAGTTGCAATTCTGTATATTACGGCTGTTAAGGGTATTTCCTAACAGCCGTTTTTTGACGGAAAGAGAGAAATACATATATACAGAATAAACCGGATACCAATAGAAGGAGTATGTGTAAAAAGCGGGGTATTCGGAATGGTAAAAAAAATGGTCAGGTTAGTGGTTACGTTTGGAACAATTTTGAGCATTCTCTTATCGGTTGGTGCAACGGAAGTCAGTGCAGCAGGGTTGGGAAATCCCTTTTTGTATCAGAATCCGGTCACAAAGGGGAGAAAAGAAAATACTAAGAAACCTGAAAAAAAGGCGGAACAAGAGACGTCTTCAGAAGAAAATACCGAGGAAGAGATGGAAGAGATAGAAAAAAATAACGAACGAATCACTTTTTTTGAGACGATTGCATCACAGGAAGCGGACTGGTTGTGGGAACAACAGCTTTCTAACGGCGCATTTGCATTTTATAATCATGAAAACGGAGATGTTTATGTTAATCCGTATTTTAGTGAGATTGTAGCGATTGCATTGATGCAGCATGATGCTTCGGAAACGGCGAGAGCAGCAATGGAAGATTATTTTGATTGGCACTTTGCGCATATCAATTCGGCAGAGGAAGATTATAATGGTCTTGCCGGAACGATATATGATTATGATGTGGTTGTTGAGAATGGAGTTGTTGTAAGTGAGGTATCGAAACAGCAGTATGATTCAACCGATTCTTACAGCGCTTTGTTTATTAAGGCCTTAGCGGATTATGTTAAGGTATATGGTGATACGGTTTATGTGCGTGCCCGTGCAGAACAGATTAAGATGATAGCAAATGTTATGTTTGCCACGATGGGTACAAACGGATATACCTATGCCAAACCTGACTATAAGATTTGTTATCTGATGGATAATGCTGAAGTTTATGCCGGGCTTCGGGCTGCAGAATATCTTTATGCGAATGTTTTGGATGATGAAGAAATGTACGTGAAGATCAGCGGTGCGGTGGCATTTTATGAAATAAATTTTAACAAGCATTGGTGGAAAGGGGATCACTATGCGACCGTATTGAATGAGGATTATAGCGAATACACCGGATACGCATTTGACTGGGAAATGTTTTATCCCTGTGCGACGGCGCAAATGTTCCCCATTCTTTACGGACTTGCTGCACCGGATAGTGATTATGCGCTAACAGCTTATCAAGGTCTTTGTAATGCATGGGACTGGCAGGACATGGATTATGTTTCGGAGGGTGCAGATGTATTTTGTTGGGGAAGTTTTGCATATCTTGGAGCTTTGATGAAAGATGAACAGCGATTAGATACCTATTTAAGCAAATACGGAGAGATTGTTGCAGGAGGAAGAGCATATCCTCTTTATTCCGCAGAATCTGCGATGGTTCTGCTGGGATGCGAAACAACACTGAATTACCTAAAATGACGATTTCTTTTTCATTGTATAAATCCTTCTTTTTTGGTGAAACCCGCGTGATAGCGGGTTTTTATCATGTAAACGCCAAATTAAAGAAAAAGTTTGTCGCATATTGCAGAAGTATATGGTAAAATTATCCCTAAAGAGGTGGATTGTTTATGAGAAACAGAGAAAGTTTATGGAAAGAAATTAAGGCGGATGCCCAAAAGCTGGATGGAAGGTCAGTTGTTTTTTTGCTCGTTATTTTAGCGATTGTTGCAAGTGCAATGTGTCTGGTGAATGTTTCCGTGGGAGCCTGGAGAATGGCTTTTGTTACGGGCGGTATGGCTTTATGGATTATTGGAACGATTGGTATTTATGTTAAAATTAAAAAGCCGACACCGATTGCAATCAGTTTATTAAGTGCAGCCTATTTTCTTATGATGTACTTTCTTGTCAGTGGCGGGCAAAATGGTTTCAGTATCGTGTGGCTGTTACTTGTACCTCCTACCGTTACATATTTCTACAGTCTTTATTACGGCGGTATTATGAGTATGATTTTGGGGATATCTACCGCAATCTATATGTGGACTCCATTACATGAGCTGGGGTATCCGTATTCGGACACTTACCTGCTGCGTTTTCCCATTATATATTTTTTTGATATGCTTCTGGCGTTTGTTATTCAGTATCGTATTTTCAAATACAGGCGTACGCAAAGTGCCCTGATTGCAAATGCGGAACGTGCCAATCATACCAAAGGCGATTTTCTTGCCAATATGAGTCACGAGATAAGAACTCCGATGAATGCAATTCTGGGAATGTGTGAATTGGTTCTGCGTGAACCGGATATCAGTGAAAGTGTCAGAGAGAATTGTTTCAATATCCAGAGCTCGAGCCGGAGTCTTTTGGCGATTATTAATGATATCCTGGATTTTTCCAAAATTGAATCCGGTAAACTGGAAATCATTGAAACAAAATTTAATATTGCATCGTTACTGAATGATGTCATTAATATGACGATGACGCGAAAAGCGGATAAAAAGGTTGAGATTATCGTGGAAGCAGATCCGGATATCCCATGCGGTCTGATTGGCGATGAAGTCAGAATAAGACAGGTGATACTGAACCTTATAACGAATGCAGTGAAGTTTACCGAAAAGGGTGTTATTTTATTGAAGGTGTCCCAGTCAAGACAGGACTATGGGATAAATTTGAACGTTGCTGTTGAAGATACGGGAATCGGTATTTCAGAGGAGAACTTAGAAAAGCTTTTTTCGAGTTTTCAGCAGGTGGATACCAGAAAAAACCGGTCCATTGAGGGAACCGGACTCGGGCTTGCAATTTGTAAAAGACTTGTTACACAGATGGGTGGATTCATTAATGTTACGAGTGAGTACGGCAAAGGCTCAACGTTTCGTTTCGTTATTCCGTTAAAGGTTTGTGATGAAGCACCTTTCATCAGTGTAAAAGATGCAGAAAGGCATAATGTAATTTCTTATGTTGATTTGACCAAATTTGAGGATCCGATGATTGAATCAGGATACAGGGAACTGATTTTGAAAATGGGCAGACAGCTTCATGTCAAATTACAACATGTTTCGGATTTTGAGGTGCTTCGCGAAGCGGTAGAGAACGGCGGTATAACCCATTGTTTTATCGGAAAAGAGGAGTATTTAAAAGAGAAAGATTATTTTAATGAGATTTCATCCCGCATGATTGTAATTCTTGTACAGGATCATATGGGAGCGGTACAGGTATCCTCGAATATCAGATGTATTTACAAACCGTTTTATACGATGTCTGCCGCGCTTGCACTGAATAACGAAACACTTTCTTATCGGGTACAGGGGAACAGCAGCTCGTCCATTACATTCTCTGCGCCCAAAGCAAGAATCCTGATTGTTGATGATAATCCGATTAATCTGAAGGTGGCAGTCGGACTGATGCAACCGTATCACATGCAGTTGATGACGGTAGACAACGGAAAGGCAGCAATTTCAATGTTGTGTTCAAAGGATATTGACCTGGTTTTGATGGATCACATGATGCCGGAAATGGATGGTGTTGAGACTACAAATATCATCAGAGGTATGGAAGGGGAATATTACAGGAATCTTCCTATTATTGCCCTTACAGCCAATGCGATAAACGGTGCCAGGGAAATGTTTATCAGTTCCGGTTTTCAGGATTTCATTGCTAAGCCTATTGAGCTTACGGCATTAGACAGAACCTTGAAAAACTGGCTTCCCAAAGAATATTTGAAACCGCCTGTACTGAGTGAAAAAGAGCAGAACGTGGCAAGTACTATGACTTTCGTGGAAGACAATGAGCTGATTGCCGTATCTACCGGTCTTAAGTATGCCGGCGGCAGTGAAGAAGCTTATTATGATATCCTTGATATGTTTGTGCGAAAAGGTCGTGAGAAGCGTGAAGAGATTGACGGTCTGTTTGAGAAGGAGGACTGGAAGAATTATATTATAGAAGTGCATGCACTTAAGAGTTCTTCTTTAAGCATTGGTTCTGCTTCGCTTTCTGCCCTTGCTAAGCGTTTGGAACTGGCGGGCAAAGCAGGTGATTTTGCATTAATTCACCAGGAGCACGTTTCCTTATCCGAATTGTATCAAGAGGTACTTGCTGCAGGAGATGAAATTTTGCAAAAAGTATGCGGCACCGGGGATACGACGGAAAATATAACAGATGAAGAATGTATGGTTGAAGCAGACGAAGGTTTGCTGATGGAATATATCAGAAGACTGCAGGAGGGGTGTGCTTCCTTTGACAGTGATGAAATATCTTCTGTTGCAAATGAGGCGCCCGGACTTTTTTATCATGGAATTGCGTTGAAACCCTATTTGAAAAAAATGGCAGAGTATGCACAGGATTTTGAATATGATTGTGCTACGGAAACATTACAGCAGATGCTGGGCGATTTGGGAGTGGAGGTAGAGCATGCAGAATAAAAAGATTTGTATCACGACTGATTGTGTATGCGATTTACCGGAAGAACTGTTGAAAAGGTATAATATAGAATTGGTCTACTTTTATATCGAGACGGATTATGGTCGTTTCCGTGACAGAGATGAAATAACAGCGCAAAATATTTTTGAGTATTTGCTTAATAACGGAAATAAGACATTGACCAAAGCTCCGCCAACGGAGGAGTTTAAGGCATTTTTTGAAAAGAAGCTGAAGGAGTATGATGAAGTGATACATATTGCCATCAGTTCAAAACTCAGTCTGTGTGTAGATAATTGTTTAAAAGCGGCCGGTCAATTGGGAGAAGACGGGAAGAGAGTGCATGTATTTGATTCAAGACATCTTTCCACCGGTTTGGGACTTTTGGTTTTGCATGCGGCACGACTTGCAGAAGAAGGTGTTGATGTAACAACGATTATTAAAGAACTGGAAACTATGAGAGTAAAAGTTTCAACCACATTTATGGCAAGGAATGCGGATTATTTGTACCGGAACGGAAAAGTGAATCGTGGGGTTATGAAGTTATGTAAACTGTTTAATATCCATCCGGTCCTTACCATGAGAGACGGACTCATTAAAATTAAATCCTTTAAAATAGGCGATTACCAGCGAAGTGCCATACGCTATATGCGACAAGAGTTGGAGCATAAGGAGAAAATTCAAAAAGACAGAATTTTTATTACACATGCGGGATGTAGTGTAAGTGAAATGCGTCTGTTTAGCCGGACTGTAAAAGATTATGGTTATTTCGAAGAAGTTATCGTTACAAATGCATCGGCCACAATTTCGGGGAACTGTGGTCCGGGAACTTTTGGTTTGTTGTTTGTATGTGAAGAGAGATAGGATTTCAATAAATGAAAAGGAGAGGGAAATGAAGCATATATTGATTGTGGATGATAATAAAATGAATCTGGTATCTGCGAAAAATGCGCTTGCTGACGATTACAAAGTGACTGCGGTGACTTCCGGTGTCCAGGCTTTGAAATTTCTGGAAAAGAATGTTCCGGATTTGGTTCTTTTGGATATTAATATGCCGGAGATGGATGGCTTTGAGGTCATGACACAATTGCGGGAACGTAAGGAATGCAGCAATATTCCGATTGTTTTTTTAACCGCAGACAGTGAGTCCGAAACGGAAAGCAAGTGTTTGGAGGCGGGGGCAATGGATTTTATTGCCAAACCGTTTGTTCCGCTTGTTATGCGCTCAAGAATTGCGCGTATTCTTGAATTGGAAGAGTTACGTATGGGACTGGCAAATCGTCTGGACCAAAAGATGAAGGAAGTATCCGATATTAAGAGCAAATCATTACAGGATGCACTGACCGGGTTATGGAATCGTAACTATACAGAGGAAACCGTTGATGAAATGCTCAAAAAAGGTATCAAGGGTGCCCTTTTTATGATGGATATGGATAACTTCAAAGCAATCAATGACAATTACGGGCATATTGCCGGAGACCATGTGCTTAAACTGTTTGCCGATACCTTGCGCAAATACGCTTTTGAGGAGGATGTTCTATGCCGGATCGGCGGAGATGAGTTCATGGCATTTGTTGTGGGAGAAAATGCCAAAACAATTCTGGCAAATCATGCTGAGAATATCATTGCGGATGTTTGTAAAGAGATAGAATCCTGCAATTTTGATACGAATACTTCCGTATCTGTCGGGATTGCACAGTTTCCTGAGGACGGAAATGACTTCAAATCGTTATACAATGCGGCAGACAAAGCTCTTTACTATGTAAAACAAAACGGTAAAAATTCGTATCACTTCTACAGCGATCAGAGTGCATCGGAAACAGAAAGGGCCAGCAAAAAAGTTGATTTGAATTATCTGCGCGAGATTATGAAACGTGCGGATCCGGGAAATGGTTCTTACATGCTGGATTTTGACAGTTTTCATCATGTTTATAATTTCATAAGACGTATTGTGGAGCGAAGTAACCGGAATGTGCAGACGTTGCTTTTTACATTGAATGCGGAAACTACGGGGATTGAAGATCCGAACGAAACAGAAAAGGCGATTGAGCTTTTGGAATGTGCCATTTTCACGTCTCTTAGACGTGTGGATGTTTCAACGCGCTATTCCAGCCGTCAGTTAATTGTTATTCTGTTTGATGTGGCGGAAGGAAATGGCGAAAAAGTGGCAGATCGTATATTGGAAACCTACCAGAGATTATATCAGGGGCCTCTTACGTTCGAATATGATATCGTCAAGATGGAAGGAAGTCAGATTACAATAAGCTAGTCAGCTGTATCATAGATTTTAAAAGGTAATGTAAATATGGAGGTTATGATGGGATTGATGGAGAGACCGGCTGTCAGTATTTTGGATGATGGCGGAAAATACTGGGAGCAGAAATATGAGAAATTTTATTTGAAGGTATATGTGCCGGCAAATGATATTAACGGGCAGGTGAACAATTATACGTTCCGCGCACCGTTATTATTGGTGTTTGAGGAAAAGCAGCAGGAAAAAGATGCCGCGATTGCTTTTGCAAATAAAAGTGGTCTTGCAGAAGTTGCGGCAGCAGTAGATGCGAGTGTTCTTTTTGTCTATCCGACCAATGCAGGTGGTTGGAAGAAGGCAACGCAGGAATTGTATGTTGATGTGATTGCTGAGGTTAAAATGGACCCCAGATTTGAGGATGGTATTGCAGAAATAACAAATTTCTTTACGCAAAAGTTTGAAGGCTATTTTATCAGAGGGAACAAAAGCAGGGTTGATATTTACAGTTTTGGTGAATCGGCAGATTATGTTGCAAGGAATCTGTTAAAGACCGTTGAGGGTGAGTATCTTTGGGGACCGGGTGAGATTACGCCGGCTATGTGCTCGATGGAGAACTTAAGTGTGATACCTGCTCCTGAACGTAAAGATATTGCAATTTTGAGTGTCAATAATTCAGCGGAGGTCAATGAAGCATTCAAGGAATGTGAGCACCTTTTGGTCAAAGAAGTAGCCGATTACAAGGCTGATTTCCATGCATTTGTTCGTAAATTTAAAATGTGGTGCGGTATGTTACAGCTTGAACCGGATTTCGAGGAATTGAATATGACGGAAGAAGCAGGCAGTGTGATGGTTAAGACTTCCAAAGATAATCGGGGCGAATTCAAGGATCTGCCGGAGCACGAAGTGGGATATTTTGCATATTACAATAATGGTATTTTTGAGAATGGACCGGTTCCGATGCTTGTAGGATTTCATGGAGGTGGTGATTCGGCCATGTTTTTTACCTTTGTATCAGAATGGTACAGAATTGCGCATAAGTATGGCTTCCTTTTTGTAGCACTTGAAAATCATCAGCATGTAACGGCTACGGAGGGTGCGGTAGTTGTGAAACATCTTAAGGAGCGTTATAATGTGGATGAGCAGCGTGTTTATGCGGCAGGCTTTTCGATGGGAAGCGGTAAGACATGGGATATGTTTCAAGAATATCCGGAGCTGTTTGCCGGTGTTATTCCGGCAAGTGCGCTCTTTCCTCTGACAGATAATCCGCTTGGCCAGTCGCATGGAGACAGATTGAATATGGAAGTTCCGGTGCCGATGTTCTATTCGGGAGGTGAAGAGGCTCCTGTACCTGAACTGCCCTGTCAATCCGATACGACAATTGAACGAATCAATTATCTGGCAAAAGTGAATCGCTTCAAAAAGAAATTTGAATTATCTTTTGCCGAGAAGGAGAAGTGGGAACATCCTATCTGGGGTGTTGCGGGAGACCGTGTGGAGACACTCTATGACGAAATCAGAGACAGTAATTTGACAATTCATTACTATGACAGTGAAGATGGTGTGTGTCGTACAGCACTGGCAAGCATTAGCGGTCAGGGGCATGAATGCAGACCTCATACCTGTGAACAGGCATGGAAATTTATTTCACAGTTTCGTCGGGACCGGCACAACTGAAATAAAATAATTTAATGTTCAGTAATTGATGGCTATATGCCATGAAACATAATATAAGGAGGAGTTTTTTATGAGGAACAAATGGAGTATTAGAGCAATTGCATGGATTCTGTCCTTTATGGTGCTCTTTTCGTCTCTGGGATTGAATTCCCTGACGGTCAGTGCAGATGAACCGAATACCTCGTCTGAAGAGCAGAGTGTGGTTTCGGAGACAGCCATTGAAGAGGAATCCTCTTTGTTCGATGAAGAAACAGTAGAGGAGACGGATCCTGCAGTTAATGCGACGGAGAACGGATTCACCTATTCGGCGGATTTCACGACCGGATATAATACTGCGACAATGGTTTTTACGTTGGAAAAAATCGGGGATAGCGCACCGACCGGTTCTAATAATATTGACCTTTATATTAAGGCAACCGGCGTGGAGGAGGAATTCCAGCAGTTTGGATGGTATCAGGGCTTATCCGCTGACAATAAAGTAACTGTTTCTGATATACAGTATCAGTGGCAGGACTTGACACCGGGTGTGTCCTATGATTTGAAGATTGTACTTCGTCATGATAATAATATTGTCGGTGAAGCCGTGACTTCTTTTACGACAAAAGCGGTTACGGTTACCCCTGTTGAAAAACTGATTACCTGGTTTTCCGCAGAGTATACTCTCGAAGTAGCTGACAAAGAAGGTCTTGCAGCCGCAGGAATTGATAAGCTGAAAGTATATCCATATATTCAGGAGGCAGGTGGAACACCTGTGAGAGCTGAGGTTGGCGGTGATGGCATTGATATATTGAAAGACAATATGCGACTTACGAAACTGAAAGACGATACCGAATATACCGTTTTCCTGTCCGGAGTCAGAGAAAAGGCACAGCCTGCAATGTTCACGATGACTTTTAAGACCATCAAGGATACCAGAAAAGTTGAACTTTCCGAACCGGAAGTTCAGTATTGCTATGCAGATTTCTTTATTAAGGTAAACGGCGGAAGAGATGATGTAGAAACCAAGACATATCTTTTCTTACGTCAAAAAGGTGTGCAGGAGTGGAGAGTCCATAAAGAAGCAGATAAGGCAGAAGCCTTTACCAGGGAAATACGAATGAACGAACTTGATCCCTGCACCGAATATGAATACGTTGTAGCAATCGGTGACGACTGGAATATCAATAATCCGGATGCGATTACCAAAGAAGGACATAAAATTGCAGGTTCTTTTACAACGCCGGAAGACCCGAGAGAGTTGAATGCGGTATGCAGCGCAGGTTATCAGAATGCTTTAATCAGAGCAAGTTATTCCGAAAATAATTTGGAAGGTGTGCAGAGTGTTATCCATGTATTTGTCCGCAAAGCCGGAACAGACGAATGGACAGAGCAGAAAAATGCATCTTACGATCAGGGTAATACTTTTGATTTCGTATTTGAGAATTTAGAGCAGAATACGGATTACGAATACAGAATCATTCTTAATTCCAAGTGGAATGACACGACGGCAGATGACACCGTTCGTCCGCTTCAGTTCCGTGAAGGTACTTTTAAGACTGCATTGTGTACATATACGCTTTCCATGGCGTTAAACAAAGAGAAGACGTTATATAACAGAGCATATCTCGATGTGCAGTTAAAAGGAAGCACGCGTGACAGAGAAGTGGCGCTTGATATGCTATTTAGCAATGAGGATGAAAAGCGAATCAGCCTTTATAAAGATGAGAATTACAAAGATACATTCTCACTCAAAGAGTTGGATTCCAAGACAACATATCATCTGGTAAGTTACGAACTTTGGGTAACGGAGTTTGGTGTGGAGACCTGCATTGCAAAGGTTACCTGCAAGGAGGATGAATATACTTTCACAACACCCGAGGCAGTATCGCCCACATATGTGAAGCTTACACAGGAAGAAGTTTATTTAAACGCAGCACAGCCGGATGAGAGAAATGTGGGCTATGTAGCATTAAAGCCTATTGTTGATCCGGGCGCATCCGATGAGATGATTTGGAGTGTGGAGGATATTTCGGTTGCAACCGTCGATGAGGACGGAATCCTGACAGCGAAGGGAATCGGTACCACCACAGTTACGGCAACGTCTAAATATGACGAAAGTGTTTTCGTAACCATTCCTGTTTATGTAGGTTCTTTTGAAGTATTTTTTGTTGATGCCAAAGAAGCGATTGGCGAGGAACTTGTAAAAGGATTAAAAGGAACACAGACTTCTGCAATCTATATGAAAGGCAGAACATACGAGGAAGAAGAAGTTGCGGAAGTTGAAATCACAGGAACTTCCTATGAAAGAAGCGCGATTGTAAGTTTCGATATGGAGACAAAGCAGTTTACGTTCGGCGAGGTAGGCACTACCAAGTATTATCTTGAAAAGGATGAATACAAGGTAAGAGTGAATGTTGAGAGTTATGTAAAAACTGCAGCATACTATGTTTCTTCCCTTGAAAACAAGGAGTATCCCGGCGTAGCGGCAGCGGGTAAGGAAGATACGTATGTTTTGGCAGCAAAGCAGAAATATGACATTAAACTGAAAGCAATTAATGGTGATGATATTCCGAATTTAGATGATTTCATCATTACGATGGAACCTGAACAGAATAAGAGTATCATAATCGATAAGCAAAAACTCACAACTACCGATGTGGTAAACGCTGAACCTGTTAAGTTAACCATTTCACCGAAAAAGGGAA
This sequence comes from Lachnospiraceae bacterium, assembly GCA_045530835.1. Lineage (GTDB taxonomy): Bacteria > Bacillota > Clostridia > Lachnospirales > Lachnospiraceae > UBA3766. The sequence goes on along the minus strand of JAZSCW010000090.1, from coordinate 6,609 downwards.
GTGCGTTTGACAATGAATATTACTCCGATGCAGTGATTTACTTATATGTGAAAGCACTTCCGGAGAAAAATGCAGACAGAAAGCAGGTATATACCAATGTATCCAAATACCTTTCGGACGTTACGTTAAATGATGGCTGGAAGTGGGAAAATGAGAAGGTTGCATTATATGCATTAAGAAAGACGAAAGACTATAACTTTAAGGCGTATTATGCGGCAGAGGATAAATATCCCGCAACACAGAACATTAAGGTAAATCTTGCAGAAATTCAGAAATATGTTTTTGAAGATGTTAATAAATCCAACTATGTTGTAACAGCAGACGGCAAGGAAAAGATTGAAATCAAAGTTCGTTTTTCATATGTAGGAAAGATTGATTTCAAGGATTTAAAACAGTTATTGAAAGCAGACTCAGATGAGTGTGTCATTGAACTGAAGGAATCTGACGATACTTTTGCAACGTATGAAGTTAGTGCGAAAAAGGCAGGCTCATATGTTTTAACAGCAGAGCTTCGTTCCGATTCTTATCCTGTTGCGGTTGCTACAAACAGTGTTACCTTAACAGCAACCGATGAAGCGGTAGTAAGAAGCATTCAGGTGAAAAATGTTGAGACGGATGCGTTCCTTGAAGATGATCAGCTTTTACTGGATGCAACAATGGATAAAAACAAGACCATTGATTTAACGGCAGTTACTTTCGACTATAAAGAAAATGAGATTCCTGCACCCGGACTGGTTTGGACAACAACAGATAAGACGGTAGCGCAGATTATGCCTGCAAGTAAAACCGACACAACAAATGCCAAACTTCTTATTAAGGGAGAAGGAAATGCAATTATTACTGTTCAGAGCAAGGATGCTGCGGCGACAAAGTATTCCTTCGTTGTTGAAGTAAAAAACATTGCACCGCATGTGGATGCACCGAAGATTTCCGTCAATAAAGCTCTTGACTATGAAGTTGGCGAAGGCCGTGACATTGCATATAAGTTTTACGGTTTTGTTGAACTTGTTGAAGCGTATGACAATGAGGTTGTGAGCTGGAGCTTTTATAAGAAAAAAGCCAAGTCGTTTGATAAAGAAACCGCTTTGGAAGGAACTGATTTCAAGTTCTATGAAAGAAGAGGTGTCGGCAATAAGAGAGATATTCTTATCGCACCTGTAAAGGATGACATTAAGAACGGTAAATATCAGATGTGGCTTGCGGTTAAAACTGAGGCGAGCGAAACGGTATATGCTTACCCGGTAACGGTAACGGTTATGAACAAACCGATGAAGGTAAAAGCAGTTTCTGATAACGTGAATACCTTTTATATGTTAAGAAACAATGCTGATATTGCCTATACTTTTACAGGCGAATATATCAACCAGCCGACCGTACACTGGGAGGATACTGCAGAAAAGGCAATCGGTTTTGGTATCAGCAAATATGTTTACTACAATGAAACCAAAAAGAAATGGTGTTCACAGGTAGATACATCTGCGCTTGAAATGAATGGTAAAACACCGGCAGCAGGAACAACCTCCGGTAAGCTTACAATCTCCTTCAAGGGATATAAAAATCCGGTTGAAATTAAGAATTTCAAGATTAAGAATTCTTACAAAGTTCCGAAGATTACAGCAGTGAAAGATAAGACAACAATCAGTTTGGGCTGTGGAATTGACAAAGCATCGTTCTATCTGTATCAGAAGGATGCTAAGAGAAGAATCCAGTACCACAATCAGGAAGATAAGTATTTTTACAGCTCTTACAAGAGCAATATTGAAGAGGTAAATGTATATCCTACTTCCGATTACAGCGATTACATGGAATACGTTTACTCCGGTGATAAAAAGGTTGAAAAGCTCGTAATCACTCTTCGCTCAAATTATTGGAGAGAAAAGGTTCAGGTGAAACACACTATCAATAATGTGAATCCTGTGCTTGTTCTCGAGAAACCCAATATGATGTTTAACTGGAATCTTCCGGGAACGGATACAACAGTTCTTAAGGTAAAAAATGCTCAGCACGGTGCGATTCTGAAAGACCTTATCATTAAGGGTAAGGGAGCAGAAGCACAGAAGCTTATTGATGAAAATATTTTCACGTTTACAATGGATGAGAATAAGTATCTGAATGTGAAATTGAATCATCTTAAAGCATTGAATAAGAAGATGACCAAGAATGGTACATATTCTTTTAACGTAGTTCCTGTATTTGAGAATCCCGTAACAGGAAAAGAAGTGGAAGGAAAAGCATGTGTTCTCAAAGTTAAGACAACTTCCAAGGCTCCATCGGTTAAGGTTTCAACGTCCGGAAGTATTGACCTTGCCAAATATCCAATGCTGGATAGCTGGGAATTCTACAAGAATGCAATTAAGTTGAAATACAGCTTCTCTAATGTAAACAGCAATTATGAAGAAATCGGCAGAGAAGTGATTGGCGATTATGCGAAGTACTTCGAAATCTGGTGGAGTGATGCCGGACAGGGATGGTATCTTGTACCGAAGAAAGGCATGGACGGCAAGTTAAAAGCAGGTTTTGTATATAATATTCAGTTTAAGTTTACTTTGAAGATGAAAGATGGTGTTACCACAGAAATCATCAGCAGTAAGCCTTACAAACTGAAATTGAAACAATCCACTGTAGGTGTTAAGATTGGTCCTAAGTCTCAGATTATCTACCTATCCAATGAAAAGGTTACCAGAGTTTATGAGGCAACCGTTAACAACGATTACTATCGTATTGACAGTGTGACCGGTAGTCTTGATGTAAACAAGGATGGTAAGGATGATTTTATCATCGAGAAGGTTTCAAGAAAGGACGGAAACAAAGCGGCCGACATTACAATAAAGCTTGTTGACAGAGATGCCGTCAGTACGACTTTGAAGGGTAAGAAATATAACATCCCCATAGAAGTCATGGTAATTGGCGCGGATGGTGTTAAAAAGAATATCAAGACAAAGATTACTGTAACGGTTAAGAAGTAAAATTGTAACAGCCAAAAGGACACTATAAAGTAATAAAAGGGCATTTGAGCAGATTGCTTGAATGCCCTTTTTAGGTGCGCCTTGCGGCGTCTACGGTATTTTCTGATTATTTTGTACAACACGGTAAGTTGGTACGTAAAAGAACGATTGAATTGGGAGCCTGCAATGTTATTATTTATATTGTATTACGTTTTTGGACATATTATAACGAGCCGTTTCATGTTATTCTTGTCTTTTGGGGTATTTTGCGATATAATTTTACTGTAGTTGTAACATGCGTTACACCATTTAAATATTACCGGAAAGAAAGAGAAACGCAAAGGAACGTTGACCTTTTTTTAATAAAAGGGAAACCGTTTTTGCACCTGTGATGGATGAAGCGGTTTTCAGATGTGGTTTTGCAGGTAGCCGGAGGCCGTTCAGTCTTGTAGAATGAGCAAGCTCATTTTCAAAGCTTTTTCTCTTTCTTTTTTTATACCCTTTTTTATGACGGAGGGAATTGTTGTGAGTATTCTGGAAGAGTTACAGAATGATGAGTCCTGGGACGCATTTCTAAAATATAAAACAGAGCGGGACCACTTCTCGATCAAAGAACGGAAAGTATGGGAGCAATTCATTGAAGAGAAGGCTTATCAGGGGATTGTAGCCCGCTTGCGCGAGAATGATTTCAACTTTGATTACCCGACAAAAATCTTAGTGAATAAAAGCGGCACGGGGAAGAAGCGGATTGTCTATTCGTTTCAAGAGGAAGAAACGGCGGTGCTTAAGGTAATGGCATACCTTCTGTATCGCTATGATGACAGAATCAGCCCGCATTGCTATTCGTTTCGCAGAGAGGCAACAGCTAAGACTGCGGTACAGCAGATTCTTCGAATGAAGAAATTGGAGCACAAGTATACCTTAAAAGTAGATATCAGCAATTATTTTAACTCGATTCCGCCTGAGTGTCTGGTAGAGATTCTGCGCAAGATGCTTTCGGATGATGAAGCGCTGGTGCTTTGTCTGGAACGCCTGTTATTGGCGGGAAAAGCGTATGATAATGGGGAGCTGATTACAGAGGAACGGGGAGCTATGGCGGGAATCCCGATTGCGCCCTTTTTTGCCAATGTGTATTTGAATTCCATGGATGAGGAGTTCGAGAGACGCGGTGTGGCATATTATCGCTATTCGGATGACATTCTGTTGTTTGCCGATTCCGAAGCGGAACTGGAAGAATATGAAGCCCTTCTGTACCGTCTTATAGAAGAGAAAGGACTACGCATCAATCCGGATAAAGTCAAGAAAACAGGACCCGGTGAGGGGTGGGAATTCCTGGGATTCGCCTATCGGGACGGTAAGGTGGATTTGTCTGAAGTGACCAAGCAAAAAATGAAGGACAAAATACGCAGAAAAGCGAAGAAATTGTATCGTTGGCGAATGAAGAAAGACGTATCGTTCGAGAAAACGGCGAAGGTGATGATCCGCGTGTTTAACCGTAAATTCTATGATGAGGCGGATGAGAACAGGTTTAGCTGGAGCAGATGGTTTTTTCCGTTATTGACCACGGATGAGGGGCTCAAAGAACTCGATACCTACCTCATACAGTACATCCGCTATCTTTACAGCGGACGTCATTACAAGGGGAATTACCGTGTGACATATGAACAGATAAAGGAACTGGGATTTCGCAGTTTGGTCAATGAATTTTATAAAAGAGCGGAAGAAACAACGTGTAAAAAATAATGTGAAGGGACATTACAAAAGAACTATGATAATAATACATAAGAATGATCTTGATAAATACAGATTTGCTGTAGGGAAGACGATATTTTTGAAAAATTATACAGAATGTAAGCTTATTGAGGATGTTCCGGGAAGCAGCTGTATGTGGATTTCGGAGAACGGAAAGAAAAAATATATTTCTGTTTTTGTTACACCTTCTGAATGTAATGGGGAAACTTTTGTATATTACGATCGCATGGCATATGGTAAAGCAAAAAAGAAAGAAAAGGAAAATGTAATTCCGGTTCTATTTAATGAAAGCTTTGAAGATGCTTATGAGCAGGAAATAGTGACAGCCCTGACGAATCCCAAGAAGTATTTAAATTCAGTGGATGAAAAATATTATGTTTTTTTTCAACCTTTATTAATTGATGAAGAAAAGATGGAAGAAGATGTTGAGTTATATAAATATTGGAGAGCGGAAAAAGTTTTGAGTAACGCATATAATGTGAATGACGGAGATGTTTCTTTTTCCGCACCTACAACATTTAATGATCCGTTTGATTGTAATTGCTTTTTTGCAAACAACAATTCTATGAGCGATTTGTTTCGTATTTTTTGTGTTGCGCCTTCATACAGAAATATACTGATGTGGTCGTATTATGCACAAGATCATAAAGGCTATTGTTTCCAATATAAAAAGAAGGATATCATCAAAGCAATCATGAACTCCGGTATTGACGGATTGTGTCTGATTGGTGATGTGACTTATAAGAAGAAACGCCCGGGATTAAGGGCATCAAAAAATTGCATTAGTTTTACGGATTTGAAGTTTTACTGTGAAGTTGCTTTTACAAAATACGAAGAGTGGAAGCATGAACGTGAATTTAGGTTTGTGGTGATTTCGAATGCATATCCTCAAAACAGTGCTTATTTGACGTTGAATACTGCAATTTATGATGTGTATGAAGGATGTAATGGCGGCGGGAGTAGTATAACTGATTCGAAGGGTAATTTATTGCATGTCACAAAAATGAAAAAACATCCGACAGAATATAAGCTGATATAGTTCTGGTGATATTTTGGTTTATAAAACGGGATTCCGGGACTGCAATTCACCTATGTTAAAAATGGATCAATCATAAGAAAAAATACCCCAAATAGAAAAAGATAAGTACATATTTGATAAGATTATGGCACGATATTATGATGAAAAGAATAAAGCAATTTATTTTGAAGTGAGAAAAATAAAGTACGATACGTAAATTTGATTGAAAAACAAAGATAAACATAAGCGGTGACAAAAACGAGCAAAAAGGATGGAGCAGACACATCGGACGGTTCCGGCTATATGGAGATTACATCTTAAAGGATATGAAAGGAAGGTGCATTGTGTTCCCATTAATAAACAAACGAGAAACCGGTGTTAATCTACGCAGAATCATGGATATGCGTGGCATTACGCCAAAGGATGTACAGGAATATCTTGGACTTGGCTGCGTGCAAAGTGTATATCGTTGGCTTGATGGTATCAATATGCCGACCATTGACAATTTGTATGCGCTAAGCGAGTTGTTTCAGGTTCCGATTGATGCAATCGTGCGTGGAAACAGGGCGCCGATTGCACCGGACATTATTGTAAGAACACCGGATTCTTGCGAAAGCAGACTGTGTGCTTATTATGAGAAAGTGCAGGAGAATCGTGCTGCGTAGGTTATTGGCTATCGGAATGTGTTCTTTTTTTACGAGGAGCAAAAGGCAAATCGAGCGAAATGTCGAGAAAAAAATTGATATTTCGCTCGAATTATTGTATACTTTGAGCAAGATAAGAAACACTAATCTCAAAGGAGATGATTTTTATGAAATCTAGTGATCAAATGGCAATCGAATGGGAAATATCTAAACGCACAATTAATGATTTGTGCAATAAAGGAAAAATTCC
>JAZSCW010000008.1:0-2436 GCA_045530835.1 Lachnospiraceae bacterium | reverse complement strand
GTGTGGTTTCACCCTTTTCCCACCTAGACACCGCTTGACGAGTAACATATACTTTTTCAGCAAGTTCATCCTGAGATAATCCTTTTTTAGTTCTAAGTTCAAGTATAATATCTTTTACATCTATTCATTATCACCTCGCACAAATTATATAATTTAGGCGTTTGCGAAACGCCAAAAGCCGCATAAATACGGCATTTTTTTGTTACTAAAAATAAAAATCTCCTCACGTTTTGTGGTATAATGGAGTTGACTAGAAACCATAAATCACATCCCGAAAGGAGACACTATTATGATAACACAAAAGCAACTCACTTTGGCAGATATTTTTGAAGATTGTCAGGAAATTTTTGAATCCGACAAGCCTCAGTTCCTTACTCTTCTTGAAAACCACATTGACCTTGATTCAATTATTCCATCGTCTTTTTATCAGCATTATTATGCTTCCACAGGGCGACATCGGAAATACCCTTTATCTGCAATGCTTTGGGCTCTGATTCTCCAACGCATTTTCTCTATTCCTACAGATTCCCTCTTACTGGTTTTTCTTAATTACTCAAGACATTTAAGAGAGTTCTGCGGTTTTACGAAAGTACCTGATGCTTCCAAAATCACCCGGTTCAAACAGGATTTCCTGGATGATCTGCAGCTTGTGTTTGACAGACTCGTTGACCTTACGGAACCAATCTGTCAGGCGGTTGATTCTGCCAAGGCAGATATGACAATCTTTGATTCTTCCGGAATTGAAGCATTCGTTACGGAAAACAACCCGAAGTATGCAAACAGGATTATTCGGCAGCTTAAGGCATATGCAAAGATCAAAGGATTCGACCAGTCTTATGATCCTTACAAAGCCGCTTATGGTCTGATGCCATCCCATGCCTCTGCCAATCCTGAAATCAAACAATTATATATCAATGGTCATTTCTGCTATGTCTTTAAGTTCGGCATCGTCACCAACGGACTCGGAATCATACGCCATATTTCTTTTTACAACAAGGACTTTATGACCTCTCATCCGGACATTGTTGTCGAAAAGAAATCTGATTCCCCTGACGAGGATAAAAGTGTCCATGATTCAAAACTTCTGATTCCCACACTGAAGGATTTCTTTTTAAAACATCCCCTGTTCTATCCAGAAACATTTCTTGGCGATGCTGCTTTTGATACCGCAGCCCTGTATAAAGAACTTCTTTCCGGGGATACCTTTGGCAATGGTAAACATTTCGCGAAAGCATATATTCCGTTGAATGCAAGAGCCGGTCTTGAAAACCAGGATTATGCAACCAATGAAAATGGCATTCCCTGTTGTCCACGTAATCCGTCCTTACCAATGAAATACGAAGGTACCTCCAAACTTCGGAGCGGAGTCACCAGATATAAATTTGTCTGCCCGAAAATCAAATGGGTGCGTGACGATTCAACCGAAAAATATCACAGACATTGCTGTTGTGAAACTCCCTGTACATCTTCACCATGCGGACGTATGATCCATATCTACCCGGAAAAGAATTTCCGTGCTTATCCCGGTACTCTTCGCGGCACTGAAGAATGGGACAATACCTATAAAATCAGAACCGTTGTGGAACGGGACATCAATCATATCAAAGATACCCTTTGCCTCGCAGGTCGTCGTACCCAAAATGAAAAAACTTTGCATGCAGATTTAATTCTTGCCGGAATTACCCAACTGATCACCGTTATATTAGCGAACAAAATACAGAAACGCCAATACATCAGGAGTCTGAAACCTTTAATAACCGCATAGGACATACCAACTTCATAATCTCTGTGGGGCTTATGAAAGTGCGCCTAAGTTCAGCTAATCCGAGACATCTTGCCATAGCAAGATGTCTTCCTTGTTTAGGAGTCAGGATTGCGGACTCGCGAAGCGAGTTTCGCAATTACCTAATTTTATTATTCAGTTCATTTTCGAACGGTTTTGTTGTTTTATATATTAACAGTTCATTTCTGTACTGTCAATATTATTTTGCAAAAAACATTTCATTTTTGTACTGTTGGTGTTATACTATATGTAATCGCACGATTTACACCTATTGTTTTCGTGTAGAACCAAACAACGAGTAAACTTACAAGGAGCAGTTAAATGGGCGAAAATTTCACTAGCCGGGTAGGCTATCTGATTAGAAACTTTAGAATCGCATCTGATATGACACAAAAAGAATTAGCAGACAAATGCGGATTAAATGAATCCACCATCCGTAACTATGAACTTGGTAACAGATATCCGGATGCAGCAACACTATTGAATATTGCCAACAATCTTAATGTCAGCTTTTATGCGTTATCTGATCCTGATGTTGCCAATATATTCAGCGCACTTCATGTACTGTTTGATATTGAATGGGCATACGGACTACGCCCTACTATGAAAAATGGAGAATTGACTTTTAAATTTGAAGAACGTCTCTCATCCAC
>JAZSCW010000051.1:0-27901 GCA_045530835.1 Lachnospiraceae bacterium | reverse complement strand
CAGATGGAAGCAAATGAGATTGTTGATGCAGGCAGTTATTCTGTTGTGATTTCCGGTATTAACAATTATGAAGGAAGTATCAGATATTCCTTTAAGATTAGTAAATGTAATCTTGTAACTGCATATCAGAACGGTTTCCTTTCTGTGGACGTGGAGGATTCCGTTATGTATTCTCCGGCAGGAGCCAAGGCTGAATTGAGTTGTATGTTTGACGCAGACGGAGACCAGAATAACAAAGTGCTCTTGAAAGAAGGAGAAGATTATGAGATCAAATATATGAATAACAAATCTGTCACGACGGATGAGAGAAGAGCCTATCTTCAGATTAAGGGGAAAGGAAACTTTACCGGTACATTACGTGGAGATGGTAAAAGTGATGCTTCTGTAATTTCGAACAAAGCAGGTGTAGTAAATGAATTAAACTATCATGTTACACAAGGCATAATAAGTGATTCCAAAATCACATACAATCTTGACAAATATATTTATAAGAATGATAAAATAACAGGGGCAAAGGTGAACCTTTATGATGAAGGAATAAAGATTTCTCCGAAAGAATATAAGGTTTCGGTAATGCAGAGGGATGAAAAAACCGTATTGATTGCATTTGCAGCAACAAATAAGAATTACCATGGCGAAAAGGTTATTTGCTTACCGGCAAACCAACAATCGGTTAAGGATAAATCTGTTTCAGTAAAGCTTGATACAAAGGTATTTTATTACACGGGAGAAGAACTCCGTCCTGAAATAAAGGTTACAACAAAGAGCGGAGAAGACATTACGGATAAGGTAACAATTACCTATGAAAACAATGTTTCAGTCGGTAAAGGAAAGATTATCATAACGGGTAATTTGCAGGAGGGGTATTGCGGAGAGAAGATTGTAAACTTTGTAATATTGCCGAAGTGGATGAAGTGGATGTTTTAATTTTGTGCCTTAGAGGGTGTTTCAGGTAGAAACATTCTCTAAGGCGGGATTTTTGAAAAAAATTAATTGTGATTTGTTATTAGTGAAAGGATATGGATATGAAGAGAAAGATAATTGTTTTCACAAGTATTAGTTTGCTTCTGTTGCTTGTGTTTGTGGGAATCTTTTTTGTAATAAAACATAGCAAGAACAATGTGCCAGAACAGGTGACGGATGGCGAACAGAAATATTTTTATATTGAAGTAGATAGCAAGGATTTTGAAATTACAAATGGAGTAGAGACAGCAAGGGCAAACGGTCATATTATCACCGGAGATTTTGATATTATGTATTGCGGATTACTTTATGGACTTCCGGATTTTGAAAGTGCCGAACAAGAGTATAAGATTAAATTACTTAGAGATGATTTTGATAGTTTGATGTATAGCTATGATTTGAATGAGGATGATTATTTTTTCTTTTCTTTTGATACTTCTTCCAGTGCAGACATTACTTTGACAAAGAGAAAAACGTTCGATATAGCATATGAAAAACCCACGTTTTTCCGATTGACATTGGCGGGAGAGAGTGATACACCATGGTTGTCAACAACGTATTCATCGACCTTGCCATCGCTCTCGGGAAAAATTGAAGGGGATAAGATATATTTGTACTCAGAAAAGGATGCCTGTATTGATATTAGTATAAATGGTATACATGATGAGTTGGAGATTAAGAATATCCCCATTGATAAAGATGGCATTATAATTACTTCTGATAGAAAAGGGAATTGTATCATAAAGCGTAAATGGAAGGTTTTACATAAAGAATATTTTGAATGGCCGATAGAAGAATAAAATGGTAGTTAAGAAATCAACTTATTCCGTTTGCTATAGTTGAAAGGATTTATATGAAAAAGAAAGTAATAATTCTTGTGTGTGCTATTTTTTCGTGGTGTTAGGTTTAATGATTTATGTCTTTTATCCTGATAAATATCGGGGAGAATACTACACTGAGTATCCGGTTCTGGTTGGTCAATATGTTCGGGATAATCCTAAGGGAGATATGTATGATGATTTTTATGGGACATTTCTGTTTGACTATGAGGAGTATCGGGCATATTGCAGTGAATATAGTTTAGTGGCATAGTATTATAGTGGAAATAAAAATATATTGTTCATGCGATGTCTACCGCGGGGTGGTTTTATGATAGTTATGTTAAGAACGAGAAAGTTCATGGGCAGAAAGCAGAAGTATTAATTCATTATAGCGTTAGAGGCGCTTCTACTGCAGACATTGATTCAGAAGTGTTTGTTATCCCGGTAGAACCAAGTGTTACAAGTGTTTCAGTAGAAACCAAAGTAAAGGAATATTATAAAAGCGAGTTTTTTATTACATAAAGATACAAAAAATTATTAAAAAAGGAGGAAAAAAGAATCCATTACCCTGCCAAAGGATAATCGGATTCTGCGTAAGAACATGAGCGATAAAGAATTACGAGAAAAAACAGAAGAAGTCAAAACCGGGGCAGAAGAGGCAAAAGAGGCTACGGCAGAACCCGCAGCAGAAGAGCCTGCTGCCAAGAAGTCCTATGAAAATATCAAACCGACGCTTTGGGAACGTATGACAACCAAACAGAAGGTATTATCGATTGCCATCCCTGTGGGTGTTATTGTGCTTGCGGTTTTGATTACCATAATCGTAGTCCGCACCAACCATTATAAGAACCTGACACAGGGTGTTGAGGTATACTTCCAAAATGGTACGATGAAGGGTGTGAAAGCTTTTAACGATGCGGAATATTCCAATTCTGCCAATGCCTTTGTTTTTGCAGAGGAAGATGCGGATTTTATGTCAAATCCGGCGGTTGCAACAACTGACGGTAAGTATATTTATTTTGCTGAGGAATGTGCAAACGGAACTTTTTCCCTTTATGTTTCCAAGTTAAACGGCAAGAATAAAACACTTGTGGATTCCAAGGTGACCGATTATGAAATCCTTGAAAAAGGTGTAATTTTTTATGCGGCGGGCAATACACTTTACCGCTATGAAGTGAAGGGTGCAAAAGTATCCAATATTTCCAATGATGTAAAGAATTTTTCTTTTAACGAAAAGAAAGACCGTGTGTTACTGTTAGGGAACGGCGTTCTTGCCAAAATAGAGATTGATAAGCCGGGAGCGAAGCTTACGCTCGATGAAAATGTTTCACGCATTTTTGCGGCCGACGAGAAGCTGGAATCGCTTGTATATGAAAAAAACGGTGTACTTTGCGGCAAATACAAGGACGACCTTGCAGTTCAAATTGCAACCGGTGTCGGCGATGTGTGGGTACATAATATTGACGGAAAATATGAAGTGTATTACATGATGAACGGACATGTTTTGAAATATTACAAGCGCGGAGATAAAGAGTCTGTTTTGGTGAAAGATACCATATCGGAGCTTTACGGTGCAGACCAAAATGCCGGCGTGTTCTTATGCCGCACGCAGGACGGAACTCTTTTCTTTGTGGAAGGCGGTAAGTCTGTTGCTGTAGAAGAGACAGCGATTACTTCAATTGACCGCAATGTGATTTGCGATAAAGGTGACGGTAAAGTAACCTTCATCGGATATGATGCGTCAAATAAGGGAACACTGTATGCGATGAGCAATAAGCTTTTTAGTAAAGGTAAAATAGAAACGTTAGATACTGATGTGATTTCCATTGAATTCATTGAAGGCAAAGAACTCTGTATCTGTAAGAATGACGGTACCGGTATCCCCGAACTCTACTTAAACGGTGAGCGCATTGCAATCAACGTGATTCCGGGAAGCGTGCAAAAAAGTGCCGACCGTGAAAATATCGTTTATAAATGCGATACATTTGGGACAGGCAAAGTGATTCTTTCTATTCACGACGGCAAGGAAGCGAAAGTAATCGGAGAAGTTGCAGACGGCAAGGTTATCGCAGTCAGCGGCAAAGCAGTTTATTATGTGGCTGACGTTGACGGAACCAAACATTTTATGAAGTATAACGGTAAAAAGAGCAAGTCCCTTGCAGAAAATATTACTTCAATCGGTTATATCTTTTACTAAAAGCGAATATTCTGATACAAAAAAGTAACAGAGGTTTACGATGATGTATCAGGTAAAAAGATTAACAAAGCAGTTATTGGGTGCGGTATGCCTTCTTCTTTTTCTCGTCCCTGCAGGATGTAAAAACGGCGAAGATGACGTGAAATTGCAAGAGTTGGTCTATACGGTGTTGGCTAAGGAAAATATTCCGACGCCGCTTTTGGATGAACTTGAGGTACGTAAAAAAGAAGAATTCCGCATTACTTACGAAGATGGAGAGTATCTTTATCTGTGTGTCGGCTACGGGCAGCAGGAGTCGGGCGGATACAGTATTCAGGTAAAGGAACTGGGGTTGTATGAGGAATATATTCTGTTAGATACAACCTTAATCGGACCGGAGCATGAAGAGGCTGCTAAGAAGGTTGCGTCATATCCCTATCTGGTGTTACGCACCGAAATCAGAAACGATCCGATTGTATTTGAATAAAAATGTACTGTCGCTTCTTTTCAAGGCAGTGCAGGAAAAGAGGAAATACGAATGCTGATTATCAAAAATGCACATTTGGTGAATCCCGCGACAGAGTTTGAAGGGGATGTGGACATTTACATGGAAAACGGCATCATCAGCAAAATGGAAAAGGCACAAGGTGTGTGTGAAATACCATCAGGTGCGGAAGTGATTGATGCAATGGGGTTGACGGCAATTCCCGGATTGATAGATGTGCACACGCACTTCAGGGATCCCGGTTTTACCTACAAGGAAGATATTGAGAGTGGCTCTAAAGCGGCTGCGGCAGGCGGCTATACAACTGTTATCATGATGTGTAACACATCGCCGGCTATTGATAATGTGGAGACGCTTACGGAATGTTTGAAAAAAGGAGAAAGCTGTGAGATTCGTGTGCTTTCCTGTGCGGCAGTGACGAAAGGTCTGAAAGGACAGGAAAAGACAGACGTGAAGGCGCTTCTTGCTGCAGGTGCCGTGGGGCTTACGGACGACGGAATTCCGATTATGGATGAAGCTCTTTTGCGCGAGGTTTTTATGACGGCAGCAGAATATAATGTGCCGGTAAGTCTCCACGAAGAAGATCCGGCGCTGATTACCAATAACGGTGTGAATCGTGGCGCGGCTTCAGAATTTTATCAGATTGGCGGTTCTCCGCGTGAAGCTGAAATTACCATGATTGAAAGAGACCTTGCGATTGCACTTGAAACGGGTGCAATTGTGAATATCCAGCATATCAGTACCAAAGAAGGTGTGGAGCTTGTTCGCAAGGCGAAGGCGGTTCCGGGCAACCGCGTACATGCCGAAGCAACACCGCATCATATTGCGCTCACGGAGCAGGCTGTGATTGACAAGGGAACACTTGCGAAGGTGAATCCGCCGATTCGTACGGAAGAAGACCGTCAGGCGATCCTTGCGGGATTAAAAGACGGCACAATTGATATCATTGCAACAGACCATGCGCCGCATGCGCCCGAGGAAAAGGCCAAAGATATAACACAGGCGCCCAGCGGCATGCTTGGACTGGAAACGGCGTTTGCAATTGCCAATCGTGTCCTGGTGAAGGAGAACGGAATGCCGTTTGCCGAAATGGTGGATAAGTTTACGGTTGGCCCGGCGGCAATGTACCATCTTCCTTACGGCGATGTCAGCGTTGGGAAAAGTGCGGATATCGTGCTGGTGGATCCGGATGAAAAATGGGTGGTGGAAGGATTTGCTTCCAAATCTTCCAACTCACCTTTTATCGGCGAAGAGATGACGGGAAGAATCCATTATACCGTTTGTAAAGGAAAAATAGCATTCAGCTTAGTGAAATAAAAGGAGGAGCGACATGTTTTATCGTAAAAAAGAGACTGCCGTAGTGTACAGTCAGACAAAGCTTGCTACGGGAATTTATGATTGCCGTATCAAAACACCGGCGGCAAAAGCAGCAAGACCGGGACAGTTTATCGGCGTGTATCCAAAAGATGCATCCCATCTTCTTGCACGTCCGATCAGTATCTGTGAGGCGGACAGTGAGAATTCTGTTTTAAGAATTGTATACAGAGTGGCAGGAGAAGGAACCAGGGAATTCTCCGGCTATCAGGAGAAGGATGATGTTAAGATTCTTGCGAATCTCGGAAACGGATTTCCGATTGAAGAAGTGAGCGGAAAAACAGTGCTTATTATGGGTGGCGGAATCGGTATTCCTCCCATGCTTGGCGTAGCCAAAGCAATTAAGGATGCAGACAAGCACATTTTCCTCGGATATCGAGATGCAGAAACCTTTTTGTCAGATGAATTTTTACCTTACGGTTCGGTGTATATTGCGACCGAGGACGGCAGTGTGGGATGTAAGGGAAATGTTATGAATGCACTTGCAACCACGACATTAAAGCCGGATATCATCATGGCATGCGGACCGATGCCGATGCTTCGTGCGATTAAGAAGTATGCTGAAGAAAATGATATTGTTGCGTATATTTCACTGGAAGAACGTATGGCCTGTGGTGTAGGAGCATGCCTTGGCTGTGTATGCAAAACCACGCATAAGGATCATCATTCACACGTGAATAATACAAGAATTTGTACAGAAGGCCCCGTATTTGATGCAAGGGAGGTGGACATTTAATGAATACTCAGGTAACTATTGCAGGTGTAACTTTTAAAAATCCTGTTATGACAGCTTCCGGTACATTTGGTTCCGGTATGGAATACAGTCAGTTTGTTGATTTGAATGAATTGGGCGCAGTTGTTACAAAAGGTGTAGCCAATGTTCCCTGGCCCGGAAATCCTACCCCGCGTGTAGCGGAAACCTACGGCGGAATGTTGAATGCCATCGGCTTACAGAACCCCGGCATAGATGTATTTATCGAAAGAGATTTGCCGTTCCTTGCCAAATATGATACAAAGGTAATCGTAAATGTCTGCGGTAAGACGGTGGAGGATTATCTCGAAACCGTAGAACGACTTGGCGATACGAACGTGGACATGCTTGAAATCAACGTTTCCTGCCCCAATGTCAAAGAAGGAGCAATTGCATTCGGCCAAAGAGCAGACTGTCTGGAAGATATCACAAGCCGTATCAAAAAAGTTGCCAAACAGCCGGTTATCATGAAGTTAAGTCCGAATGTGACCGATATTACAGAGATGGCAAGAGCTGCCGAAGCAGGCGGCGCGGATGCAGTCTCTTTGATCAATACCATTACCGGTATGAAGATTGATATCCATCGCCGTGCGTTTGCTCTTGCGAATAAAACAGGCGGTCTTTCCGGTCCTGCAATTAAACCCGTTGCGGTACGTATGGTATACCAGGTGGCAAATGCAGTAAAGATTCCCGTCATCGGAATGGGCGGAATTGCTACTGCTGAGGATGCAATTGAGTTCATGCTTGCAGGTGCGACTGCAGTCAGCGTCGGTGCGATGAATTTTGTGAATCCTTATGCAACTTCCGAGATTGTAAAAGGAATTGAAAGTTACATGCGCCGTTATGAAATCGAAGATATCAACGAATTGATTGGCTGTGTAAAATAAAAAAGATAAAAAGGGGAAAAACAATGAAACGGGAAAAAAGATGGTTGGCGGCAATAATCATTGCCGTAGGATTGTTTACATTATGCGGATGTAATGTGAAAGAAAAATTGACTGCGGATTATGCAAATCAGTTTGAGGCGGTAGATGCATTTCTTAATGGAGAAGATGTGGTCGGCAAAACAATGATTGTGGTTGCAGAGTTTCAGAGTTACGGCATCATTTCCAAAGAACCGGATCTGGAACATAAGAAAAATGTATATGTGGCTCTTGTGGAATGGGATGATTCCTTGGGCAAATATGTAATGTGTGATGAAGATAATCAGTACAGCTATATTAACGAGGGGGATACCATCAAAGTGAAAATTGTTGAAGTATCTGACCATTATGAAATTGATTTTTCGTGTATCCCGGTGGAAGAATAAACAGAAGATTTTATCGTATGAAAAAACTATGGAAAACGTAATTGTTTTCCATAGTTTTTTACATCATAGGAATTTCTCGAGACTTAAAATATTGTTGTTTTATCGCATAATAAGAAGCTTCTGTCCCGGGATAAGGGTATCTGAAGAAAGAGCATTTAAATCCCTGATTTTTTGTAACGGGGTAAGGGAATCTTTGCCGATTTCCCAAAGCGTGGAGCCTTCGGAAACGTAATAAACGCTGATGCCTGCCAGTTGGTCAGAAACCTGTCTCGAATAAGGTGCAACGCTTACTTCAGAGAGAGAGGAGAGTTCTTCTTCGCGGTAGGCAAAGACATCAAAGGAAGCCTGACATTTCATGGTGAAGGTTTCGCCTGAAGTCGGAGTTACCTGACAGGATTCAAGGTTTGCACTGATTTCAAAAAGCATTTGTTCAAAGGGGCCTGTGACGCTGACACAATAAGAAAAGGGAATTTCCGTTTTCTGAATCCGGTAGGGGAATCTGTCATCATCCGTTACGGTAAGAATCTGGAGTGCGAAATAGCCTTCCATTTCAAGCCCTTCGGAGCAGGGTGTGCAGTGCTGCAGACAAAGGAGCGCTTTGGTACATTTTACCTGTAGAATATTGTCTGTATGATTCATGGAAAAATCTTTTTCCAAACGCATCTTTGCAGAAGTATTTGTCACGAGTTTTTTGACAGGGTAAGAGGTAAATGTCGGAAGTAATTCGGATTGTATTCCATACAGGTCATCAATCAGTGAGAGAGAAAGGTCCTCGTAGAGTTTCATGCTCAAATCAAGAACCAAATCTATGCTGACAATCCGTTCCATTCCGTCTATGTCCGGAAGGATTTCGTAATTTTTTTGAGAGATAGAATAGGTAATATGCTCAATTACTCCGTCTTTGCAACCCGTACACTCCAAAGTGCTTTGGAACGGAAGCAATGTTTCGAAGCATTCAATGCTTTCACGTTCATCCCGCGCAATGTAAAGAATGAGGAGTGAGAGTTCACCTTTAATCAGTAATTTATCTTCATAAGGGTGAAAGGAAAGATTGCAAACCTGTGTCTGTTCCCAGAGGATTTCCTGCATTTCCGGCATGGAGGAGGTGAGTTTGGCCTCTTCGCGGATGCGACAGATATCTTTTTTCATAACGCAAAGATTTAATACATTGTGGTTACAATGGTGAAGCTGTGTTTCTTCCTTGCAGTCTTCGATATTATGACAAAGCGGTGCATCCGCGATGTCTTCTACAAGACCGTTCACGAGGAGTAGTGCTCTTACGTTAATCTTGCGGGAATTGATGGAGTGAATTTGCAGCTGTTCGAGTTCGATGGAAATCTGCGGATTGTCAGCTACGGTTAGGTCGTTGATATGGAGACACTCTTCAAAGGGAATTTTTCCCTGTAGGCAGTTTAACGAACCGAAACAATCTTCGGAAGAATATACGAGTCGGTAGTGAAGTTTTCCGCGTAGTGTGACTTCGCCGTTTCCCGGACGGACCTCCTCTAATTTAACAAAACCGTCCGAAAGCAGAATATGTGTAAGATCCGGCTTGGAATCGGCCACGTTACAGTCCTGTTCGAGCGTGAATTGAGATTCTATCTTACAACGTAGAACATCCATATGTATGTTTTGTGTAATGCATTCCATAAAATACTCCTTTCCGAATATGGGGATGAACCCTCTGTTGTGTTATCATAAGATATGCAAAGAATCCGGAAAGTATGAAGGTTTTCTTTCAATTGAGCCTGTGTGCTGCTGCAGTCCAATATCCATAACTTTATAAAAATGGCACCGGAAGGTAAGTATCCGGTGCCATTTTTGAAGGAGTTTTCAGCGCTCCATATAAATAATTTTTATGCCTCTGTTTCAGATGTTTCATTTGTTTTGCCGGTTAATTTGTCGAATTTCTTCTGAACCGCATCATACGTTCTCTGGCTGATGTCCGGCAGTTCGCCGCCCCAGGTTTCGGTAGCCTGTTTGAAGCCTTTCTCGAAAGCTGCCCTCATTTCTTCCAGTTTATCAGGATCATTTCCGGCAAGTGCAACTGCAAAGTCGACAATTCTGTCAGAAGTAGCTTCCACACCCCAGTAACCGTCTTCTGCAATGTCGGCCTGTGCCTGAGCCTTGGTAGCAGGGTCTACGGTGAAATCACCGCTTGCGAGGAATTTCCACATTTCATCGGCGGTGCCGATTGCTTTGCCTTGTCCGCAAATCAACTGACTGACAAGCTGGCGAAGTTGTTCAACACGGGCTGCGCTCTCTGACTTCAAATAACTAACCAGTTCCGGGTTCACAACCTTTTGTCCGGGAACTTCTTTGCTTGGTTCATATACTGCTGCAGCTTCCTGCGAGGCAGCTGCTTTGGGTTCTGTTGTTTTGTCATTTGTTTTGGTTGCACCGGTCTGGTAGGCTACATAGCCGGCTTCCGATGCGGCTGTAATTCCGTTTACACTCATATCGATCCCTCCTTGGTATCTTAAACTGCTGGTTCTCGCCTGTTTTAGCGAGAATTTCATGCTTCTATCATTTATATCGGCGTTTATTAGAAAAAATTAATGGGGATTTGAATGAACCTAAGGATTTTCTTTTTGTTTTGAAAGAAATTTTACTCGGAATCGTTTTTGGAGGGCGGAAGTGGATTTTTAACATCGGTTCGTCCTACGAGGTAATCGATGTTAACCTTGTAGATATCTGCCAGCTCAATCAGAATTTCAACAGGGATTCCACGTTTTCCGATTTCATAATAAGAATAGGCACGTTGTGAGACATGCAGAAGTCTGCCTAGTTCAGCCTGCGATAAATCTGCATCTTCACGCAGGTTACGGATTCGCTCGTAACGTTTCATGTGGATACTCCTTTCTGCTGTAATTCAGGAAATGGTTTATGGATAATTATAATTTTTTGCACAGGGAATAGAGAGTGATAGAACAAAGAGTGCTACATTGTAGTTTGAACATTTTTCTTCATTTTATACATTTATGAAAACGCCGGAAGCCTTGTCAGAATGTGCTTGATGAAGTAAAATAGTTATGTTGTGCACGAGAAAGGAGTGGAAGGATGGAACGTATTCAAAAAAGAGCATATGCCAAAATTAATCCGGTACTTGATGTGTTGCGTCGACGTGAAGACGGTTATCATGAACTGCGTATGATTATGCAGACGGTAGATATATATGATACATTGGATATTTCCAAAATTGAAAAAGGAATCGAGCTGACCTGTGATACCGGACTGCTTCCCTGTGACGAAGGAAATATTGTATATCGGGCGGCACGCCTGATGCAGGAAACTTATGATTTGAAGGAAGGCGTTGCAATACATCTTTCCAAGCAGATTCCCATGGCTGCAGGTATGGCGGGCGGAAGTGCTGATGCTGCCGCAACTTTGCATGGCATGAATGAATTATTTGAGTTACATGCAACGAAAAAACAGCTTTGTGAATTGGGTGTGAAGCTTGGTGCGGATGTGCCGTACTGTGTGCTGGGCGGTACCATGCTCGCGGAGGGAATCGGAGAGAAACTGACGCCCCTTCCGCCTATGCCGGAATGTGTTTTGGTGGTTGCTAAGCCTGATTTTGATGTTTCAACCAAATATGTTTACGAGAATCTCCATGCCAATGAGTTAAAATATCATCCGGATACAGATGGAATGGTGGAAAGCATTAAAGCGGGTGATTTGAAGGCGGTAGCCGCACATATGGAAAATGTGCTTGAAAATGTGACGGTAACCGTACATCCCGAAATTCAAGAACTGAAAGAACTTATGAAGTCGCATGGTGCATTAAATGCTTTGATGAGTGGTAGCGGGTCGAGCGTGTTTGGTCTTTTTGAAGAACGAAACGCAGCAGACAAGTGTGCCGGAGCGATACGGGATAGAGCGCTTGCGGGGCAGGTTTTTGTGGCAGGATTTTACCAACCTGAATAAAGGGTGCGAAAACAGGATATAATCTCTGATGACAGATGGAAATATCTGGCAAAAGGAGGTTATGAATGATGAAGATAAATTGGTGGGTGCCCTCTTGCGTGGTGATTTTGCTTTGGTGGGCAGTTATTTTTCCGGAATTGGCAATTACGGAGGATTCCTGCAAAATCGTGGATGAACAGGGGAAAATCATTGAACTTTCAGAGGAAAGAAAGGAATCCCTCTATCAGGAATTATTACAGGCAGACCCTTCACAAATCAGAGTCAAAAGTGCTTTTTGGGAATGGCTTACGAATGCATCGGAAGATGAAAAAGAGGAGAATCAGAATACTATGAAAAAACAGGCCAGAATAACTGTTACAGGCATTCAGACGATAGACGGAGAATCACTTACAACAAAGAGTGAAACTCTTGGTTTCTGTGAAAAAACAGATGAGACATATTTACTTACATACAACGAAGAGACAGAGGACGGAACGGTTTCAAATTGTGTCAGTGTAAATAGGGAATGTGTTAGGGTATCCAAGCGGGGCGCTGTGGAAGCGGATATGGAATTTGTTCCGGGTAAGGTGCGGACCTTTGGATACAAAACGGTGCAGGGAGAAATACCTTTTGTTGCGTCAGGCGGCAGAATCGGGTATAATGATGATGTTTGTGCGTTTCATACGGAATTTGATTATACACTTTCCATAGGTGATTTTGTTCAGGAATGTACGATGAAAATTGAAGCGAAGTACGTATAGATGAAGGAAGGAGTTTCATGATAGCATGAAAGAAAAGAGAGGTAGTTTTTCCGGTAAAATAGGTTTTGTCCTTGCGGCGGCAGGAAGTGCGGTAGGTTTGGGTAATCTGTGGAGATTCCCCTACCTTGCGGCACAGCACGGTGGCGGTATTTTTATTGCAGTATATATCATTTTGGTAGTGACATTCGGTTTTTCACTGCTTTTACTTGAACTTACAATCGGTCGTAAAACCAAGAAGAGTTCTATTGAAGCATATAAGATCCTTCACAAAAAGTTTGGATTCCTGGGCTATCTTGCGGCGGCGGTGCCGATTATAATTCTACCGTATTATTGTGTAATCGGCGGCTGGGTACTAAAGTATATGTTTACTTATTTTACAGGCGAAGGAGCGGCTGCGGCAGACAGCGCATATTTTGGTAATTTCATCTCCGGAAATGTTTCCCCGATAGTGTTTTTTATGATTTTCCTTGCACTTACACTCGGTGTGGTAATCGGTGGAGTTCAGTCCGGTATTGAACGTGTAAGTAAGGTGTTGATGCCGGTGCTGTTATTGCTTACCATCGCGATTTGTATATATATTTGCACTTTGCCCAATGCATGGGAAGGAATCAAGTATTATCTTTTGCCGGATATTTCGAATCTCTCGGTCGGCACGGTTTGTGCTGCGATGGGGCAGTTGTTCTTCTCCATGAGTATTGCAATGGGAATTATGGTTTCTTATGGTTCTTATGTAAAAGATGATATTGATTTGAACAACTGTGTGAATTACATCGAGTTGTTTGATACGGCAGTGGCGTTGCTGTCCGGCTTTATGATTGTTCCGGTTGTGTATATTTGCAACGGCGGTGTGACAACAGCAGGTCCCGGGCTTATGTTTGAAACACTTCCGCAGGTATTTGCAGATATGCCGTTTGGAAATGTAATCGGTGCGTTGTTCTTTGTGCTGGTGCTTCTTGCAGCTTTGACAAGTTCCATCTCTATAATGGAAGCAATTGTTTCCATTTTGATGGATAAGCTTCATGTATCAAGAATTGCAGCAGTTCTTATTACAACGGGTTCTGCAATTGTTTTGGGATTGCCTTCGGCACTTGGATTCGGGCTCTGGAGCAGCATCAAAGTATTGGGAATGGATATTTTAACTTTCTTCGATTATCTTTCCAACAGTATATTGATGCCAATTGTAGCGCTTTGTACATGTATTCTTGGGGGCTGGTGTATTAAGAAAGAGGTTTTGGAAGGTGAAATCACCAAAAACGGAGAACGTTTCGGACGTCGCATGATTTACCGTGTAATGATTAAGTATATTGCGCCGATTTTCCTGATTATGATTCTGGTGTACTATACCTTGTTGCAGTTTGGATTGGTGAAATGAAATATTGCATAGAAGATTGTCCACCCTTTTGGCGGTGTACAGTCTTTTATGTTTTATGGGGAAATAGATAAGATGTAAAAGCGAGGAGAATGGAAATGAAGAAAATTATATTGGTTGGAATCGGAATGATGTTGCTGTTTGCTGCGTGCCAAAAACCTGTATTGCCTGAAACATCGGAGAATGATGAATACACGTATGAGACTATGGAAGAAGACAGTGTGGAAGAAGACAGTGAGGAAGAAATCGTCTGTTCAAATGGAGAGATTGAAGTTACTGTTTCGAAAGAATATTATGATAAGTGTATTGTGGAAAAGAGCGAAGAACGGATTGCCTTCTATCATAAAGAGATTAGAGAAAAGGAAGGTATGGATTGTTTGTTGTTTGCTGTAGTCAAATCGGATAATATGGTTAACGGTCTGATGTTTAATGCGATTGCTTATTCGGACGAATATTTTTATCATTTCACGAGTGACGAAGAGGACCCGGAAATAGAGGATGAAGAACTTTATTGGGATTATTTAGATATGCTTCGAAGTTATTTCGATATGAAGGACAAAATTCATATTAATGCAGAAGGTGTGCATATGAATGTAAGCGAATATACTCTCCCTATGAGCCATGTGAAGGAAATACCGGATGAGGTAATTGATGAAATGTATATATATCAATTTGAAAGAGCTGTAAATGAAATTTATGCCCGACACGGATTAAAGTTTGAGGATCAATTTTATTATGAATTTTTTTCGAAGTATAGTTGGTATAATCCGTCAATTGAAGAAGCAGATTTTGATGAAAATATGTTATCTGAAGTTGAGAGAAAAAATATAGATAAATTGCGTGTGCGCGAAAACGAATATCCCGAAAAAGAAAGAGATGCGGATAGACTGGCTTTCGGGAAAGAATATTCTTATGACCTTGACGGAGATGGGGAGAAGGAAGGTTTCTGCCTGCGTTATACGGAAGGTGATGAAAGTGATAAGGTTGAGTTTACAATAAACCAACAGGTGATATCTGAAGAAGAATACGGATGGCTGGGTATAAGGGGATACTATCTTACTGACATTGATGAGAATAGACCGGGATTGGAAATTGCTGTGGACACTGTTGGAGATAAATATAGAAGTGAGATATATTTTTATACATATGATGGGGGGTTGAATTGTATAGGATATGTTCCTTATGAATTTACAAAGGAAAATGAGCAGGAAAACATGATTCTTGTCGGGTTTGATGGCGTGTTTCATACGTCAATAGTTACGGATGTCTTTTTTACATGTGAGGTGAATGCGGAATATGTTTATTCTTATGAAGAAAAGAAAATCCAACTGGTTGAACAGGAAATGTATGAAGTAGATGCCGAGGATGAATATAAATATGGGGGGCCTTATAAATTAACGGAAGATATACTGATATTCAAAGACAGGAATGTGGATTCAGAGAGGATTAAATTGAATGCACAGAACGTATTTTTCTTGGAATCTGATTTGAAGGAATGGATGAAGATAGAAGGAGAAGATGGTGTGGTCGGCTACATTCATAAAACAGAGAATGGTGAAGTTGACGGAGTTGGAAAGAATGCAGATGAAATTATTATGGGCTTGCCGTTATAAATAGAATAGTAAAGAGGTTGTCATTTCAACGAATGACAACCTCTTTTGTTATAATGCTTTCGCGCTTGTGAATGTGCTTCACACATTCAGGATTCTCTTATTTTATCGGCTTAGCACCGGCTTTTTCCTGAAGCTTTTCGATAGAACGCTTGAAAAATCCCTTTTTCTTGGGCGGCTCAAGTTCGGTCTTGCCGTGCAATCCTTTTACGCTCAAAATATATAAACCACTGACAACCGCTTTCACTTCCTTCTTAACGGGGATGGTGTCAAAAACCTTCTCATCGCAAATCAGAGTGGTCAGCTGCGGTCCGACTTTAACTTTGACGGCATATACTTTCATACGTCGAGCCATCTTGGGAGTCTGGTCGATTACTGACTGGGGAAAACCTGCATCTTTAAAACGCACTTTCTTTTTATCAATGATGAGCATATTCATGGATTGTTTATGTGTTTCCATAAGCTTTTGCTGCTCGTCCTGTTTCTTCTGCATTTTGCGTCCGAGGAAGTAAAGGACAACGAGTGCAAGAATAAGGCCGGCAAGGGCACAAACCCATGGAATCCATTTCATGCTGGTTGCAAGTAAAATAAAACTGCTCATTTGCTACCTCCTTATATTAGTCATGCAAAAAATATTTTATCATCCTTTTTCTGAAATGGCAAGATGCGCATGAAATTCTTGCCTGTAAAAATTTATTGTATCGTGTCGTTTCATGTTGTATAATAAAAAGGACTATGGGATATAAGAGATTCATTGTTCTTGAAAAGGAAGGGGGAATGTATTATGTATCAAAAAGTGAAACGGATTGCTTTGGTGCTAATGCTTTCATGCATTTTGTTCAGTAATAATGTTTTGGCAACATCCTCCGGGGATATAGACAAGAAAGTTGAAGATGTCAAAGAAGATATGGAAAAAAACAAGGAGGAACTTTCTGAAATTAACGAAGAGATTGACTCTTTGGAAGGAGAGCAGGCGGGAGTTCTGGCCGAAATCGAAGCGATTAGCATGGCTGTTGTGGAACTTATGTCAGGTATTGAAGTTTTAGAGGGGGATATTCGTGCGAAGGAAGAAGAGATTGCGGCTGCAAAGGTAGAATTGGAAGCTGCGATTGTGCATGAGAATGAACAATATGAGCAGACGAAGGAACGTTTGCAGGTGATGTATGAAACAGGCAATACATCTTACATACAGATGCTGATAGAATCTCAGAATCTGCAGCAGTTTCTGACCCGCATGGAATACGTGGAGCAGGTATATAAGCATGACACACAGCTTTTGGATGATTATGTAAATGCCAAGAATGCGGTAATTGAATTGAAGGAAAGCCTGGAAGTGGAAGAAGCCGAACTGATTGGTGCCAAGGACGAGTGTGAGCTCGAAAAGCAGGAGCTTGAAAGTGTGCTCGGAGAGTTGAAGGCTGTTTCGGCGGAATATGAGTCCAAAATAAGCGAGGCTCAGAAACAGGCCAAAGAATATGCGAAAAAAATCAAAAAACAGAATGAAGAAATAAAGAAGCTTGAGAAACAGAAGGAAGAAGCACGTAAAAAAGCCGAACAGGAAAAAAACGGTGGCGGAAACGGGGAAGGCTCCGGTGGCGGAAAGAAGTATACCGGTTCCGAATATGAGTTGGATCCGTCGGTGATTACGGGTTCATACGGAAGTGAGGCAGGAAAACAGGTTGCTCTTTATGCAATTCAGTTTCTTGGTAATCCATACAAGGCAGGCGGTACATCGTTGACAGAGGGAACGGACTGCTCCGGTTTCACTATGTCGGTGTATAAGAATTTCGGAATCAGTATTCCGCGTACATCCTATTCACAAAGAAGCTGTGGTGTAGGTGTAGCATATGAGGATGCACAGCCGGGAGATATTATCTGCTATTCCGGACATGTGGGACTTTATGTCGGTCAGGGACTGATTGTTCATGCAAGTTCGGCAAAGACCGGAATTAAGATTTCCAAGGCTACATATCGAAGCATACTCGCAGTAAGACGTGTTGTCTGAGGATGCATTTTTTGCAATAAATCATATTCAGTGTCGGTTTTTCGGTTGATTTCTGAAAATGGCTATGTTATTATTGATAAATTGAAATATTAACAAGGAAGGAAGTGACATCGTGAGTCAGGAAAGAAAATTCTATATTATCTGTGGTCATTACGGCTGCGGAAAAAGTAATTTTTCCATGAATCTTGCGATTGAACGCGCCCGTATGGGACGTAAGGTAATGCTTCTGGATCTGGATTTGGTGAATCCGTATTTCTTATCTTCCGGTTATAAGGAGATGCTTGAAGAGATGGGGATTGAGGTTATTGCACCTTTGTATGCCAATACGAATGTAGAAACACCGGCATTGCCGATGAATTTGAATCTGATTTTTTCGACGGATGCCGATGTGGTAATGGATGTTGGAGGCGATGATGCCGGTTCTGTGGTTTTGGGTCGCTATTTTAACCAGTTGGCCAATGTAAATTATGAGCTTTTATATGTCATTAATCATTATCGTAATCTGACAGCAACGGCCGAGGAGGCTGTCGAAATACTTAGAGAGATTGAAAGCGCTTCCCGTTGCAAGGCAAGCGGTATTGTAGATAATTCCCATTTGAAACAGGAAACGGTGTGGGAAACCAAAGAAAAAGCGTTTTCTTTTGTAGATGAGACGGTTGCATTGACCGGGTTGCCCCTGGTGGCAACAACGATACCGAAATTTGTTGCTGCACAGGATGGTGTGCAGGAGAGGATGGAGCAAAACGCGGAGCGCAAATGGTATCCGGTGGATATTTATGTGCGTGCTCCTTGGGAGACGGAGTTTTAGATTCAATGTAACAACATAGTTTTCGGATGTAGAATATATAATGTTGTAAGTTAACATTTCCACATGGAAGATTAACATAAGCTTAGAGAAAGTGAGGAAATCAACATGGCAAAGATTACAGTGAACGAAGCACTTTGCAAGGGTTGTGGATTGTGTGTAAATGCATGTCCAAAGAAAATTCTTGTCCTTGCTAAGGATCGAATTAACGCGAAAGGATATCATCCTTCCACGCTGACTGACGAATCTCAGTGTATTGGTTGTGCATCTTGTGCAATTATGTGCCCGGATGTAGCAATTACAGTAGAAAGATAATTAAAGGAGAGAAAAAAATGGCAGAAAAGGTTTTAATGAAAGGAAACGAAGCGTTAGCAGAAGCAGCGATTCAGTGCGGCTGCAAGCATTACTTCGGTTATCCCATTACTCCGCAGACAGAAATTGCGGCATATATGTCTAAGCGTTTACCCAAAGAGGGTGGCGTATTTTTACAGGCTGAATCAGAAGTAGCGGCAATCAACATGGTACTTGGAGCAACTTCCGCAGGTGTACGTGCCATGACATCTTCCAGTTCACCGGGTGTGAGCTTGAAGTCAGAAGGTGTATCTTACATAGCAGGTTCCGATTTGCCCGCACTTATTATTAACGTACAGAGAGGCGGCCCCGGTCTTGGCGGTATCCAGCCTTCACAGTCTGATTACTGGCAGGCAACCAAGGCTCTTGGACATGGTGATTTCCAGTTATTCGTACTTGCACCTTCCACCATTCAGGAGATGGTTGATTTCGTTCCCCTCGCTTACGAAGTTGGTGAGAAGTACAGAGTTCCTGCAATGATTCTCTCTGATGGTATGCTCGGACAGATGATGGAGCCGGTTGAGTTCCCCGAAAAGAAAGAAACTGCAGCAGCAGATAAGTCATGGGCAACCAACGGACATCAGAATAAGAGAAAGAAAAATATTATTAACTCTCTTTACATCCAGCCGGAGGAGTTGGAAGATCTTGTAAAAGAGCGTTATGAAAGATATGCGAAGATCAAGGAAGAAGAACAGCGTGCCGAGGAGTTCATGATGGATGATGCTGAGTATGTTGTTGTTGCTTTCGGTGCATCTTCACGTGTTGCAAGAAGTGCAATTATTAAGGCAAGAGAAGAAGGTATCAAGGTTGGTATGATTCGTCCTATCACACTTTGGCCGTTCCCGGATAAGACCATTGAGAAATCTGTAGCAAATACCAAGAAGTATCTTTGCGTAGAGATGAATATGGGTCAGATGGTAGATGATGTCCGTCTTGTAGTAAACGGTCGCAAGGATGTAGAATTCTTCGGTCGTACCGGTGGTGTGATTCCTACACCCGCAGAGGTACTTGACCAGATTCGCGCACTTGCAGGAAAGGAGATGTAATCATGGCAGTCGTATTTGAGAAAACCAAGGCATTGACAGATGTGCCTTTTCATTACTGCCCGGGATGTACACACGGTATTGTACATCGTCTGGTTGCAGAAGTTTTAGAAGAAATGGGAGTAGTAGGACAGACCGTTGGTGTTGCTTCCGTAGGATGCTCCGTATTCAGCTACAATTATTTTGATTGTGATATGGTACAGGCAGCACATGGCCGTGCACCTGCAGTTGCAACCGGTTTAAAGAGAGCTCTTCCGGACAACGTTATTTTTACATATCAGGGTGATGGTGACCTTGCAGCAATCGGTATGGCAGAGACTGTACATGCTGCAACAAGAGGTGAGAACATTACCGTTATCTTTATCAACAATGCTATTTATGGTATGACAGGCGGACAGATGGCACCGACATCTCTTCCCGGTCAGGTAACACAGACAACACCTTACGGTCGTGATACTTCAACAGCAGGTTTCCCGATTCGTGTCTGTGAGTTACTTTCTACACTTGACGGAACTGCGCTTGCTCAGCGTGTTACCGTAGACAGCGTTAAGAATGTTAACATTGCTAAGAAGGCAATCAGAAAAGGTTTCGAGAATCAGATTAACAAACGTGGATACTCCATCATTGAAGTTGTTTCCACCTGCCCTACCAACTGGGGACTTTCTCCGGAGGAAGCTATGAACTGGCTTCGTGACAATATGCTTCCTTACTATCCGTTGGGCGTATACAAAGATATCACGGAAGGAGAAGAGAAATAATGGCTAAGACATTGAATGTTTTACTGGCAGGCTTTGGCGGTCAGGGTATTTTATTTGCAGGAAAGACTCTTGCATATGCAGGTCTGATGGATGGCAAAGAGATTTCATGGCTTCCGTCTTACGGTCCCGAAATGCGTGGCGGTACCTGTAACTGTAGCGTTGTTATCAGTGAAGAATCCATCGGTTCTCCGCTTGTAACACAGCCGGATGTTTTATTTGCAATGAATCTTCCTTCACTTGATAAGTTTGTTGATACCGTTGTACCCGGTGGTACAATTCTGGTAGACAGCTCCATGATTGAGAAGAAGGTTGAGCGTACAGATGTTAATGTATACTACATTGATGCAACAAAAATTGCTGATGAGCAGGGTATCAAAGGATGCGCTATCATCATTTTAATCGGAAAGTTATTCAAAGAACTTGGCTTCTGCAGCAAAGATGCTTTGGATGCAGGTATCCGCAAGGTAATCCCTGCTAAGAAAGCTGCAATGCTTGAATTAAACTTAAAGGCACTGCAGATTGGTATGGATTCATAAAAACAGTAACCGGTCGGGAATCGCGGCACGTGTCCGCGGTTCCTGTATAATAAAAGACAGATAGAAAGAGGTACGGTATGGACGAGATCAGAGAAATTGCAATGCGAATCAAAGAACTGCGTGAAATCTGCGATTACAGTCGGGAAGAAATTGCTTCCAAATTGGGAATTTCTGTTGATTTGTACGATAGCTACGAAAAGAGTGGCGAGGATATTCCCATTAATGTGATTTATCAGCTTTCCAAAATTTATAAAGTTGATTTTTCTGAAATACTTACCGGTGTTTCCGCGAAATTGAAAACATATCAGGTGGTTCGCGGCGGAAACGGGCAGAAAGCAGACAGATACCCCGGATATGAATTCAAGGATTTGGCGTATCATTTTAACAATGAAATCATGCAGCCGTTTCTTGTAACGTTGCAACCATCGGAAAAACAGGTTGATCTTGTGTCCCACAGAGGGGAAGAGTTTAACTTGGTGTTGGAAGGTACGGTCGTCGTCACCTTTGGTGACCAGGAGATTGTTTTAGAAAAAGGCGACAGTATATATTTTAACCCGAATTACCCTCATGGACAGAGATGCGGCGGAACAGAACCTGCTACTTTCCTGACCATGATTGCGGAATAAAAGCATGGAATGGAGAAAAAAATGTTAGAGAAATATTTACCAAGGATTCAGTTTGATTCCTATAAGGATTTTAAAGAGAATTATACCGTAACAATTCCGGAGAATTTCAATTTCGGTTTTGATATTGTAGACGGATGGGCGAAAGAAGCACCTGAGAACAGAGCACTCCTGTGGTGTGATGACCACGGTGAGGAGATTACTTTTACTTTTGAGGAAATGAGCAGATTATCCAATAAGGCTGCCAATTTCTTCCGAAACTACGGAGTACACAAAGGCTCAGTGGTTATGTTGATTCTGAGAAGACGTTGGGAGTATTGGATTTGTGCAACCGCGTTGATTAAGCTTGGTGCCATTGTGGTTCCCGGAACGTTACAGTTGACCAAGAAGGATATTGCATATCGTGCGAATGCTGCAAATATAGAAATGTTTGTATGTGTAAATGACGCATATGTATGCGAGCAAATGGAGCTTGCAAAGAAAGAGGCGGAATGTATTAAACACATTGCAATTGTTGGCGGGGTAGAGAAGGAAGGATGGATTCCTTTTAACAAAGAATTCGAGACTTATCCGGATACATTTGAGAGACCTGTCGGTGATGCAGCAACGAAGAATACGGATATTATGCAGATTTATTTTACTTCCGGAACAACGGGAATGCCGAAAATGGTTTGTCACAATTACATGCATCCTTTGGGACATATTGTGACGGCAAAATATTGGCAGCGCGTTCAGGAAAATAAGCTTCATATGAGTGTATCCGATTCCGGTTGGGCAAAATTCGGTTGGGGTAAAATTTACGGACAGTGGATTTGCGGTGCAACGATTTTTGCATATGATATGGACAAATTTATCCCTGCCAATCTTTTGGCAATGATTGAGAAATATAAACTTACCACATTCTGCGCACCTCCTACCATGTATCGTTTCATGTTACAGGAGAAGGTGGAAGATTATGATTTATCTTCTGTAGAGCAGTGGTGTACGGCCGGCGAGCCGCTTAATCCTGAGGTATTTAACCGTTGGGAAGAGTTGACCGGCAAGAAGATTGCTTCCGGTTTCGGACAGACCGAAGGTACGGTTCTGATTGCGAACTATGAGTGGTTTGAAGCAAAACCGGGAACACTTGGAAAACCCTCACCGATTTATGATCTTCATCTAATCAATGCTGAGGGTAAGGACTGTGAGAACGGTGAAGAAGGTGAGATTGTAATCGCCGGTTTGAAGGAGAATCCTCCGGTTGGTTTGTTCGTTGGCTATTATAAAGATGAGCAAATGACGCAAGAGGCGCTTGGAAGCGGTGAATATAATTTAAAAGATGTTGCATGGCGTGATAACTATGGTTATTACTGGTTTGTAGGAAGACACGATGACGTAATTAAATGCTCCGGATACCGTATCGGACCTTTCGAGGTTGAAAGTGCGTTGATTGAGCATCCTGCGGTTGTAGAATGTGCGATTACCGCTGCGCCCGATCCGATTCGAGGACAGGTTGTTAAAGCTACCATCGTTTTAGCACAGGGATATACCCCGTCAGATGAATTGGTGAAGGAACTCCAAAATCATGTAAAACATGCAACAGCACCATATAAATATCCGAGAATTGTGGAATTTGTTGATGAACTTCCTAAAACGCTTGGCGGAAAAATCAAGCGTGCAGAAATTCGAAAAGCAGATGCACAGGAACAATAAGGATATGGTAATTTTTAGGAAAGGCACGGAAAATAAAAATGAGTAGTAAAAAGAGAGAATTACAGAGGATAAAAAGAGAAAAAGCAATTCGTAAGCAAAAAATGAAAAAAACACTTTCCATTTCAATTGCATGTCTTGCAGGACTTTTATTTCTTGCAGGTATCGTATACTGGATTGTTTATGAAACAGTAATCACAACCAAATCAGTAGATGATTATAGCAAAGGATTAAGCGCAGACGGTAAGATTGAAGGTGTTGTTGCATCTGAATATGTAACTCTTCCTGATTATTCAAAGATTGAAGCACATTACGAAGATATTAGGATGTCTGATGAAGAAATCGATGCGAAGATTGAAGGAGATCTCCTGAATAAAGCGGTATATGTAACAGAGTCCGATAGAGTTCTTGAGATGGGCGATAAGATTAATTTGGATTATGTTGGTTCCATTGATGGTGTTCCGTTTGAAAACGGAAGTACTGAGGGCGGCGGAACCGATATTACACTTGGCCAGGCCGGTTACATCGATGATTTCGAACAGCAGATTGCAGGACATAAAGTTGGTGAATCTTTTGATATCAATGTGACTTTCCCGGAAGACTATGGCAAAGAGGAACTGAATGGTAAAGAAGCTGTATTTGCTATTACAATCAACGGATTTTATGAAATTCCTGAACTGACAGATGAATTTATCAAAGAAAATTATTCAGATGTTGCAAGTACAGTGGAAGAATATCGCCAGCACCTGATTGATGAAGCTGTTGTAAATGAGATGATGAATTACGGTTATACTTATGTATATAATAATACATCCGTTAACAAGTATCCTGAATCTTATATGAAGGTTTTAAAGGGACGCAAGAAATATTCAGATGAGCAGACATTACAGTATTACGCACAGATGGGCTTAGAGATGACTTGGAAAGACTTCATTGGCGTGTCCGACTCTGAATATGAGGCAGAGCTTCGTATACATGCAGAGGATACTGTAAAGAGCCAGTTGATGATTCAGGCTATTTTTGAAGCTGAGAATATGACAATTACAGATGAAGCATATAATGCTGTTATCGCAGAACTTGGCGGTTCAGATGAACTTTCTAATCAGATTGTGGAAGAGTATGGCGAAGGATATATCCGTCAGGCAGCAATGAAAGATTTGGTTGAAGAGTTTTTAAATAGCAAAGCTGTATTGATTAAAGAATAATGTGAGTTCTAAAATCCACCCGGCAGACATACATTGTAAAAAAATGTATTGCAGGGTGGATTTTTTGAAAGAGTATATTGAAGAACGCGCCATCGAAATTGCGCATTTTATAATCGAAAACAATGCAACCGTCCGTCAGGCGGCCAAGAAATTCGGCATAAGCAAAAGCAGTGTCCATGTAGATCTTACAACCCGGTTGGAGAGCATTGACCCTTCTCTTGCAAGAGAGGCAAGAAAGGTGCTTGATGTGAATAAAGCACAGCGTCATATCCGTGGTGGATTGGCAACCAAAAACAAATATCTTCAGAAACAGTAATACATAATTCGTTCGGTTATTTGTGGCCTGAATGTATTAAGACATTGTGTGGATTACTATATGTATTTTTTGAAAACACAAATAACCGAATAGAGAGTGGAGGAATGATTGAACTGTAATGAAAAAATTGGGGCTCGATTGCATGAATCGGAATAGTTACAAAATAACGAAAAATTTTACCTGATATTTGATTTTTTAGTAATTTTTACAAATCTGAAAAAAATGGCTGATTCGCATTGATTTTTAGAAAACTCCTCTTTATAATATATTTCATAAAAAAAGCGCGAAAGCGATAAGGAGGAGAACCATGGATTCAAACAAGAGACCGGATTCAATGGAGCGTGTTGTAACACCTGCATTGGCGGAGAAGTTTATCGAAGAGCAGGTTGCAGCAGTACGTGCTCAGGTAGGAGATAAGAAGGTGTTGCTTGCACTTTCTGGTGGAGTTGACAGTTCTGTAGTAGCAGCGTTATTGATTAAGGCAATCGGAAAGCAGCTTGTATGTGTGCACGTGAACCATGGTTTAATGCGTAAAGGTGAAAGCGAGCAGGTTATCGAGATTTTCCGTGACAAGCTTGATGCTAACCTTATATATATTGATGCAACTGACCGTTTCTTGGATAAGTTGGCGGGTGTTGCAGAACCTGAGAAAAAGAGAAAAATTATCGGTGAAGAATTCGTTCGTGTATTCGAAGAAGAATCCGGTAAGTTGGAAGGAATTTCTTTCCTTGCACAGGGAACCATTTATCCTGATATTCTTGAGAGTGATGGCGTTAAGGCACATCACAACGTAGGCGGACTTCCTGAGGACTTCAAGTTCGAAGGTCTTGTTGAGCCGGTTAAATTGCTTTACAAAGATGAAGTTCGTGCGGTAGGTAAGGCACTTGGTCTTCCCGCAGAAATGGTTGACCGTCAGCCGTTCCCCGGACCGGGACTTGGTGTGCGTTGCACCGGTGCGATTACAAGAGACCGTTTGCATGCACTTCGTGAATCAGATGCAATCCTTCGTGAAGAATTTGACAAAGCAGGTCTTACTTCTCAGATTTGGCAGTTCTTCACTGTAGTACCCGATATCACATCTACGGGTGTGAAAGATGGCAAGCGTCTCGATTACTGGCCTGTAATCATTGGTGCCGTGAATACCGTAGATGCTATGCACTGCAGTGTTCCCCGTATTGATTGGGAAGTGCTTGAAACAATTACAAATCGTATTTTGAACGAAGTTGATGGCGTATGTCGTGTATGCTACGACATGAGCCCGAAGCCGATTGCGACAATTGAGTGGGAATAATACAAATGAGCCAAGAAATGCCGAATTTACGGCGTTTCTTGGCTCTTGTTTTTTGGTGTGACAATCAAATGACAATAAAATATTATATTTTTTTTGGTGTTATATTATTAGTTTCGTTTTTACAGGAATATGTAATTCCGTTTACCGTGTATATGTCACTAGAAACAGCCTTGCACTTATCGTAACGAAAAATAGCATAATTACAAGCAAGCATGTTTTGGCAACTTGAATATTTGATTCCATCATAGCCATGTTTTTTTACTAGTGAACATATAACTTGTGTAAACAGGTAAGCATCTTTTTCGGTTTCGGTGGGACTTGTAAGAAATAGTAGTGCCAATAAGTTTTTAAAATCTTTGTCATCACTGTTAAATGAAAATGTTAAGTCAATTAAATTTAATTCTTCTTGAACAGAAATTTTGGCTACGGATATTTTTTCCTTTATCAAAGGCTTCAATTCGCTAATAGCTGTGTTGGGATCTTCTGCTGCGTATAAACAAGCCTCGAATTCATGGTTACAACGCCCGGCTTTGATAGTGTTAGGATTTGGATTTATAAACGAATTTTTTTCATCATATCCGAAGAATCCGTTGTTTATTCTTGATTTGTATTCTTCTTCAAATATTTTGTGTTGCTGTTTTACATTTTCAAAATCTTTTTCGTTTCTTGCAAGGTTAATTTGAGTGAGTATGTTAATTACTTTTTCGAGAGTGTCATCAGTAAAAATTCGTGCTCGATACATTACAAAATCTTTAGGAAGTTTTATTACTAAATTGTTCATAAAAAATTCAAACGCTTGTATATAATCACAGCTAGGGAAAACGCGATTTTCTTTGCAGGCGTTCTGAAATTCGACGAGTTTATTCATTAAAGTATTTTTGTCTAAATTAATGAAATTAGAAATATTATTATCCATTATAAAACCTCCAATATTCTATTCTTTCTTCGGTTTCCGCTTTCTCTTCACATAAGAGAAATCCGGAAACAAGTCTTTTAACAATTCAGCAGTTTCTTCTGCGTCTTCATCTTCGTTCTCATTCTGAGCCATTAACTGGTCGTCATCATCAAGATTCAGCGAAAACGTGTATCCTTTATCCGGTTCGACCGGATTCATCGGGAATTTAATCTCTTTAAGATAGTATTCCGATTCTGTTATTTCGCCATCTTCCAATTTGTCTCGCAAGCGTGCCCAGTACTCAACCATCTTTCGGAAGTTATCAAGGTCTTCCTGCGGACGGGGACCGGTGGATGAGAGACGTTCTTCAAATTTAAAAGTTAACTCCCCGTCTTTCATAGTAGGGCGTAGTCCGTATGCCCACTCAATATCAAACAGCACATGAAGTGCGCTGAATATATTGGCAACATCAGGATCAGATAACGCATAAAAGCTGACATTGTGGTTGTTGGCTATATTCAATAGTGTTGCTGCATCAGGATATCTGTTACCAAGTTCATAGTTACGGATGGTGGATTCATTTAATCCGCATTTATCCGCTAATTCCTTTTGTGTCATATCAGATGCAATTCTAAAGTTTCTAATCAGATAGCCTACCCGGCTAGTGAAATTTTCGCCCATTTAACTGCTCCTTATAAGTATAATCGTTGTTTAGTTCTACACGAGAACAATAGGTGTAAATCGTGCATTCACATATAGTATAGCACTAACAGTACAAAAATGAAATGTTTTTTGTAAAACAGTATTGACAGTACAGAAATGAACTGTTAATATATAAA